>CAZZDW010000028.1:0-35988 GCA_964652945.1 uncultured Phycisphaeraceae bacterium
CCGGCGTCTGCCGCGGCGGGCGGGGCGGCCGCCGGGGCGACCCCCGCGGGCGGCAACGCGGGCGGTCCGAAGGGCATCACGATCGTCAACAACAGCAAGACGGTCAAGAAGAACAAGCCCAAGCCCAAGATCGAGTTCCCGGCGTACGAGCCGCTGCTCAAGCCGGGCGCCAAGTGGAAGCCGTTGATCCCCTCCGGCCCGCAGGCGGCCCAGGCGAGCGGGCCGCTCACGCCCGAGCAGGTCCAGGCCAACCGCGACAAGGCCCCCAAGATGCCCAAGAAGGAGCTGGAGAAGTACCGGCTCATCCTGCTGCGCAAGCGGGCCGAGCTGGTGGGCGACATTTCCAACATGGAAGAGGAGGCGCTGCGTCAGTCGACGAGCGGCTCGCTCTCGTCGCTGCCGCAGCACATGGCCGAGCAGGGCTCGGACACCTTCGACCAGTCGCTCTCGCTCGACCTGGCGCAGGTCGACCGCAAGCTGCTCAAGGAGATCGACGGGGCGCTGGAGCGCATCGAGCAGGGGACGTACGGCCTGTGCGAGCTGACGGGCGTGCCGATCCCGCCGGCGCGGCTGGAAGAGCTGCCGTGGGCGCGGTACTCGGTCGAGGCGGCCCGCGAGCTGGAGCGCCGGCCGGGGATCATGCAGAGCCGCCCTGTGCAGTACGAGTCGGATTCGGAATGAGCCGAGAGAGGCTTTGCATCGAACCCGGCGCTCTCATACGAGACGCGAGCGTGAGCGAGCGTGTTCTGATCTCCAGCGTCCTACACGCTCGCTCACGCGGATTATGCAAGGTTGAGGTGTCCGAACGAACAAAGAATCATGAAAAACCAGTTTGAACCACAGAGATCACGGAGGACACAGAGACTCGCATCCAGTCTCTCGCGTGGGTGTTGAGCCAAGTCCTGTGTTTGTGCCTTTCTCTGTGGTCTTGCGTGTGCTCCGTGGTTCAAATTCTTTGCATAATCCTCTTATGCTCGCGTCTCGTATGAGAGTCGAAGCGGGTCGCGCGAGTTCGGTCACGAGTGATGAGCGATACAAATCTTTCTTCTGAGCGCCTTTCAGCCGGGCCTGACGCCAAGGCTGAGCCTGCGGCCGCCGCGGCGTCGGCGCGCGCCGCGTGCCGTCCGCGCGGCACGGCGCGGAGCCCGGCCGCGTGGATCACGCTCGTCGGCGTCATGCTCCTGGCGATCGTCACCGACCTGGGGAGCAAGCGCCTGGTCTTCATGGGCTGCGATGCGTTCTCCGTCCCGAGCGTCGTCGGCGTGCCCGTCGAGATCAAACGCGAAGAGGTCCTGGCCAAGAGCCTCGACGACCCGCGGCTGGTCACCACGCTCATCCCGCGGCACTCGCCCAGGGTCGTCGTCCCGTCGGGGCTCGAGTTCACGCTGGTGCTCAACCCCGGCGCGATCTTCGGCATCGGGCCGGGGCAGCGCTGGTTCTTCGTGGGCTTCAGCCTGCTGGCGCTGGGCTTCGGCGCGTGGATGTTTTTGCGGTGGACGGGGCCGAAGGACCGCTGGTCGCACATCGGCATCGCGCTGCTGCTCGGCGGCGGGCTCGGCAACCTCTACGACCGGCTCGCCTACGCGTGCGTGCGCGACTTCATCCACCCGCTGCCCGGGGTGAAATGGCCGTTGGGCTTCAAACCTTTCGGCGGCGACGGCGAGATCTGGCCGTATGTCTCCAACCTCGCGGACCTGTACCTGCTGATCGGCATCGTGATCCTGCTGGCCGTCTTGTGGCGGAAGGACCGGGCGGTGCAGAAGCAGGCGAACAAGACGCGAGCGGCAGCGAGCGTGTAGGACAATAAAAGACACGCTCGTTTACACTCGCGTCTCGTAGGAAGGCGTCTTCGACGAGCCCTTACTCTTCGCGGGTGAAGGGGTCCTTCGGCATCGGCTTGTCGGTGAGGATCATCTCGACGCGGCGGTTCTCGCTGCGCCCGGTGGTGTCGAACGCACGCGGCTTGGCCGGGTCGGCCGTGCCGACGGCGATGAGGCGGATCTTCGACCAGTCGACGCCCGCGCGGGCCAGCGCCTGCCCGGCGGCGAAGGCGCGGTCGTACGAGAGCCGCCGCGCCGTCTCCTCGTTGCCGAAGGCCTCGCTCGGGGCGGCGTGCCCGCGCACCTCGACGAGCCAGCGGTTGCCCTTCACCGCGTCGGCGAAGTCGTCGATCGTCGGCTGCCACTCGGGCGTGATCTGCGTGGAGTGGTCGGCGAACGTGACCAGGCCGTAGGTGCTGCTGGTGTCGGCGGCGTCGGGCGCCTGCACGTTCTTCTTGTTCCCCGCCGGGCCGGGGGCGCGGGTCTCGCCCTGGCTCATGCGCTCTTTCATGCGGCGGATGAGCGCCTGGTCGCCGGGGACGGTCGAGTTCATGTCGGGGAGCGAGCCGAAGGCCTCGCGGATGGCGAGGATGCCGTCGATGAAGGCGGGGTCGGCGTCGGTGGGCCACCCGTTGCCCCCGGGCCCGCCCGCGCCGCCGCCGGTCGCGGCGGGCTTGAGGTTGAGGGCCAGGAGGATGACGAAGAAGCCCATCTGGAGGAGGCAGTTGTCGGCGAAGGAGACGATCCAGCCTTCCTCGTGCTCCTCGTGCGCGGCGTGCCCGCCCGGCCCGTGATGGCCGCCCCCGTGGCCCCCGCCGCCGTGCCCGCCCTCGCCGTGATCGTCATGCTTTTCGTGGTCGGCCATGTGAATCACCAGGCGAGAAGACAAGGATCATGAGAAAGAAGGCATAAGGCACTCGGCATTCGGCACTGGCTTTGTCTGTCTTGCCATCGGCCAATGGCCAATGGCCTTTGGCCTCGTGCTTACGCCGCCAGTTTCAGCTTGGCCCGAGCCGCGGCTGGGACGAAGGCCGAGACCTTGTCGAGGGTGACGCGCGGGTTGTCGCCCGCCTGGATCGAGAGGATGCCCTGGAGCACCATCTCGCGGTTGAGGATCTCTTCGGCCGAGCGCATGGCGAGCTTGTCGCCGACGGGCCCGGCGATGCAGTTGGCGATGATGGTGCCGTACATCGTCGCGACGACGGCGACCGCGAGCATGTGGCCCATGACGGAGATCTCGCCGCCGAGGGCCGAGAACATGCCGATCTGACCGATGAGCGTGGCGACGAGCCCGAGGCCCGGGCCGTAGGTCTTGAGGATGTCGAAGAACTTCTTGCCCGACTTGTGCCGGTCCTGCATCGCGAGGATCTCGAGGCGCATGGTCGCTTCGAGGTTCTCCGGCGACGTGCCGTCGACGGCGGCCTTGAGGCCCGAGGCGAGGAACGGGTCGGAGATCTTGGAGATCTCGCTCTCGAGGGCGAGGATGCCGTCGCGGCGGGCCTTCTCGCCCAGCTCGTAGAGCTGCTTGATCGTCTCGGTCATCGGCTGGCCCTTGTAGATCAGGAACTTCTTCATGTAGCCGGGCACGGCGAGGACGCGGTTGAAATCCATGGACATGAAGACCGCGCCGATCGAGGCGCAGATCACCATGATGAACCCTTTGAGCGACCACAGCGCCTCGACGTGCCCGTGCGTGGCCATGTAGAAGACCAGACACACGCAGGCGGTCATGATGACAGAGCCGATGAGGCTGCCTTTGTCCACCGGGCTGTTCCCTTGACGCCGAGCCGTTGTCGAACAGCGGCCGCCCACGAGGACGCACCGCGACTCTTCGACGATCTCCATCGGCGCGTGCAAGCCGATCCTGCACAAGGCGGTGCAGATCGCGTGCGCGATATGCGGCTCGTGCGGGCGGCAACGCCTGCGCGGGGCCGGATAGCGGTGTGGACAAGACGGACTGAAGAAGATGCAGCCGCCGCGATTTTTTCGCGGGTCCGTCGGGGTTATACGGCTGTCAAGGTCAGTCAGGAGTTATACCCGCGGATTGTTCCATCCACCCGTGTTTGGGTGTCAGGCGTTGCGAGAGCCGTGCAAGTTCACCGGGTCTTCCCTGTTTTGCCAAAGTGCCTTATGCACACGGACGACAGAATCGACAGCCGCATACGTGTGCGGCATGCGCACCGCCGCAGAGCAATGTTTTCGCACTCCCGCCTAAAGCCACCCAGAGAGGCACGGGTGCGGGGGGGACAGGCAGGCCAAACGGAGAGCCCACTATGTCGATGAACCGCGTCCGCACCGCTCGTGAACTGGTCCTTTCGGCCGGCAAGGTCCCGGCGATCGCCGCGGCGGTCTGCCTGTTGGCGCCCGCGTTTGCCGCACGCGCCGACGAAGGGTCCTACGGCGTCCAAGTCGCCCAGGCCGACAACCCCCGCGACCCGATGCGCGGCGGCGGGGGCGGCGCGGCCGTCAACGCCGACTCCAAGGTCAAGGTCTCCGATCAGATGACCGTCGACCTCCACGTCAAGGACGAAGACCTCGCCAACGTCCTCGAACTCCTCTCCATCCAGACCCAGAAGAACATCATCGCCTCCAAGAACGTCGGCGGCAAGGTCACCGCCACGCTCTACGGCGTCACCTTCTACCAGGCCCTCGACTCCATCCTCCACGTCAACGGCTACGGCTACCTCGAGGACGGCAACTTCATCTACGTCTACACCCGCCAGGAACTCCAGGAGATCGAGAAGGCCCTCAAGAAGCGCGTCGCCAAGGTCATCAAGCTCAACTACCTCAACGCCAACGACGCCGCCGAGTTTGTCAAGGACCTGCTCTCGACCGACGGCGGCACGATCAAGACCAACGCCGTCACCAAGGCCGGCTCTGAGAAGCCCGCCTTCAGCTCCGACGAGTACGCCCTCGCCGCGACCCTCGTCGTCTATGACTACGAGGAGAACATCGAGGCGATCGAGGCGCTCATCAAGGAGCTGGACACCAAGCCGGCCCAGGTGCTCGTCGAGGCGACGATCCTCCAGGCCACGCTGAACGAGGCCAACGCCTGGGGCGTCGACTTCTCGATCATCGGCGACATCGACTTCCTCGACTTCGCCAGCTCCGGCGGGCCGCTGGGCGCCGCGGGCGCGCTCATCCGCGGCGGCTCGGGCTCCACCGGCGTCTCGCCGGCCGACAACCAGGCGACCGCCATCACCACCGGCACGGGTAACGTCTCCGGCCCGGGCACGCTGAAGGTCGGCATCGTCGGCGGCGACGTGGCGATCTTCCTCCGCATGCTCGACCAGATCACCGACACGAGCATCCTCTCGAACCCGAAGATCCTCGCGCTCAACCGCCAGCCGGCCCGCGTGCTCGTCGGCCGCCGCGTCGGCTACCTCAGCACGACCTCGTCGGAGACGTCCACCACGCAGACCGTCGAGTTCCTCGACACCGGTACCCAGCTCTACTTCCGGCCGTTCGTCGGCAAGGACGGCGACATCCGCATGGAGCTCAAGCCGCAGGTCTCCGAGGCGGAGATCCGCGACGTGACCGACGCGACGGGCGCGGTCGTGACGATCCCCGACGAGATCACGCAGGAGCTGGTGACGAACGTGAACGTGCATGACGGGCAGACGGTGGTGCTGGGCGGCCTGTTCCGCGAGGCGACCACGCTGACCCGCCGCCAGGTGCCGTTCCTGGGCGACATCCCGATCGTCGGCGCGGCGTTCCGCGGCAACGACGACAGCACGGTGCGTTCGGAGATCATCTTCCTGATCACGCCGTCGATCGTCTCCGAGCAGGTGCTCACCGACGCCGCCGACCGCGCCGAGGACGACATCGTCCGTCTCCGCGCCGGCAGCCGCCAGGGCCTGCTCCCCTGGAGCCGCGAGCGGATGACCTCGGCCCACAACGTCGAGGCCGAGCGTCTGCTCCGCGAGGGCAACTCGCAGCGGGCTCTGTACCACGTGCAGCGTTCGCTGGCCCTCAACCCGCTGCAGCCGGACGTCTACGCCCTGCGTGAGAAGATCATCAACGAGCGCGAGATCTGGCCGATGAACTCGCTGCTCAATGAGACGATCCACGGCGAGGCGCAGAAGCGGATCCAGTCCATCCCCGACGCCCCGGCCCCGGAGTATTACCACACGCCGGACAAGCACCACAACCTGCCGCGTCGCGAGATGAACAGCGACGCGTTCAGCCAGAACATCTACTCCGGCCCCTACACGACCTTCGCGTCGGCGAACGGGTCGACGGCGGCGACGCCGTACCAGACGACCGCGTCAGCGCCCTTCACCGATGAATACGCCTTCTTCTCGCCGACCGGCACCTCCAGCACGGGGCAGATGCAGACCTTCCCCGCGACGCCGACCACCGGCGAGCAGGCCGCTGCGACGACGACCCAGCAGCAGCAGACCGGGCCGCAGACCGAGGCGCAGTTGCAGCAGGACTCGGTCGCCGCGGTCAAGCGGGTGCTCCCCGCGTTGCGTGGGCAGATCGACCTCTACAGCGTGATGAACGACGGCGCTCTGCCGGACCTCGGGCATGGCAGCGGCAGCAGCGGCTGGCAGTCGCTCGTCGACTCGCAGATGATCCGCACCGCGCCGGTCAACCCGTGGATCGGCGGGCCCAACGCCTCCAAGGTCGTCATCGGGGCCGCCCCCGACACCAAGTTCCACACCAACTACGGCTGGATCTACAACCCGCAGACCGGCCAGCTCTGGGCCGCCGGCTTTGACGCCAAAGAAGCCCCGCTGGACCGCTTCGCCGCGGCTCAGCCGACGACGAACACCAGCGTCGCGACCACCACCACGCCGGCCACCAAGTCCGACACCGTCGTGGAGCCCATGAAGGAAGTCCCGGCCCAGCCGACCCTCTCGGGCGTCGAGACCGACGGCGAGTAAACACCGTTCTTGAATGCTGGTGAGCACGAAGCCCAGGGCACTCCCTGGGCTTTTTTCGTGCGTCTGTGCCACGTCTAAGCCACCTGATCCGGGCACCATTTCGCACGCCCGGCTCATGTTTTCGTCCGCACTTTCCGAACGTCCCAGAACCGGGCCGGCGAAAACGCCGATGACTCGCGGCGAGGGGAAGCGGATCCATCGCACCGTTTCAGCACGACTCAGCACGGGAGCATTTCAGATGAAGACCATCAGCACGATCACCGCGGCGGCCCTGATCGCGGCCGCCGGCCTCACCGGGTGCCACGGACACGGCGAGTACACCAAGGAAGGCATCGACCAGGCCCAGCTCCGCATGGCCCAGCTCAAGAGCGGCACGGAGTGGCAGCAGGCCCAGCAGCAGTTCCTCGCCGGCGAGTTGAAGAAGGCGCTCAAGAGCGTCGACCGCTCGATCGCGCTCAACGAGGAAGTCGCCAAGAGCCACGTGCTCCGAGGCCGGATCCTCATCGAGATGGGCCGGCTCGAAGAGGCGCACGACGCGCTCGTCCGCGCCCAGGAGCTCGAAGAAGAGAACGTCGACGCGCAGTATTACCTCGGCGTCGTGTACGAACGGCTCAACGAGCCGGAGCTGGCGCGGGCCCGCTACCTCAAGGCCGCCGAGCTGGACGACGCCAACGCGCAGTACGTCGTCGCCGCGGCGGAGATGTACATCCAGGAGGGCAATCTCGACGCGGCCCAGTCGCTCTTGGACTCTCGCCAGGGCGAGTTCCAGTACAACGCCGCGGTCCGCCAGAGCCTCGGGCAGATCGCGCTGCTGCGCAGCAACCCGGCCAAGGCGGTGGAATACCTCACCGAGGCGCAGCGCCTGGCCCCGGACGATCCGGCGATCCTCGAAGACCTCGTCCGCGCCGAGATCGGCGCGAATCAGTTCGCCGAGGCGGAGTTCAACATCGGCAAGCTGCTGGAGATGCCCGGCAACGAAGATCGGCGCGACCTCAAGCACATGCGGGCGCGCTGCCTGGTGGCGATCGGCCGCCCGGTGGAGGCGCGGACGGTGCTGCTCGATCTGACTTCGGACGCCGCGGGGACGAAGGACGTCCGCGCGTGGACCGACCTGGGCAACGTCGCCTGCACGCTCAACGACCGGGTCAACCTGCGTCAGGCGGCCGGGCGGCTCATCGCCCTCACGCCCGAGTCGCCCGACGGCTACCTCTTCCGCACCATGCAGTACCGCGTTGAGGGGTACCCCGACCGGGCGCTGGAGACGGTCAACGCGGCGATCGAGCGCGCCCCCGGCCAGCCCTCGCCGCTGGTCCTCAAGGGGCTGATCCTGCAGGACCTGCAGCGGACCGACGAGGCCATCCTGGCGATCACGCAGGCCTGCCGGCTCAACCCGCAGGACGAGACGGTGCAGCGGCTCCTGACGGCCGTGCGGCAGAACGCCACCGTCGCCAGCCACCCCGCGGCGGAAGACTAAATATCCCGAGAACGCGGAGTGCGCAGAGATCCGCGGAGAACGCAGAGCCAAGACATAACAACCGAACACAGAGGGCACGGAGGTCACGGAGCAGTCGTTCTCCGTGACCTCTGTGTTTAGACCTGGATTGATTTCTCCGCGCCTCTGCTGATCTCCGCGCCCTCCGCGTTCTCAGTCGGTCTGAGAGCCGCGGACGAACGGGTTGGTCTTGCGTTCGAAGTCGATGACGGTCTCGGGGCCGTGCCCGGGGTAGGCGGTCGTCATCGGCGGCAGCGTGTAGAGCTTCTCGACGATCGATTGGCGGAGCGTTGCGGGGTCCGACCCCGGGAAGTCGCTGCGCCCGATCGACGAGCGGAAGAGCGTGTCGCCGACGATCGCCGTGCCGGACGGCTCGTGGTAGAGCGTGATCCCGCCCGGCGAGTGCCCCGGCGTGTGGATGACCATCCAAACTTCGCCGGCGGCGCCAGGTTTGCCGGCGATATTCGGACCGAGGGGCTGAGCCCCTCGGCTTTCAAGCACGAGTGTTTCGCCCGCTTTGCCGGTGAGCAGGCGGTCCGCCGGGGCGGCGGTGACGGGCATGCCCATCATCGCCGAGAGGTTGAGGAGCGGGTCGCCGAGCCAGTCCTGTTCGGCCTCGTGGAGGTAGACCGGGATGCCGGGGAAGGCCGCGCGGACGTCGCTGACGCCGGCGATGTGGTCGACGTGCGCGTGCGTGAGGATGAGGGCGGTCGGGGTGAGGCCCGCGGCTCTGACGTGCTCGATCACCGGCGTCATGCCGAAGGAGGCGTCGATCAGCCAGCAGTCGGTCGAGGTTGGGAAGCGGACGACGTAGCAGTTGGTCTGGAAGGGGCCGAGTGTGAAGGGGGTGATCTCCGGTTTCATGCTGCCGTCGGGGGCCGCTTTGGTCGATAATGAGCCGGGCTGTGACATACTCATCGGGGATGCTACGCGACTCTTTGCGGAGTCCTGAGGGAACGTACTATTTTTTGAGGCCCGGGGCCGCGTCCCCGGGCGTGAGCGCAACCGCACCTCATCTGTATGGAGTTCTTTGAATGGTCATCCGCAACATCAATGAGACGCCCGGCAAGCCGGTCGACATGGCCGGGGTGAAGGACATCGAGATGGCCGTCATGGTCGGGCGGGGCGACGGCGCGCCCAACTTTGCGCTGCGGCACTTCCGCGTCGGCCCCGGCGGGCACTCGCCCCGGCACAGCCACGACTACGAGCACGAGGTCTTCATCGTCGACGGCGGCGGCACGGTCTTCCTCGAAGGCAAAGAAAACCCCATCCGCCAAGGCGACGTCGTCTACGTCCCCGCCGACGAGGAGCACCAGTTCAAGGCCGGGCCCAGCGGCCTGCGGTTCCTCTGCCTGGTGCCGGTGACGCGCAACTGCGGCGAGGCGACGCCGGGGAGTTGAGATAAATGGCCAAATGGCAAAGAGCCAAATGGCCAAATTCGGAAGACCGCTTCGGGCTCTATCGGTTTGAGTTTGGCCCTTTGGCTATGTGGATCTTTGGCCCTTTGACAGGGAGTCTGGCATGGATCGTTCTACCAGCGGCACCGGCGACCTCTCCGCTCCTTCGACGCCGCGTCGCAAGCGGCGCAAGAGCCACACGGTCAACGTCGTCGCCGCGCTCTGCTACGTGCTGGCGACGGCCTTTGCCGCGACGCTCCTGGGCTTCGGCCTCGAGACCCGCCAGCACCCGCTCCGCCAGGAGTTCCGCATGGCCGGGTACATCGGCATCCTGATGGTGCTCACCGTCGGGCCGGGCGTGGTCTACCTCGCCCGCCGGAAGCGCGACGACAGCAAGAAGGTGCTCGACAGCATCGAGCGGCTGTGCGAAGAGGTCCGCGTGATGAGCGAGCAGTCGTGCCTCTCGGCCGACGCGCGGCGTGTGCTCAACCGCAAGACCGAACGCGACCTGCTGTATCGCGCCATCGAGGAAGACATCGCCGCCGAGGAGTGGGACGCGGCCCTCGTGCTCGTCAGCGAGCTGGCCGAACGCTTCGGCTACCGCGCCGAGGCCGAGGAGTTCCGCGCGCGGATCCACGCCGCACGCGAGACACAGCAGGACCGCGACGTCGCCGACGCGATCGCGCGGCTCGACGGGCTCATCGTGCAACGCCGCTGGGACGTGGCATTGCGGGAAGCGGGGCGTATCGGCCGGCTGTACCCGGACTCACCGCGGGTGGAGAACCTGCGCGAGCGCGTCGTGCAGGCACGCGGCGTGTACCGCGGCGACCTCGAGCGCCGCTTCGCCGAGGCGGCCAGCGCCGGGCGCACCGAGGAGGGGATGACGCTGCTCAAGGAGCTGGACCTGTACCTGACGCCGGAGGAGGCCGAGCCGTTCCGCGAGATGGCCCGGGGGATCGTCTCCAAGGCGAGGGAGAACCTCGGGGCGCAGTTCAAGCTGGCCGTGCAGGACCGCCGGTGGGCGCAGGCGGCGGCGGTCGGGCGGCGGATCATCAACGAGTTCCCCAACACCAAGATGGCCGAAGAGGTCCGCGGCTTGCTCGACGGCATCCTCCAACGCGCCAACGCGACGGGCGGCACGGTGTCGACGACCTTTGCGCAAGACAACGGCGGCGTTGTTCCTCAGCCGCAAGGGTGAATAAGTTTCGAATGACAGGCTTTGGGATTGATGTCCTCTTACGAGACGCGAAGCGCCCCCCCCCGAGCGAGCGTGTGGAACGCTGGAGACAGGACACGCTCGCTCACGCTCGCGTCTCGTATAAGAGCGCCAGGCTTGCCGCGTGAGCCCTGAAGCCCGCACTCGGAACGCCCCACGCCCGCTCATATACTTCCCCGTGCGACCCCGTTCTTACCAGGTCATCGTGATCGGCGGCGGGCACGCGGGCGTCGAGGCCGCGTGGGCCGCGGCGAATCTGCTCGGTGAGCCGAGCGCTGTGGCGTTGGTTACGCTCGATCCGGCCAAG
This sequence comes from uncultured Phycisphaeraceae bacterium, assembly GCA_964652945.1. GTDB lineage: Bacteria > Planctomycetota > Phycisphaerae > Phycisphaerales > UBA1924 > CAZZDW01. Next base: position 11,122 of record CAZZDW010000028.1, read on the forward strand.
ATCGGCGTGATGTCGTGCAACCCCGCGATCGGCGGGCTTGCGAAAGGTCAGATCGTACGCGAGATCGACGCGATGGGCGGCCTGATGGGCCTGGCGGCCGACGCCGCGGGGATCCAGTTCAAGGTCCTCAACGCCTCCAAGGGCGCCGCCGTCCGCGGCCCGCGTGCCCAGTGCGATAAACACGCCTACGCCGACGCCGTCCAGCGGCTCATCGCCTCGCGCCCCGAGATCGACGTCGTCGCCGGCGCGGTCGATCGGTTGCTCGTCGAAGACGATCGCATCCGTGGCGTGATCGTCGGTGACGAAGCGTTCGCCGCGCCGGCCGTCGTGCTCACCACCGGCACGTTCATGCGCGGCCTGATGCACACCGGCGAAACGCAAACCCCCGGCGGCCGCTTCGGCGAAGCCCCGGCCGAAGGGATCTCCGGGGCGCTGCGCGAGCTGGGCTTCGAGCTGGGACGCCTCAAGACCGGCACGCCTCCCCGCCTCCGCCGCGGCAGTATCCGGTGGGACGAACTGGCCCCCGCGCCGGGCGACGACGAGCCGACGCCGTTCAGCGATCTGTCAGGCAGGACGGGATTCGGAATTCGGGATTCGGGATTCGTCGATCCAAACGGCAAGGTCGATTCTGCGAATGCCGAATGCCGGTTGCCGAATGCCGATTCGTTTGGGACACCTTCCCTCTCGACATTCCCGGTGCTGCCGCAAGTCGCCTGTGCGCTCACATCGACGACCCCTGAGGCGCACGAGCTGATCCGGCAGAATCTCGATCGTGCGCCGATGTTTACGGGGCAGATCGAGAGCGCCGGGCCGCGGTATTGCCCGTCGATCGAGGACAAGGTCGTGCGGTTTTCGGAGCGCGGGAGCCACCAGGTGTTTCTGGAGCCGGAGAGCCTGCGCGACGACTGGGTCTACTGCAACGGCATCTCGACGTCCTTGCCGCGGGACGTGCAGGACAAGCTCGTGCGCACGATGCCGGGGTGCGGGGCGGCCGAGATCGTGCGGTACGGGTACGCGGTCGAGTACGACATGGTCAAGCCGCACCAGATCGCGGCGACGACCATGACCAAGCGCGTCGAGGGGTTGTTCCTCGCCGGGCAGATCAACGGCACGAGCGGCTACGAAGAAGCGGCGGGCCAGGGGCTCGTCGCGGGCATCAACGCCGCACGGTTTTCGCGCAGTCATTCGCTCGTCACGCTCGGTCGCGATCGGGCGTACATCGGCGTGTTGCTCGACGACCTGGTGACCAAGACGCCGGTGGAGCCGTACCGGATGTTCACGAGCCGTGCGGAGCACCGGCTGCTGCTGCGTGCGGACAACTCGGCGGACCGCCTCACGCCGCTGGCCGAAGAGCTGGGGCTCTTGGCGACGACGGAGCTCGGCCGGCTGCGCAGCACGCTGTGTGCTCGCCGCCGCGTGCGGCTCGACGAGTTTGCCAAGGTGATCGACCGCCAGCGCGTCGACGGCGTGCTCATCGCCGACCTGTGCCGACGGCCGGAGTTCTCGCCCGAAGACCTCGCCGACACGCTCCGCGCTAGGGGCGTCGCCGTCACGCCGGCGGATCGGGACGCGCTCTACACCGCGCACACCGAGCGGTTCTACTCGGCGTACATCAATCGGCAGCACGCCGAGGTCCGCCGCAGCGCCGACACCGAGCGGACGCCGCTGCCGACCGACCTGGACTACCACGTCCTGCCGTCGCTCCGCACCGAGGCGCGGGTGGCCCTCACCCGCTTCCGCCCCGCGACCCTCGGCCAGGCGCTGCGCCTCGAGGGCGTCACGCCGGCGGACATCACGCTCCTTTCCGTGCTCCTCAAGAAGCACGGCCGCGACAAACGTCTGGTCGGTCAAGCATACGAGACGCGACCGTAAGGGAGCGTGTACCGATCTTCAGCGTCCCACACGCTCGCTCGGGGGGGCGCTTCGCGTCTCGTATGAGAGCGCCCGGGCCGCTTCCTCGATATCATTGTGCGTATGCCCTTCCTTCTCGCGTCGGCCGATGCCTCGACCCAGGCCGTGGTCCTGGACCTGCTCGTCATCCTCGCGGCGGCGGGGCTGGTCGCCGTGCTGCTGGGCCGCCTCAGACTCTCGACGATCCCGGGCTTTCTCATCACTGGCGCGCTCATCGGGCCGCACGCCCTGCAACTGGTCAGCGAAGAAGCGCACATCAAGGCCATCTCCGGCCTGGCGATCATCCTGCTCATGTTCACCGTCGGGCTGCACCTCGACCTGGGCGCGATCCGCTCGCGCCTGGTCAACATGCTCGCCCTCGGCATCGGCTCGACGCTCGGCTCGGCCGTGCTCATCACGCTGGTCGCGATGGCCTTCGGCCTGAGCGTGCCGACGGCGGTCGCGATCGGCATGGCGATGTCGATCTCCTCGACGGCCGTCGTGCTGCGCCTCCTCCAGCAGGAGCGGGAGATGCGCACGCCCGTCGGGCGCATCTGCGTGAGCCTGATGGTGACGCAGGACCTGCTGAGCATCGTCTTCCTCGCCGTCCTGCCGCTGATCGCGCAGTGGGGCGGCGTCACCGCGCCCGGCGACGAGGTCGGCAACGTCGCCCACGCAGTAGGCGGCACGGTCGCGGGGGTCGCGGGAGGGGCGGGGGGCCCGGGGGGGGCGGCGGGCGGCGCGGGCGGCACGCACGGCGGCGCGTCAGACCTGCTCGTCCACGCCCTGGTCGCGGTCGCGGGGATCGCGGTGCTGGTGGGCTTCGGCAAGGTGCTGTTGCCGAGGCTGCTCAACGAGGCCGCGCGGGTCGGTGGTTCCGAAGTGCTGCTCGTCCTCGCCGCGGGGGCCGCGCTCGGGGCGGCGGTGCTCACCAGCGTGCTCGGCTTCTCACCCGAGCTGGGCGCGTTCCTCGCCGGGTTCCTGCTCGCCTCGACGCCCTTTCGCCATCAACTGGCCGGGCAGCTCTCGCCGATCCGCGACCTGCTGATGGCGGTCTTCTTCACGGTGGTCGGCCTGGGGCTCAACGGCTCGGCGGTGCTCGACTCGTGGTGGGTCGTCGGGCTCGCCCTGGTCGCGCTGCTGGGGGTCAAGGTCCTCAGCAACAGTTTCGCCGCGTGGGCGACCGGGGCCGCGGCGACGGTCGCGCTGCCGCTGGGCGTGATCGTCGCGCAGGGGGGCGAGTTCAGCCTCGTCATCCTCGGCGTCGCGGGGGACGAGCTGGGCCTGATCGGCAAGCACGTGCAGCCGCTGCTCATCGCGCTGGTCTTCCTGTCGCTGCTGCTGACGCCGATCATGTACCACTCGAGCCACAAGCTCAAGCCGAGGGCGACGCGCTTCCGCTCGCCGCCGTGGATCAAGCGGCCCGACCTCGGCGAAGAGGTCCCCGCCCACGCGCCGCCCGCTCAGGGTGAGGGGGCGGAAAGCGAGCACGGGGGTGAATCGGCGGGAACCGCGGAGAATGCGGGCACAAACGGCGGCCGTGGGCACGTCATCATCGCGGGCTTCGGCGTCGTCGGGCGCGCGGTCGCCGACCGGCTCGAAGACGCCGGCACTCGCTGCGCCATCGTCGACATGAACGTGCAGACCGTCCGCTCGCAGCGGCGGCTCAAGCGCTCGGCGCACTACGGCGACATCACCAACCCCGAGGTGCTCGAGTCGGCCGGCATCCACCACGCCGACGCGGTGGTGCTGACGATCCCCGACGACGAGGCGACGATCCGCGCCTGCCAGGTGATCCGTTCGATCAACCCCGGCGTGTTCATCGCCGCACGGACGAACTTCCTGTCCAAGGGGATGATGGCGACCAGCCTCGGGGCCGATCACGTGGTGGTCGAAGAGGTCGCCGCGGCCGAGATGATGAGCCGCGAGGTGATGGAGAGGCTGGGGGAGCGAAAACAAGGCAGCAGGCAATAAGCAACCCTTCAAGGTTGCCGTTTACTTGATTTCATCGGGTTTTGGCAGTTGTCGGCCGTGTCGGGCACCTACGACAGTTACCGTACAATGTGCATCATCAATTGTGAACAAAATCAAGTAACCATCCACATTCAACGCTCGCAACTCAAGACTCGGTCGCGACTTATTTTCAGGGGCGATGGGGCACCGCCGCGGCATGTGCTGGAGCGTCTCTGCGGCTGTAAGCACGCGATCGAGCCACCTCTCAGCATTCAGCGGTGCTTGCGATTCAACGGCGATGTATGTCGCTTGCTCGCGAATCCGTTGAGACGCTTTGTCGGTGATAATTACCCGATACCCGATCATGGGTTGATCGTGAGGTTGAGGTCTCGGGCGATATCATGAATTGCCTCACGAAAATCTCGGACACGACCCGCTTTGACGTCTTCTAGACTCTGGTCGATTGCCGCAAGGCTGTCGAGCATGAGTGCTTTTTCAATGAGCTCGTCGAACAGTTCGGCCTTCATCAAAACAGCGGCCTGCGGAGAGTTTTCTGCGGTAATGAACAGCGGCTTTCCCGTCTGTTGAAGACGATCGAAGCAGCCTTGCAGGTTCTTGTTCAACTCGGCGAACGTGGTTTTGTCTGTGGCATTTGCCATAAATACTCCATAACACTGCGATTCTCAACGGCCTGCGGCCTTCCTACTCCTTCATCAGCTTCAGCTCGTCGCGCAGGATGGCCGCGAGTTCATAGTTCTCCTGTTCGAGCGCCTTCTGCAGGCGTGCGCGGAGCTCGGACTTCTGGCTCACCGGCAGCTTGGGCGTGAGCGCCTCGCGCATGCCGCGGAGGATCTGCACCTCCGACGAGTCCTCGTACGACTCGAACTCCCCGGCCTCGGTGAAGTGCCGCTGCAGCGCCTCCAGCCCCTCGTCGATCGCCAGGACCGCCGCCTTGGGCTCGTTGTCCTTGAGCGCCTGCCGGGCCAGCGCCTGCGCCCGCATCATCGTGATATACGCGCGGAACTGCTCGAGGATCTGCCGGTCGGCCTCCGTCTCGGCGTACCGGCCGCACAGGTCGAGCACGCGCAGGTTCCGCGTCGTGTCGCGGACCACGCCGTCGAAATCCTCGAGGATCATCAGGCAGACGTAGCGGTGGTAATACTGGACGGCCTCCTCGCGCAGCTCGCGGCAGGCCTCCTCATCCAGCGTGAACCCCGACGCCGAACCCGATTGGTCGACGTGGTCGTCCAGCCGCTGCTCGTGATACTCCAGCAGGCTCTCGCACCCGTGCGGCAGCACCCCGTCCGGGCGGCCGGTCGTCCGCATCTGCATGATCCCCAGGTCCAGGCGGAGCTGGATCCGCGGCTCGGCGTCGTCCCCGTCGATCAACCGGACGTTGATCTTGCCGGGTTCATACGGCCATTCGCTCAGCAGACGTGTCAGGTCACGGCTCATACCACGTCCCTCCGCCTCCCCGTCCATCGTCCATCCCTTCTGTGATGTTCCGCCCCGGCGTGCGTCTCGGGAGCGTACGGGCCGCCCGAAGATTTGTAAAGATTCTGCTAGGATTTTCCGGCCGTCGGATCATCGCTTAAGGATACGCTCTGTTGGAACGGGCCGTTCTGGTTTTCGGGTCGGGCGGCTCGGAAATGATGAGCGGGATTTCACCCTTTTCTTCGCGTCAACCGGGCTTATCATTGGCCTTCTCCCGCGGCGTCTGCCGCATGCGCCCCCGGAGCCACGACCGCTCTCTTTTCGGACCTTGCTTGAGGCTCGGCCCTTTCCGGCCGATGGTTGGATTGTGTGGATATCGGAGGTCGAGTTGGGGGCTCGCGACGGCTGGAACACGAGAACAACGGCCCCTTCCCCCCCGGCCGCTTGACACCCTCAAGCGGGCAAAACGAGGGGCCGATGGAACCGCGGGTCTGTGCGCGGCGAACAGCTTGAGACGCGGCCTTCGGGCGTGTCTTTTCCCTGTTCTCCGGCGGTTCTCGCCACTGAGGGAAGTCATACTGTGCGTGGTGTCAAAGCGTTGAGTGCCCAAGCCCGTGCCGAGTTGCAGTCAGGACTGCAGCTATACCTCCGGCAGATCAACGAGGTGCCCCTCCTGACCGCCGATCAGGAGAAGACGCTCGGTTGGGCCATCATCAACGACAACTGCCCCGCCGCCCGCGAGCGGATGATCCGCGCCAACCTCCGCCTGGTCGTCTCCATCGCCAAAAACTACGCCAACCGCGGCCTGTCCCTCCAGGACCTCATCGAAGAGGGCAACGTCGGCCTGATGCGCGCCGTCGAAGGGTTCGACCCGGCCCAGGGGGCGCGGTTCTCGACGTACGCCTCGTGGTGGATCAAGCAGGCGATCAAGCGGGCCCTGATCAACGCGGTCCAGCCGATCCACGTGCCGGCCTACATGGTCGAGCTGATCGCCCGCTGGAAGCAGGCCTCGCACAAGCTCGAGCGCGCCCTCGGCCGCCAGCCCAGTTTGCAGGAGCTGGCCGACGAGATGCAGCTGCCGCTGAAGAAGATCCGCATCATCAAGCGTGCGGTCAAGGCCTTCCGGGCCGCGGCCCAAGCCCCGCTGGACGAGTCGGGAGAGGCGATGAACCTCGGCGACCTGTTGGCCGACGAGAAGGGCCTGCCGCCGGAGGAGTGTGTTTTCAAGGACGACGAGCTGATGACGATCCGCCGCCTGCTCGACGCGATCGACGAGCGGGAGGCGCGGATCCTGCGGCTGCGCTTCGGCCTCGACGGGCAGGAGCCGCTGACCCTCAAGCAGATCGCCATCGAGATCGGGATCTCCCGCGAGCGGGTCCGCCAGGTGGCCGACGAGGCGCTGCGGAAGCTCAACGCCCAGATCAACGACCAGAAGCCCAGCCGGTTCTTCCGGCGCGAGGCCGCGGCAAGCGCCAACGGCACGCCGGCGGCCTCCGGCAAGGGAGGCAAGACGGCGACGCGGGCGGCCGGCTGATTCTGCCGCCAGTCGCGGACCCGTTCACCGTGTTCATGCGAATACTCACGCGGCGGGGGACCAGAACCTCTCTCGCATCAACGCTCGGGCGTCCTTCCAAGGACGCTCCGAGCTTTTTTGGTCGGTCGATGCCTTGGTGGCACCGCTCTCCGAGCGGTGCGTGGGCGAACCTGAAATCGAGCGCCAGCGCTCGGCTCGGAGAGCCGAGCCACCAAGAGCCACAGCCGCCGGCGGCAAGATATTCTTCGACCACGAGCAGCATTTTCTGCTACGATGCCGTATAACCGGTGTCGAAGCCGTTGCCGTGCAAGGGTTTATCGGCATGGACAGGGGGAAAGGGAGAGCGGGGAAGGGGGAGGGGGGGGGAGCGCCAAGGATCTTCACGAACGAACAAGTCTGCGGAGAAGCCGTCGATGCGAAGAATGCTGAACGTGGTTGGTTGGGCGTGCGGTCTGGCGGCGGCGTGCATCGCCGTGAGCCCGGTCCTCGCCGACGAGTTCGTCGACCGGGTCAACGCGCAACTGGTGCCGACCAACATCCCGCAGGACAAGCGGTCGGACCTGGTGATCCTGCCGCTGCTCGCCAAGATGGCCGATCCGCCGGAGGCGTTCGCGACGCAGCAGAAGGCCGCGTTGCTCCCGGCCACGAACCCCGAGTTCGCCGCCGCCGCGGAGTGGGCCCAGGGCGAGACGCAGAAGCCGCTCTTTGACGCGCTCGACAAGGTGACCAAGGAGGACGACTACCGCAAGGCGTTCGTCTTCGCCCAGCCCTACGGCGTCGACGCCGTCGCCGACCAGATGGAGCTCGTCCAGGCCGGGCTCTACACCGAGCTGCCCGACGGCCTGCTCATCATGGCCGAGTTCGGCTATCTCGACAAGCTCGAAAAGCTCGGCATCCTGGTGCACGTCGAGGCGACGCGGCTCGCCGCCGACGGCAAGGTCGAGGAGGCCCTGCACCTGCTCCGCGAGTGGGTGCTCTTCACGCGGCAGTTCGCCGACCGCCCCTTCCTCAAGGAAAAACTCTGGGCGCTCGGATCGATGAAGCTCGGCGTCGAGCGCATCCGCGACGTCGTCTACCAGGACTTCCGCGCCCAGTCGCACGTGCTGGGGGCCCGGTTCCTCACCGACTATCTCAAGAAGATGAAGCTGGAGCGGTCGTACTTCGACCTCGATCGGCTGGAATGGCCGATGGGTGATCGCGGCGCTCAGGACCAGTTGATCTCCCGTACGATCGAACGCGGCGGCGACCCGGACGCGGCCCAGTTCGCCGCCGTCCTCTCCAAGGTCGACGCCCAGGACTCGCCGCTGCGGCGGTTCTCCTCCGCGGCGTACTGGGACCGTCTCCGCGGACGGCACCAGGGTTGGGACGACACTCAACAGATGAGCGCGGGGATCTTCCGCGACTTCGCCAAGCGCTGGTCGCTGAGCCCCAAGGACCCGTACCTGCGCACCCAGAGCGACTACGCCAAGTTCGTCGCCCGCGGGGCCCCCTTCGCGATGCTCCGGCTCAAGATGGACCACGCCGAGGACCTCTTCGACCTTCGGCGGACGATCCGCACGGAGTGGGCCGGGCTCCGCGCCGGGCTGGGGGTGTACGCCTACGACCTGCAGTTCCGCTCGCTCCCGCCGGACGCGGCGGCGGTCAGCCGCGACTTCCTCGAGGGCCTGGGGATCCCGCAGGACCCGTACATGACCAGCGTGGCGGCGTTGTGGTACTTCGTGCCGCAGCGCGACACGCCGATCAAGGACAAGCCCTACGAGATGAAGATCTACCCCGGCGGCGACATGCCGAACTTCACCTACCCGATCGGGAGCGATCAGTACGTGATCTATTCCGTCGGGCGTGACGGACGGCCGCAGGGTGCGTCGGTGGTCTTGCAGGACCAGGCGGGCGCGCCTGGGGACTACCTGCTCTGGCCGCCGTTGATCTCGCTGGTTCGCCAGCGCCTGGACGAGATGGGGGAGCTGCACTGAGGGGTGGTCTTGGGTCTAAGGTCTTGGGTCAAGGAGGCGTTCTCCAGTCTGCTCGCTTGACCCTCGATCCAAGACCCAAGATCCAAGACCCTGCGCCCGTTCCCGCGTAAACCAGATACGAGCCCGCGACTCACGGTTCTTCAGAATCCCCCATGCCCCACAAACTCGTCATCATCGGATCCGGCCCGGCCGGATGGACCGCCGCGATCTACGCCGCACGGGCCCAGCTCGACCCGGTCGTCTACGTCGGCGTGCCCAAGCAGGACCCCGGCCCCGTCCTCCCCGGCGGGCAGCTCATGCTCACCACCGAGGTCGAGAACTACCCCGGCTTCCCCAAGGGCATCACCGGGCCGGAGATGATGGCCGACTTCCAGCGCCAGGCCGAGCGCTTCGGCACCAGAATCGTCCACGAGGACATCGTCTCGTGCGACTTCTCCAAGCGCCCGTTCACGCTGCACACGTCGAACAAGACGAGCGTCGAGGCCCACGCGGTCATCGTCGCCACGGGCGCGACGGCCAACTGGCTCGGCCTGCCCAACGAGCTGCGCCTGGCGCAGATCGGCGGCGGGGTCTCGGCCTGCGCCGTCTGCGACGGGGCCCTGCCGATCTTCCGCGACCAGCCGCTGGCCGTCGTGGGCGGCGGCGACACCGCGATGGAAGAGGCGACGTACCTCACCAAGTTCGCGTCGACGGTCTACGTCATCCACCGCCGCGACTCGCTCCGCGCCAGCAAGATCATGCAGGAGCGGTTCCTCTCGCGGCACAACGCCAAGATGCTGTGGAACAAGACCGTCACCGACGTGATCGGCGCCGAGAAGGTCGAGGCCGTCCAGCTCGAGGACACCGTCACCGGCGAGACCTCGCTGCTCAGCGTCAAGGGGCTGTTCATCGCGATCGGGCACACGCCGGCGTCGAAGTTCCTCAAGGGCTCGGGGATCGAGCTGGAGCCGACGGGGTACATCGCGCTCAGGGGGCGCAACTCGTACACGAACATCCCCGGCGTCTTCGCCGCAGGCGACGTGGCCGACGCCAACTACCGCCAGGCCGTGACGGCGGCGGGGATGGGGTGCATGGCGGCCCTCGACGCCGAGCGGTGGCTGGGAGCCGAGGGGATTCATTGACCGGTTGAGCGGGGTGTTCGTGGCATAGGCGTCCCGCTGCTCTGTTGAAATCCTCTCTTTGTCTTGGGTGGGGCGGGCGTCCCGCCCGCCCACCGGTCGTCTCTGTGCATCCCTTATGGCGGGCGGGACGCCCGCCCCACCCAAAGGCCAATGATCTCAACAGAGCAGCGTCCCGCTTGTGCCGTGCCGCTCCAGCGTTCCTGCACAGGCGCCCCCCCCCAACGCCTGTGCCACGAATAAACCATGATCGTTCGATGTGCCAAGCTTCTCCAGCGAGCAAGGGCCGCGATACAGTTCCGCCGTGCATGGCTGAGTCCACTCCCGCCGATCCCAACTCGTCCGCCGCGGACGTGCTCGTCTTCGAGCCGATCGCCGGCCCGTCGATCCGCCCGATCGAGGCGAGCCCCGCGCGGCCCGTGCAGCTCGGGCGTTCCAGCGTCTGCCAAGCCGTGCTCCTCGACGAGGGCGTCTCGCGCCGGCACGCCGTCGTCGAGTGCGCGCCCGGCGGCGGGTGGACGCTCAAAGACCTCGGCTCACGCCACGGCACGTTCCTCAACGGCGTGCAGCTCGACGCCGAGGTCGCCGCACCGCTGCACCCGGACGACACCGTCGCGATCGGCCCGTGGACCTTCCGCGTGACGCTCAAGCCGCAGGGGAGAGGGGCCATCGGCAAGCCGACCCTGCCGCCGACGGCGATGAACACGCCCACCGGCGGCGAAGAGCGTGGGGGGGGCGGGGCGAGCGGCGGCGCGGCCCGATTCACACGCTCGCTGCTCGGCTCCGAGACCGCCGGCAAGGCCGGAGAAGCAGCCGCCGGCGCAAGCGGGCGCGTCGAGCGCGTCTCCGAGCGCGAGCTGGCGGCGATCACGCAGACGCGCCTCACGATCCTCATGAACACCGCCGCGGCGATCGCCGGCGTCACCGACGAGCATTCCCTCGCCGGCGTCATCCTGCGTGCCGCGGTCGAGGGCTCGGGCTTCCCGCGGGCCACGCTCCTGCGCGACGCCCCCTCCCCCGCCCAGCAGGCCGGCGAGCTGGAAGTGCTCGGCGACGTGCTCGACGCCGGCAGCTCGATCGACGCTGCGCACTCGACGCCGAACGCGGATGTATCGGCCGAAGCAGGTCAGGGCTGGCGCGGCAGCCGCTCGCTTATCGCCGCGGCACGCGGCGGCGAGGTCGCCCGCCTCACCGCCGACGCGCCGATGAACACCGCCGCGAGCATCGTCCAGCTCGGCATCCAGACGGCGCTGTGCGCCCCCGTCTTCATCGGTTCCAAGGTCGCGGCGTACCTCTACCTCGACGCGCGCACCAGCGACACCGGCACCACCTTCGCCACCGCCAAGATCCGCAGCGACGCCGCGGCGTTCTGCCAGGCGATCGCGCGGATGTGCGGCATGGCGATGAGCAACCTCAACCGCGTCGAGCTCGAACGCCGCCAACGCGAGCTGATGGTCGAGCTGCAGGCCGCCAAGGAGGCCCAGCGCCTCATCCTCCCGCCCGAGCAGGGGGCGATCGGCGGCGTCTCCTACGCGGTGCGCGTCCGCTCCGGTCGATTCGTCGCGGGCGACCTCTTCGACGTCGTGCCGCTGAAGGACGGCAAGGTCGGCGTCTTCCTCGGCGACGTGAGCGGCAAGGGCGTCGGCGCGGCCGTGCTGATGGCCGCGGCGCAGACGCACCTCAACGTCTCGCTCCGCGACACCGGCTGCCCGGTCAGGGCGCTCATCGACGTGAACAAGTTCGTCGCCGCGCACACCGACAGCAACAAGTTCATCACGCTGTGGCTGGGCGTGTTTGACCCGGCCGCGGGAAAGCTCCAGTTCATCGACGCCGGGCACGGGCACTGGCTGATGCGCCCTGCCGAGCCCGGCGCGGCCCCGCGCCCCGTCGAGTCGGCCGGCGGCATACCGCTGGGGATCGAGCCGTGCTTCGAGTACACGCCCGAGACGATCGACTTCCCCGCCGGCTCGCGGATCGTCCTTTTCAGCGACGGCGTCGTCGAGCAGCCGAGCCCCGCCGGGGTGCACTTCGCGATCGAGCGCACCATCGAGGCCCTCAGCCCCAGCACCACGCCGGCCGACGACGTCGAGCTGCTCTTCGAGGCTGTCTTCCGCTTCGCGCAGACCGACTCGCTCTCCGACGACACCACCGTCGCGTCGATCATGGTCAGGTGAATGGACCGAGCTTGTGTGCGGCGGGCGCTGTCTGAACGTGGCACAGGCGTCCCGCCTGTGCCGTGCGGCTCCAGCGTTCCTGCACGGGCGAGACGCCTGTGCCACGAAAACCTGAAACGGCTCGAATGGGGCTTACCGCGTCTGACCCGGCGTGTGGTACGGCGTCGTCGGCTGAGACGCGAGCACGCCCGGCCCGTCGCCGGTCCATCCGTCGAGCATCGACCACACCGTGCCGACCTTGCCGCTCGCCACGGCCTGCGCGTCGCTGTCGCTGGGCAGCATCGGCATCACCTGCGTGCTCGGGTCGTTGAGCCACCGCACCGACAGGCCGGCCTGCAAGACGTTGCACCCCTCGACGTGGTTGAACGCGCTGGGCGACGAGAGCCCGTCGCTCACCAGCGTCATCTCGGGGCGCATGCGCCAGACCACGCGGTTGCCGTTTGTTTCGGCGCCGCGGAAGTGGTAGTTGCTGACGATGAAGACCTTTTCTTGCGAGTTCCAGAGGAGCCGCTGGGTCTGCAGCGGGTACGTGCCCTGATGGGAGGGGCAGTAGAAGACGTCCGGGACGTTCAGATAGTCCTCGGCGTACAGGTTCCCCAGGCCGTCCCACGGCGCGGCGGTCTGCGGCATCCGCACCACGGTCATCCGGTGGAGCTGGTTGGTCGTGCTGCTGAACCGCGTCGGCGGCAGGACGCCGCGGTGATCGTCCGAATACATCGCGAGCCCGAGCCCGCTCTGCCGAACATTGGACGCGCACACAACGCGCCGGGCCGTTTCCCGCACGGCGGCCAGACCGGGCAGCAGGAGGCTCAGCAGCACCGCGATCACCGCAACGCTCACCAGCACGTCCAGCACGCTGAATCCGCGTCCCCATGCCCGCATACGACGAGCAGTAGTCGTTGATTCACAAGTATTTACAGGATGTCGCAAACAACCTCCCTCGCGGTGGGGGGGTGGGTCTTTTTCGCACCCTCCTCCCTTAGGGGGATGCGTCACATCACTGTACCGGACTTGCCCGGTTCTGGCAAGAGCGAATATTCACATTCGAAATCATCCAAACACAACACGAATTTTTTACAATCGGAACAAAATATCGGTCTTTTCTTGGTGTTTATCGGAGAGTTGGGGCAAGATTTTCGCATCCGCCGGCGTTTCTTCGGCGTATGTCTGTTCATCACGGCCCGTGCAGAGACATCCGGCGTTCTGCCGAGGTGGTACGGATCGTCGGATATCTCGGGCGGCTCGGTGCTTGTCGGCGTTCCCTGCGTCGGCTGTGTGAGCACGGCGTGCCGGTCGGTGCTCATCGGTCGCTTCGGCGTGTGCCGGATCGCTTGAGCGCCGGGGTTACGGATGGATGATTCTTCGATGCCTGGAGACACCAGCCATCACGATGCGGACCTTGCGTTGATGCAGCGCGTCGCCGCCGGCGAGGCCGACGCGGTGGAGATGCTCTACGACCGCTTCGCATCCCTCGTCTATCGCCTTGCGTATCAGGCGATGCCGACGCGTGCCGACGCCGAGGACGCCGTGCAGGAGATCTTCGTGCGTCTGTGGCGCACGGCGGATCGGTACGACCCCAAGCGTGCGGCACTGGTGACGTGGGTGATGCTCATCTCGCGCCGTCACCTGGTCGATCGCCTCCGCCGGGCCAAGGCCCGGGTCAAGGCCTCGGGGATGGACGAGAAGCAACTGGCCGGCCGCGAGTCGCGGCAGACCCACCCCGGCGCGGGCCTGGAAATGGCCGAGCGGTTCGGCTCGCTGATGCAGCGGGTCGAGGCGCTGCCCGAGCTGCAGAAGACCGTCGTCATCCGTGCGTACCTGGGGGGGCAGACGTTGCGTCAGATTGGTGAAGAGCTCGATACGCCGATCGGCACGATCAAATCGGCGTTGAGCCGAGCGCTGGTCCGTCTGCGTGAGCGGACGGCCGGCGAGGAGTCCGTCGCATGAATACCTATGAACTGCTGGAGTTTGCCGCACTCGACGCCCACGGCCTCTTGGACGAGCAGGAGCGTGGAGACTTTGAGGACGCGTTCCGCTCGGCCTCGCCGGCGCTGCAGGCGCAGGTCCGGCGTGAGCAGGCGCGTCTGGCGCAGACCGACGCGCACCTGCCGCCCGTCGACCCGCCCGTGGGGCTCAAGTCCCGCGTGATGGCCGCCGTGCGTGACGCGATGGGCCTGCCCAGCGCCGAGAGCGGTCGCCAAGACGGGCGGGAGGCCGACGTGGTCGTCGGCGTGGAGGAGGTCCCCGCGCCGCTGCGGCTGACGCCGGAGATCCTGCCCAGCCGCGGCGTGAACCACTGGTGGCGGGCCGGCGCGATCGGCGCGATGGCGGCGGCCCTGGTCTTCGCCTTCGCCACGCTGCAGATGCGGGCCGACTACCAGCAGATCGAGGACCAGGTCCACAAGAACCTCATCGCGGACATGTTCCTGCAGGACTTCGGCTCGCGCTTCGAGCAGTCGCTCTTCAGCGAGAACACGCGCTTCGTCTCGTTCACCCCCGCCGACGAGGAGTTCTCCGGCCGCGCCGTCGTCATGCTCGATCCCGTCCGCAAGACCGGGCAGATCCTCGTCAAAGACCTGCCGGCCATCGGCGGCGAGTACAGCCTCGTCGTCGTCGACGCCGACGGCAACCCCACCGGCACGGCCGTGGTCACCTTCGCCGGCACCGGCTCGGGCGTCAGCGACAAGCCCTTCAACACCACCCTCGACCAGGGCCAGAACCTCGCCATCATCGCCCCCGGGCCCGGCGGCAAGACGCGCCTCGTCCTGGCGGCCAAGAACAACAGCTGACCGTTTCAGCCGCCTCCCCGGTCGGCGTCCGGTCAGACGCGAGGTCGGCGCAGCAACATTTGTCCCTCTCCGCGGCACAGGTGACCTCGTCACCTGTGCTTTTTTTCTTGGGTGCTCTTGTCTATACGAGACGCGAGCGGGAGCGAGCGTGTAGAAAACTCAAACCGGGGGAGAGACACGCTCCCTTCCGGTCGCGTCTCGTATGAGAGTCTTTGAGAACGCTTACGGCTTGGGCCCGCCCATCGCCTCGGGCCAGTCGATGTCGGCCAGCGCCTCTTCGATCTCGACCATCTGCTCCATGCGCTGCTTGCTCTTGACCAGGCGGCTCCACACGAGCAACCCCAGGAGCCCGACCGCCAGCCCGCCGCCGCCGAGCATCCCCGCGGCCCATTGCAGGCGGTCGTCGGCGATCGGCGTGGTGTCGGCCTTGGCCGGCGCGGTGACGACGGTGGGCAGGTCGTCGCCGCGTGTGCCGCGTGCGGCGTCGGAGACGCTCTTGTAGGCCGCGACGAGCGTGTCGAGCTCGAGCGCGGTGCGCTCGGCCCCCACGCCGCGCAGCTCGAGGGTGATGTTCCCGTCCCCGGTGCTCTGCACGTAGAGGTCGTCCTTGAGGCGCGCGTCGAGCGCGGCCGGGACGGCAAGTTCCTTGAGGCCGCGCCGGTCCATGCGGTTGGCCGCGGCGTCGATGAAGCGCGAGTCCCTCGCCAGCTCCTCGTGGAAGTTCTGCCACTGCGAGAGCTCGAACTCGCCGGCGTCGATCTGCGGGTCGACCTCCAGCGTGGCCCGCGCCAGGTACGTCGCGGGGTGGATGTGCTGGGTGACCGCCCACGCCATGCCGCCCAGCACGGCGACGGTGACGCTGAGGTACATCGCCGCGGCGAGCGTGGTCGCCTTGGCCTTCGACGAGTTGAGCCGCTTCTCCTGCTTGGAGAGCTTCTTGCTGAGTGCGGCGAGCTTGGCGCGGTGGGCGAGCACCTGCTCGGCCTCCTCGTGCCGTTTCTGCAGGGCCGCCTGGGCCTGCATGATCTTGCGGGCCTGCGTCTGCAGGAGGCCCTTGTACAGCCGGAGGCGTTCGCGGCGGCGCTTCGTCCAGCCCGGATGATGAAACTCGTTCATCAGCGCTTCATCAGCGACGCTCGTCGCGCTGACGCCGACGATCGTCGCGTCCGACGCCCCGCCCCCCCCGCCCGCCCCCCCGCCCTCGCGTGCGGCCTTCTCCGCCGCGGCGACGGCGCTGGCGGCTTCGGATTTCGCCTTGGCCGCGGCCTCTTCGGCGCCGCGCACGCGCTCCAGGAGTGTGCTCTTTTCCTGCAGCACTTTTTCCAGCCGATCCTTGAGCGTGGTGATCGCCTGCTCGCGCTTGCTCAGCTCCGCGGCGGTCGCCTGTTCCGCGGCCGCCGCCGCCTCGCCGGCGCGCTTCGCCTCGGCCCGCGCCGCTTCGGCCGCCTGGGCCGCCTGCTGGGCCGCCTCGGCCTGCTCGCTGGCCATCTGCAGGGCCTGGTTCATCTCCGACTCGGCGTGCGCCAGGGCTTGCGGGTCGACGCCGCCCCCGTCGGCGCGCAGCTGCTCGACCATCTCGGCGAGCTGGTTGGCCTGGTCGCGGGCGACGTCGAGCTCCTGCTGCAGCGCGGTGCGCTGGCTCTCCTGCTCGTGCAGCCGGTCTTCGAGCGAGCGCAGCTTCGCCGCCCACGACTGGTTCAGCCGCGTGACCTGCTGCTCGGCCGACTCGCTCACCTGACGGCTCTTCTCGTCAAACTGCGACGCCTCGCGGTTGAGCTTCGCACGCTCGGCCGCGACGCGCTCCTCCTCTTCCTTGACGGCGTGCTCGCGACGGCTCGCCTCCGCGGCTTGCTGCGAGAGCGACGCCGACTGCTCCTCGATCGCCCGCATCCGCTCGGCGAGTCCACGCCGCTCGTCTTCGAGGCGCTGCTGCTCCCCCTTCTGCCGCTCGGCGAGTTCTTGGCGGGCCTTGTCGTGCTCCTGCTTGAGCCGCTCGCGCTCCTGCACGAGCGACTGCTGCGTCGCGTCGCGCTCCTTGGCGAGCTTGGCCTCCTGCTGCTGCATCTGCTCGGCGAGGGCCTTCTCGGCTTCTTCCTGCTCGGCGGCGAGGCGCTGCTTGGCCTCGCGGTGCTCGTGGTCGAGCCGCTGCTTTTCTTCGTCGAGGGCGGCACGCTGGCGGGCGATGGATTCGCCCTGCTCGCGGAGCTGCCGCTCGCGCTGGTCGAGGGCCTCGCGGGCCTTGTCCAGCTCGGCCTGCTGCTGGGTGAGCTTTCGGCTCTGCTCGGCGAGTGCGGCCTCGCGGCGCATCGATTCCTCGTGCAGCGTCCGCAGGCGCGCGAACTGCGACTCCATCTCGGAGAGGGCCGAGAGGATGTTGGGGTTGCCGTCCTGCGAGGGGTGCTGGGCGGGCGAGGCCTGAGCGCCCTGATGCTGGGGAGCGGGGGTCTCGGCCGGGTTGTTGTCGGAACTCATGTCGGGACCCTCGCGTTATTCAGACGTCACGCCGCCTGCTCAGGGCGCCCCGTCGCGTCGGGGATCGCCCACATCGCAGATATCGACCCCGCGCACGCCCCCCTTGACGGCACACCTTGCCCCGCCGATCCGACCGTGCGGGTCGCACGGCCGGGCGGGTGGTTTTTCGTGCGGCCGCGGTCGAGCGCACTGAAGGCGACGCCTCTCTCCCTCCCCTCATCCCCCCTCCAAGCGGGCAGGGAGTGATGGAAACGGCAGAACTTCTCGCTGTTCGCGGGCGAACCTGTTTGAGGGGAGGATCGTCTATGATGCAGGCGAACGACCTTTCACCCTTGTCTGGAGTCCGCACATGATGCACCGCCGAGGCTCGACCGCTCTTGCGACCGTTCTGTCCGTGGCCGGCCTGCTGGTCGCCGGGGTGGGCGGGTACGCCGCGTACCACGCGCTCAACGGCGGGGGGTGCGGGAGCTGCCACCGGCACGAGGCCGCGACCAGGCTGGTCTCGGACGAGAGCGGCCAGGCCGCGGAGATGCCCCCCTGCTGCGCCGGGCACACAGAGGCCGGCGACAAGCCCGCGGGCGAGTGCCCGATGGCCAAGAAGAGCTGCTGCCACGGCGAGCCCGGCGAGGGCGAGGCTCACCAGAACGACGCGCAGAACGACGACGCCGAGCAGCCTTCCGCGCCGGCCGCCGAGCCCGCGTCGGAGCCGAGCGTTGATGCGGGCGACGAGGCCGAGCCCGCCGCCGGTCATGTGAACGGCTGAACCCGCCGTCGTCTACGCACGGCGTTCCATCCGATCTTCTCTCCTCATTGGCCTCGGCCCGTTGTCATGCGGGCCGAGGTTTGTGTTTATCGAGAACCGGTCCGGGGGCATCTACGATGCCGCGTTGAGCAAGGAGCCTGTGATGGCGAGTGTGCTGCTGAAGACCGAGCCGGGGACGTACTCGTTCGACGATCTTCGGCGTGACAAGACGACGGTGTGGGACGGGATCACCAACAACGCCGCGTTGAAGTTCTTGCGTGAGACCAAGAAGGGCGACACGGCGTTCATCTATCACACGGGCGACGAACGTCGTATCGTCGGCGTCGCGACGATCACCTCCGCGGCGTACGAAGACCCGAAGAACCCCGGCCTCACCAAGGCCGGCGAGCCGAAGTTCGCGGTGGTGGACCTCAAGGCCGGCAAGCCGGTGAAGACGCCGCTGACGCTGGACGAGATGAAGGCCGACAAGCGGTTCGGGGGGGGCGGTTTCGAGCTGCTGCGGCAGGCACGGCTGAGCGTCGTGCCCGTGCCGGCGGAGATCGAGAAGGTGATCCGCGAACTGACGGGGGTGTGAAGGGGGAGGCGTCGGGCGTCGGGCGTCGGGCGTAGGGCGTCGGTGTCATGACCGTTTGAGTGGTCATCGCCGATTGCCGGCGGCCTTCGTATCAACTCCAGCTACAGACGCCCGACGCCTGACGCCCCACGCCTACTCATACGCCCGCACGATATCGGCGCGGGGGTAGAAGCGGGCGAGCATGGTCTTCCACGAGTCGCCGCGTTTGGCCATCTCGAGTGCGCAGTACTGGCACATCCCCACGCCGTGGCCGAACCCACGGCCGGAGATCGTCACCGTCCCGTTCGGGCCGCCGACGAAGGCGAACGCCAGGTCGCTGCTGTTGACGCGATCGTCGCGGTCGGCGTGGGTCATCAGCCCGGCCGCGGGGGCGGGCGTGTTGCAGGCGACGCGCAGGTCTTCGGCGGTCAGCTCGTACCACGTGCCGCCCGGCTCGACGATCTTGTACGTGCGCGGCCTGCCGTCGGCGTTGAAATCCTTGGGCGTGATCGCCGCCAGACCCTTGAGCCGGCGGACCATGTACAGCTTGCTCTCCCCGAAGGCCCGCAGCCGTGCGGCAAGGTCGGGCGTGTTCCGCGTGACCGTCCACCGATACAGCGGCGCGTTCTGGCAGGCGTGCTCGCGGGGGGGTTGAGAGGGGGGGGCGACCTGGAGCGGCTCCGGGAGGTTGTACTCGAACCCGCGGCTCGTGGGCCAGGTGTCGGCGGCCGAGGCGGCACGCCCGCCGCAGGTGCTCGAGTAGTAGGCGCGGAGGACGTGCCCTTGCCACCCGAGGACGACGCCGCGGGTGGAGGCGACGGCCGCCGCGGCGGTGCGGTTCTGCGTCACGCCGATGTACGCCTGGTTGCGCTGGTTGGCCTGGACGTCGAACCACCGACCGATGGCCCGCGAGCGGGCCCGCTCGTGCAGCGCGTAGCTGCGTGCGCACACCGCCTGCACCCGGTACGTCTCCAGCGGCCAGCCGTTGTACAGCTCCTTGGCGATCACCCCCGGCAGGTACGTCTCCAGCCGGACGAACTCGACGGCGTCGAACTGCGTCGCGCCCAGGTCCGAGCGCGGCATGAGGCGGACCCGCCCGGCGTAGGGCGAGCCGTCGACGAGCACCATCCCGCCGTCGTCCGGCACGAGCCCCAGGTCCGACGCCGCGGCGAGGGAATACGCACGCCCGCGCTCGTCGGTGAGCGTCCAGCGGCCGTCGGCGAGCGCAATGGTGGTCTTGCCGTCGAGCCTCAGCGGGCGGGCGACGGCCGAGGGCTGCTCGACCCAGTCGACCAGCCCCGCGGCGAGCGGCCCCGCCAAGACCTGCCCGTGGG
Source organism: uncultured Phycisphaeraceae bacterium (assembly GCA_964652945.1). Taxonomy (GTDB): domain Bacteria; phylum Planctomycetota; class Phycisphaerae; order Phycisphaerales; family UBA1924; genus CAZZDW01. The sequence goes on from CAZZDW010000028.1 coordinate 31,109, forward strand.
GCGTCGCGGGGGCGATGGTGATCGTCGTGGCGGCCTCGCTCACGCGGACGCGCATCTCCGGCTCGCCGTGCAGGTCGTCCAGCGGGGCCAGGTTGACGGTCGAGGCGATCCCGACAGGCGAGGCAGCACCGGGCGGGAGGGTGCCGTCGGCGGTCGCGGGACGGTTCTGTGAGGAGACCCCGCCCCCGCCCCCGCCCCCCCCGAACGACTCGCACGAGGCCAGCGGCAGATTGACCAGCACCAGCAGCACGCCAAAGAGCGTCACCGCCGCGGCGGCCATCGTCGAGCGGGGGTAGGCCGAGAGGCGGAACGAGGAGGTCATCGCCGGCGGCACGCCCGAGCCGCGGGCGATCGTCACCCGCCGATGGGACGACCGCGGGCGGAAGATGCCGAGCACGCGCGAGAGCTTCATGAGTACAGAGTCTATCGGCTGGTGAAAACCGATTTCACAAGCGGTTTTCAGTCGAAACGTCAAGCGTGAGCCGGCGTCTTGCTCATGCCTATTCAACGTCATCCAATACGCTTTTTACGGAACCCGGAACCCGGAACCCGGAACCCGGAACCCGGAACCCGGAACCCGGAACCCGGAATCCGGAATCAGTGCGTCGGCAGGTGCAGGTCGGCCTCGCCGAGGAGGCGGAACTCTTTCCGACGGAGAATCTGCCCGGCGAGGGTCACGTCGTCGATCGCCAGGGCGATGAGAGGGGCGGCGGAGTGGGCCGAGCACATGACGGGGTAGGCGAAGCGGATGTTCAGCTCGGCGCTGAGCAGGTACAGGCACATGCGTTCGAGCGTGTGCCCCTTGGCCAGCTCGACGACCAGCAGCGAGGTCTCGGAGAAGGCGAGCTGGTGCTTGAGCAGCAGGCGGCGGGTCTCGGCGGCGCTGGAGGTGATCAGCCGTACGACGGCGTGGTCGCTGGCGTCGTGGACGCTGATCGCGACGATCTGCGAGACGGAGTGGTCGAAGGCCCGCAGCAGCTCGTGGAGCTTGCCGACGCGGTTGTCGAGGAAGACGGAGAACTGCGTGACACTCGGGGCGGCGTAGCCTGCAGTCGTCTCGGCCGGCGTGGGCATGCTGCTCATTCGACCCCTCCGTGGGCAAACGCACCGGGGCTCCCGCGTTCATTCGAGCGTACCGTGGAGCGGGGTTTGGTGCAAGAGGAAGTGTGCATAGATCCTTACCGGGGCTCGATTTGAGCGGTCCCGGGTTCGGCACGGCGCCGAAAGAAAAACCCCCTCGCAACCCCTCAGTCGAGGGGGAGGGGGATGAGTCGGTCAGACGGCGAAGGAGGAGCCGCAGCCGCAGGACGTGGTGGCGTTGGGGTTCTGGAAGACGAAGCCCCGCTGCATGATGTCTTCTTTGAAGTCGACGGTGGTGCCGGTGAGGTAGAGCAGGCTCTTGGGGTCGCAGATGATCTTGATGCCGTGCTGCTCGAAGACCTCGTCGTGGTCCTTCTGCGATTCGGTCAGGTCGAGGACGTAGGAGAACCCGGAGCATCCGCCGCCCTTGACGCCGACGCGGAGGCGGACCTTCTCAGCGTCCAGCTCCTGGTCGTTGATGATCGTGCGGATCTCCTTGGCGGCACTCTCGGTCAGCATGACGGACATGGTCGGAACACTCCTTGCTCGCCTTTTCGCCGTGAGCCGGGGCGTGCCGCCCCGGCATCCGCGGAAAAAGGTGCGATGGTCAATACTAGTACGGTCTTCTCCGGGGCGGGGTTTGTGCCCGGCGCGGTGAAGAACCTTTTAGTGGGCCTTACCCGCGGCCTGGGCGGGTTGCTCCGACCCCGGCGCGGGGCTCAGACCGTTCTTGGTCCGGTAGTCCTCGATCGCCGCCTTGACGGCGTCCTCGGCGAGGACCGAGCAGTGGATCTTGACCGGCGGCAGGGCCAGCTCCTGCACGATGTCGGTGTTGCGGAGGGCGAGCCCCTCTTCGAGGGTTTTTCCCTTGATCCACTCGGTGGCCAGGGACGAGGAGGCGATGGCCGAGCCGCAGCCGAAGCACTTGAACTTGGCGTCGGCGATCTTGCCGGTGGCGGGGTCGACCTTGATCTGCAGCTGCATGACGTCGCCGCACTCGGGCGCGCCGACGAGGCCGACGCCGATCTCCTTGCTCTTCTTGATCTCGGCCTGGGTGCCGAAGGTGCCGACGTTGCGGGGGTTCTCGTAATGGTCGATGATTTTGGGGCCGTATGCCATGAGATATACCTCTACAAATCGGGTTTTAGTGCCCGTTGGTCTTGGGTGTCAGGAACACATTCACATCAAGCTGGGAATGCGTTTCAGTGATTTCCTGGAGATGTTCCAGAACACGTCCGAGTTCGTAAGCTGAGCCTGTGGGAATGCCGCTGGCGACCGGGACGACCCACGTTCCGTACCGATCATGGGTAATACGGTCGGGCTGGTATTGCAGACCAAACTTATGGACGCCTTGTTCTTCTTTCCAAGCGGTCTCAAGGGCTTTGAGAATCCGCTCGCGTTCTTGCATTTCAGTGGTCATTGCAGAATCTCCTTCGCCCAGAATACCAGCTGTCCGGCTTCATAGATTGCTTGTTTCACCTTTGGCGGATCGACTGTACGCAAAGGAGCATAGTCGGCCTCTTCTCGAGCGGTTCGGCACTGGATAAGACAGTTCTCCAAGTGCTTGGCGATGGGTGCCTTCACAGGTGATACGCCTCTTCCAAGCGTATGACGAACCGCACTGGATATGTCTTGATGAGACCATGTTCCGAGGTCTGCTCGCGGGGTATCTCCTTGAGCAAGAAGGATCGAGTGAGCCGCGGAAAACGCCGCGTAATAAGCTCTCGAAACGCTCGATCTCGGGTGAGCGGTCGCAATCGAACGCGCCGCGTCCAAGCTGTCTTGGGCAAGGTTGAGCCAGAGTTGGGAAAGATTGCTTTCGTTCATCAGTGGTGCGCCCACTCGATCTTGGTCAGGTCGATCCCTTCCTTGTGCATGTCGTACAGCGGCGACAGCTCGCGCAGCTTGGTCACCGACTCCACCACCTTGTCGATGGTGTAGTCGATCTGCTCCTCGGTCGTGTTGCGCCCGAGGCTGAACCGCAGCGACGAGTGCGCCAGGTCGTCGCCGACGCCGATGTTCTTGAGCACGTACGACGGCTCCAGCGACGCGCTCGTGCACGCCGAGCCCGACGAGACCGCGACCTCCTTCATCGCCATCATCAGGCTCTCCCCCTCGACGAAGCCGAAGGAGATGTTGGTGATGTGCGGCAGGCGCTTGTTCGCGTCGCCGTTGATCTGCACCGTGTCGAGCCGAGCGGTGATCCCCTCTTCGAGCTTCCGGCGGAGCTTGAGCAGGCGCTGCGCGTCGGCGTCCATCTCGGCCATCGCGATCTCGCAGGCCTTGCCCAGGCCGACGATCCCGGTGACGTTGAGCGTGCCGGGGCGGAAGCCGCGTTCCTGCCCGCCGCCGTCGACGAGGGCCTGGAGGCGCACGCGGGGCTTGCGCCGGCGGACGTAGAGCGCCCCCACGCCCTTGGGGCCGTAGATCTTGTGCCCGGACATCGAGAGCAGGTCGATGTTGTCCCGCTCCACGTCCACCGGCATCTTGCCGGCCCACTGCGTCGCGTCCGTGTGGAACAGCACACCCTTCTCGTGGCACAGCTTGCCGATCTGCGGCACCTCGTTGATCGTCCCCATCTCGTTGTTGGCCCACATGATCGTCACAAGGATCGTGTCCTCGCGCATCGCGTCGGCGACCATCTTGGCGGTGACGAGGCCGTCACGCCCCGGCTCGAGGAAGGTGACGTCGAAGCCCTCTTTCTGCAGCCGTTTGCACGGGTCGAGCACGGCCTTGTGCTCGATCGTGCAACTGATGATGTGCCCCCTGGGCTTGCCGGAGCCCGCGGGGTTCTTTTCGTACATGTACGCCGCGCCCTTGATGGCGATGTTGTTCGACTCGGTCGCGCCCGAGGTGAAGATGATCTCCTTCTCGCTCGCGCCGAGCAGCTTGGCGACCTGCTCGCGGGCCCAGTCGACGCCGGCCTCCGCCTTCCAGCCGTACTGGTGGTTGCGGCTGCCGGGGTTGCCGAAGGTCTCGGTGAAATACGGGAGCATCGCCTCGACCACGCGCGGATCGCACGGGGTCGTCGCGGCGTGGTCCAGATAAAACGGCAAAGCGGGGGTACCCATCGTGTTCATTCCTATGAGATGCACGCCGAACGGCGTCGGTTCGGCATCCTTGAGACTGTGAGTCTTAGAATCATTCCACTATAGACAGGGAGCAGGGAGGAGACAGCAGAGAGCAGGGATTTGGCGGCAGGCCTGCTCCCGATTGCCTGTTGCCTGCACCCTTTTTTATCGCTCGTAGACCATGCGGACGCGGTTGCCCCGGCCCTCGTACTCGACCTCGGCCATGTAGGCCCGCATGAGCAGCAGGCCCCGCCCGGCGGGGATCTCCAGCCGGTCGTCGACGGTGGGGTCCGGGACGGCCTCGGGGGTGAAACCGGGGCCGCGGTCCTCGATGATGATCTTCACGCGCGTGGGGGCCACGCTCAGCTCGACGTGCACCGGCGTCTCGGCGGGGAGCGTCTTGTGCCCGTGCTTGAAGGCGTTGGCCAGGGCTTCTTCCAGCGCCAGCCGCACGGCGAACCGCGCCGAGTCGGCGTAGCCGTGCCGGTCGAGGGCCTTGAGGAGCCATTCCTCGACGGTGTCGATCTCGTCGCGGGTGTTGGTCAGGTCCCACGCCTGTTCGGCGGGCGACGGCCCGCCGCCTCCTGACGGAGGGACAGCCGACGGCAGGGAGGGGTCCAGAAAAAAAGGGCCGAATAAGGGCATGGCACGGGACCGAGCGCGTCGTTTCTGCGGTTCTCGTGGACGAAACGTTGGGGCCGGCGGAAGGCGGTGGGGGGCGGTGGGGGG
>CAZZDW010000029.1:0-35586 GCA_964652945.1 uncultured Phycisphaeraceae bacterium
GCGCCGAGGGCGCGCCCGCCCCGTCGGTGATCCAACACCCATCGCTTCCCCCGAGATACTCCGCGGCTCCCGCAAAGAACCGGAAGTTCTCCGCCGAACGCGGGATGTCCACGCTCCGCGCCAGCGAAACCGGCTTGCCGGTGTCGCGGCTCTCCGCCTCGGCAAGGCGGTCCACGTCGCGCTCGATCAGCTCGGCGAGGCGCGACAAGGTTTTCGAGCGTTCGCGCGTCGGCGTGGCGCTCCACGCAGGGAAGGCCCGCTTCGCCGCGGCGACCGCGGCGTCGATATCCGCCGTCGACGAGTCCGGCACGCGGGCCCACGCTCTGCCCGTCGCCGGCTCGTCGGTCTCGAGGTGCTTGCCGCTCATCGGCGGGACGAACGAGCCGTCGATGAAGTTGCTGAGCGTTCGGATGGTGGGCGAAGCCATGCGGAGATATTAGAACGCACCAAGCGCGCACCACCGGCCCACAGGCTGAGCCCGCGGGCTTTCTTTCTGGGTTTTTCGCGGCTCAGCCCACCATCAGCTTGGGCATCGTCGGCTCGGCGAGTTCGACGGCGTCGTGCAGGCGTTCGAGGTACGCCGCGGCGATGCGGTCGCGGAAGTCGTTCCACTTCAGCACCGTCCTTCGGCGCGCCCCCAGCGGGAAGGGCTTGCCCGGCCCGACCAGCGCGATCCACGCATCCGCCGGGATGCCGGGCGCGATGAGCCACGTGCCGGGCAGGTCCTTGGGCATGTCCGCCCGGGCGCGGACGACCTGCACGCGCTCGATCGGCTCGAGCAGGTCCGCCTCGGCGTGCTCGGAGAAGTCGTCGGCGACGACGACGGCGCGCCCGCTCGCCGCCGCATGACGGCACAGCCGCCGGCCAAACTTGTCGAGCCCCACGACCCCCACGCGCCCGCCCGGTCCACCCGTTCCCCCCGACGCGCCCACGCGCGGGCAGGCGTCGAGCATCGCGTCGGCGACCGTCTCGGGGTGAACAACCTTCCTGGACAGCTCGGCCATGCACTCGTCGATCTCGTCGGCGCCGATCCACCCCTCCTCGGCGCAGCGCTTCCACCAGTCCAGCAGCGGCGGCATCCAGCGGCGCTCGCTGATGCCGTCGACCTCCGGCCCGCGGCAGGTGCCGTAGAGCACCGCCGTGCTCGCCGCCTGGGCCATCTGCGCCGGCGTGAAGCGCTCGGGCCTCGCCGCGGCGTGCATGATCTCCGCCGCGGCGGCCTTGTCGTGCGAGGGGTCGCGCAGCGCCTCCATCGTCGCGTGCGCCAGCACCGTGTGCCCGACGACGCGGCGGACGCGCCGCTCGGAAAGATCGACGTGCGCCTCGACGCCCCCCGTTCCTTCGCCGCCCGGGCTGGTGGCCTCGCGTGCGGCGTCGACGGCGCGGCGCACCACGCCCTCGAAGACCTCGCACATCTTGCCGAAGTCCTTGCTCATGCTCGCCGGGCGCAGGCGGTAGGCGGCGACGATGCGATCGACCGCCTTGAACCGCACGCCGCGCCGCTCCAGCCGCAGCCACAGGTCGTAGTCCTCGACGCAGGGGAGCGTCTCGTCGAAGCGGTCGCTCCCGAGCGTGTCGCGGTGGAACAGCCGCGCATGCGTCGCGGCCCGGTTCCACTCCAGCTCCTCGTCAAAGCCGACCACGGGCGCCGAGACTGTGAGCTGGCGGTTGAGCGGCCGGCCGTGCTCGTCGGTCATCTCGTATCCGCCGTAGGCCGCGCCGGTCTGTCGTGCGGCTTCGACCAGCCACTCAAGCCCGTGCGGCGTCATCCAGTCGTCGGCGTCGAGAAAGTGGATGTACTCGCACCCCGCGGCGAGGGCCGCCTCGAGCCCCGTGTTCCGCGCCCCGGCGAGGCCCTTGTTGGTTTGATGGATCAGCGTGAATCGCTGGTCGGCCTTGCAGAACCCCTCGGCGACACGCGGCCCGGCATCCGTCGAGCCGTCGTTGACGATGAAGCACCGCCACTGCTGAACCGTCTGCGTCTGCAGCGAACAGAGCGTCTCGGCGATCGTCGTCGCCGCGTTATAGAGCGGCACCACCACGCCGATCCTGCCCGGGCTCGCCCCGCTCCTCCCCGCCCCGCCGCCCCCCCCGTCCCCGGCCTTCGAGTCCGATACCGACGCGCTGCGGCGTGCAGGATCAGGCGACGGCTGTGACGACGGGCACGAGCTGTTCATGATGTGTGTCTCCGGGCCGTGGGCGTGACCGCCCTCCCCGCTCCCCGGCTCCCCAACACATCGGTCACGGCGTTGTCTTATCGACACCTTCCGGTGGCGACTGTTGCGGCACGGCCCGGAGGCCCGGGATGCGCAAGTTTCGCCGTTACCGCCCGGCGGCGAAGGTCCGAACAGGCCCGCCGGCGGCCGTGCGCAGCCGATCGAGGGAGACGGCGGCGATCGAATCGTGCATGTCGGCCCACCGCCGAAGCGTTAGGCCGGGCGTCCGGCCGATCAGCCGCCCGAAGGCCTCGGCCGCGTCGGGCAGGCCGGGCGGCAGCAGCCACGCCTTCGGGCCGTCGGGCGGCGGGGCGTCGTCGCGCACCCGCCGCACACCGGGGATGGGCTCCAGCAACGCGAGTTCTTCGTCGGCCGACCATGGGTCGACGGCGAGCACCCCCAGGCCGCGTCCGGCCGCACGCCGGCACAGGCGTCGCCCGAACTTGTTGAGACCGACGACCCCCACCCGCCCGCCGGGCGCGAGCCCGCACGTTTCGAGCAGCGCGTCGGCGATCGCGTCGGGGTGCGCCACCTTGCGCGCCAGCTCGGCCAGGCACGTGTCGATCTGGCCGGGCGCGAGCCACCGCTCGTCGGCGCACCGCCGCCACCAGTCGAGCACCGGCGGCAGCCACACACGCTCGCTCGTGCCGTCGATATCCGGCGCGCGGCACGTGCCGAAGATCACCGCCGTCGAGACCGCCTGGGCCATCTGGGCCGGCGTGAACGACCCCGGGCGCAGCGCCCCGCGGAGGAGCTCGGCGGCGCGGTCTTTCTCCGGCCGATCGTCGACGAGCGCCGCCATCGTCGCGTAGCCGAGGGCCGCCTGCCCCACGACGCGCGTCAGCCGCTCGTGCGAGACGACGCCGCGGCCGCCGCTTCCGCGCCCCCACCCGGCCGACTCGGCCCGCTCCATCGCGGCACTCAGCACGCGCTGGTAGTTCTCGCACATCCGGTCGAAGCGTTTGCTGAGGCTCGCCGGGCGCATGCGGTAGACGGCGACGGTGCGTTCGACGGCCTTGAACCGTACGCCGCGGACGCACAGCCGCAGCCACAGGTCGTAGTCCTCGACATACGGGATGTGCTCGTCGAACCGCAGATCGCCGAGCGCATCGCGGTGCAGCAGCCGGGCGTGCGTCGCGGCCCGGTTCCACTCCAGCTCTTCGTCGAGCCCGGCGTACGCGACCGAGACCGGCGACTGGCGGCCGAGCGGCTCGCCGCGCCCGTCGGAAAACTCGTACCCGCCGTACGACGCGCCGGTCTCCTGCGCGGCTTCAACGAGCCAGCCCAGCGCGCCCGGCGTGAGCCAGTCGTCGGCGTCGAGAAAGTGCAGGTATTCGCAGTTCGCTCGCAGGGCCGCGTCGATCCCCGTGTTCCGCGGCTTCGACGGGCCGCTCTTGCCCTGCGTAATCAGCGTGAACCGCGGGTCAACCTTGCAGAACTCCCGCACGATCGACGGCCCGTCGTCGGTCGAGCCGTCGTCGACGACCACGCACCGCCAATGGGCGTGCGTCTGCGCCTGCAGCGAGCGGAGCGCCTGCGCGACCGTCGCGGCCGCGTTGTGCATCGGCACGACGACGCCGACGAGGGCGCGCTCCTGATCGCTCTGTCCGGGCGTCCGAGGCACGGATCAGATCATCGGCCTCGCCGGCCACGCAGCGTTACAGTCTTCGAGCAGCCGCCGCGACAAACCTTGTCCGCCGGCACACCCCCGGCGGCGAAACCCTCGCTATCCCGTGTGGGTTCACGATCTACGGCTCTTTTTTTTGGCCTTGCGTTTCGTGCCGGCGCGAGAAGCAACGGTCGACGCCGGACCAACAGCAAGCTTTTTGGCGAGGTCCGGGGCGGGGAGGTAGTGGACCTTCTTGCCGACCTTGTACGTGCCCAGCAGCAGCAACTCGTGCAAGCCGGTCAGATCGGCCCTCGCCGTCGTGCGAGTGATCTGCATCGAGTTGCTGTGCGACGCGGCGGTAAACCGGGCCTTCGGATCGCGGAGCGCCCGCCCAAGAATGAGCTTCTGCCGGAGATTGAGGCCGGGATATTTCTGAGCGGCAACCAGGGACTCGTCGACTTTGCGCTGCTCTTCTTCGAGGTGCTCTTGAAGCCGCTGGATCGCCCGCCAGATGAGCCTGAGTTTGTACGCCACAAAGTAGGTAAGGTCGCCGTCGTCGTCTTCGACATCAATGAAGGCCTGCGGGTACTGCGCGTAGGCCTTGATGATCAGCTCGGAGATCGCCATGTATTCGAAGGCTTTGTAACGGTTTTTCAAAACACACCAATAAAAAACCGCCCGTGCGGTCCGTCCGTTGCCGTCGACGAACGGATGCTCATAACCGATCATGAAGTGCAGGATGCACGCCTTGATGATCGGATGGATGAACTGTTCTTTGTCGTGGGACTGATTCGCAAAATCGCAGAGAGTCTCGAGCCGGGCCGGCAGCGATTCGGCCGGCGGCGGCACAAAAAGATCTTCGCCCGTGCGATCATCAACGACGCGCACACGCTCCTCGGGCCGCCGCAGCCGCCGGATTTCCTCCACTTGTAGTGTTCCCTCGGTGAGAACGGCCTGAAGCTTCAAGAGCATGTCGATCGACAGCGGCTGATGCAGATGCCGCTTGATCCACTGCATCGCCCGGTAGTTGTTGACGACCATCACCTCCGACTTGTTCTTCGGCGGCTCGCCCGAGCGTAGAAGCTCGATCGCGTCGCGGCGCGTCGTCACCGCGCCCTCAATGCGCGATGACTCGATCGCCTCCTCCATAAGCGAACGGATCTGCAACCGTTTGGCGTGCTCAGGATCGGTTAGGACGCCCTCGCCCGAGATGACGGCCGGGCCGCCACCGCCCAAGGCGTGATCGATGCGGTGGAGAAGTTCATTGATGCCGGGGATTAGGCACAGCGAAAAGGCAGCTCCGTCGATCTGGCGAAGGAGTAACCGTTGACGATGAGTCCAACGGCGTATCCGTAAAGCTTGCCACGCGGTCTCCGGATCTATGCCGGAGTTTCGAGCAATACGCCGAACTTTTCGCCATGGCCGATAGGGCCAGTTGAGCTGCCGAATGACATCCGCATCAGGAAGGCCAAAGAGTTCCCTGTAGTTCGTAGGTTCTCGGTATGGCGGTGGAGGGTCGCGGCGCATGGTCAGCAAAAGTCAAAATTGAAATATTGATTTTTGCTAACTATCGACCAAAAACAACAAAAGTCAATATTTGAAGTATTGACTTTTGCTGACAATTCGGATTTTGGTAGTAATCCAGGCTGTCAGTTCCCCACTTCCAGCACGATCTTGATCCCCTCGCCGGACTGCATGAGCCCGAACCCTTCCGCGAACTTCTCGAACGGCAGGCGGTGGGTCACGATCTCTTCCAGCTCCAGACGGCCGGAGAGGAGCAGCTCCTCCATCTGATACCACGTCTCGAACATCTTTCGGCCGTTGACGCCGAAGACCGTCGCCCCCTTGAAGATGACGTGGTTGGACAGGTCGAACGAGATCGGTCGCGAGGGAATGCCCAGCAGGGCCGCCGTGCCGCCCATGCGGAGGGCTTTAAAACCGTCGTCGATCGCCGAGGCGTGCCCGGACATTTCGAGGAGGACGTCCGGGCCGTCGCCGCGGGTGTGCTTGCGGATGTCCTCGATCCACGTCGGGTCGGTGGCGCGGTACGCCTCGACCGCGCCCAGCCGCTTGGCCAGGTCGAGGCGGCGCTGGTCGACGTCGGTCACGAAGATCCGGCTCGCCCCCGCGGCCTTGGCGACCGTCACCGCCATCAGCCCGATGATGCCGACGCCCGTGATCAGCACCGTCTTGGCCGAGACGTTGGCCGACATGACCGTGTGGACGGCGTTGCCGAGCGGGTCGAGGATCGCCGCGAGGTGGTCGGGGATCGACGGGTGGACCGGCCAGACGTTCTCCTCCGGCACGCAGACGTACTGCGCGAAGACGCCGTCGCGGTCGACGCCGAGGATTTTCGTGTCTCTCGCGATGTGGGCCGCGCCGGTGCGGGCGTTGTAGTCGGTCCACGAGCAGATGTGCCCCTCGGCGCTGACGCGCATGCCGGGGGCGTAGCGGGCGACGGCGGTGCCGACCTTCTCGATCACGCCGACGAACTCGTGCCCGGTGACGATCCCGACGGGGATGCGCGAGGCGGCCCAGTGGTCCCATTCCCAGATGTGCCGGTCGGTGCCGCAGATCCCGGCGTGGGTGACGCGGATGAGCACGTCGCGCGGGCCGACCTCCGGCACGGGGCGGTCGGTGACGAGCTCAAGGCCTGGGCCGGCGTGGTGCTTGACGAGGGCTTTCATGGTGGTGGGGAGCGGACGCGGCTTGGCGGCGGCGGCCGTGGCAGCGGAGGTGCGGGCGGGAGAGACGGGCGTGGATGCGGTGGGAGACGGCATACACCAATAGTAGTGGGGCGGGGAAAAAGGTCTATGACAGCCGGACGGCCGGCTCCTTGGGCGGTTGTGCGGCCTGGGTTGGTTATTCCTTCACACACGCGTGGGAAGCGTTCCGGCCCGCCGGCCCGAAGGAAGCGTGTTGGTTATATTGTCGCCGTGCGTTCGGTGTGCGGGCATGAGCCGCGGCCGACAAGCTATCAGTGAGCGATCAGAGGAGAGAAGATCATGCGGATACGTGCAGGAAGCCGTGGAGGGCTCCGGACTTTGATCGGCGCGGGCGTGGCTGTCGCGGCGGCCCATGCCCACGCCTCGGACTGGACGGTGACCTCGCTCCACCCGCCCGGTACCTATGCATCGCAAGCCACAAGCACCACCGACACGCAGCAGGCGGGCACGGTCCGCGCGAACGGTCAGACCCATGCCGCGTTGTGGAACAGCACCGCGGCGTCGTGGGTCGATCTGAACCCCGCCGGTTCGACGTATTCCTTTGCCCGAACAACCAACGGCGCGGCCCAAGTCGGTGCGGCGCGCATCGGGCTCAATATGCACGCCGGCTTGTGGAACGGCACGGCCGAGTCATGGGTCGATCTCCACCCGAACGGCGTGGATGATTCGTACGGGCTCAGCATGCACGGCTCTCAGCAGGTCGGCATAGCCACGCTTCGTGCCCACGATCATGCAAGCTTGTGGAACGGCACCGCCGAGTCGTGGGTCGATCTCCACCCCGCCAGCGCAAGTTCTTCGGTGGCCGTCGGCACGTCGGGCACACAGCAGGTCGGCTGGGCCGTCATCAACAACCAAAACCACGCCAGCCTCTGGAACGGCACCGCGGCATCATGGCTCGATCTCAACCCCGCCGGCGCGATCGCCTCGGAGATCGGCGCGATCGCCGGCACGCAGCAGGCGGGCGGCGCCGATTTCGGCGGCAACTACCACGCGGGCATCTGGAACGGCACCGCCGAATCGTGGGTCGACCTCCACCCCGCCGGCGCGACCGAATCGGAACTCGCCGGCACCAACGGCACCTACCAGGTCGGCTTCGCGATCGTCGACGGCGTCTACCGCGCGGGCTTCTGGAACGGCGCCGCCGAGTCGTGGGAAGACCTGTCGCTGGCGCTCACCGGCTCGTGGGACCAGACCGCCGCGATCAGCGTGTGGAGCGACGACCAGTTCATCTACGTCGCCGGCTACGGCGTCAACCTCGACACGACCCCAGAGGGAACCCAGCTCGCCTACGAAGCGCTCCTCTGGACCAAGCCGATCCCCGCGCCGAGCGGGGCGGGGCTGCTGGTGATCGGCAGCGCCCTGGCCGGGCGGCGGCGGCGCGGGTAATACGCTCTTTTCCCCGCGGCTTTCTTGAACCGAGCACCGCGAGCGCAGCCTCCCCTTCGGCGAACCACTCCTGCGTGCGACGCCGCACCGATGGCGTCGGCTGTTCGTACAACATTGGTGCTTTGCCCCCGTTGGCCGCCCCGCGGGCCAGCGATAGCCGATAAACTTGACCCTCGATGACCCGTATGGCCGCCCCAACCGCGTTCGCCTACCTCGCCGTGCGCCCCGGCGGCGGACGCAAGTTCGGCATCCGGCAGGCCCAGAGCGAGCCCGCCCTCGCCAAGACCCTCCGGGCCGAGAACCAGCTCCTGCTCCGCTCGTGGAAGGTCCCCGCGTGGGCGGCCAGCGAGCCGACGCTGGGGCTCAAAGACCAAGCCGCGCTGAACGAGCAGCTCGCCCAGCTCCTGACCCGCGGCGTGCCCCTCGTCGAGGCGCTCGACGTCGTCGCCGAGTCGGTCAAGCCCAACTCCCGCCCCCGGCTGCGCAAGCTCCGCGACGCCGTCGCCGCCGGCTCCAGCTTCGCCGACGCCTGCAAGATGGTCGGCGGCTTTGACAACGTCACCATCGCCGTCTACCGCGGCGCCGAACGCACCGGCGAGCTCGGCCCCGCCGCCAAGGAGCTCTCGACGACGATGCGCCGCCGGCTGGCGATGGGCAACAAGGCCGCCACGCTGATGGTGTACCCGGTGATCGTGCTGAGCATCTCGGCGGTGGTCTCGTTCATCATGCTGGTGGGCGTGGTGCCGCAGCTCGGCGAGGCGATGCGGCAGGGCGACGTCGAGCTGCCGGCCTTCTCCAAGGTCGTCATGGGCCTGGGGCAGTGGATGCGGGACAACTTCTCGATCGTGCTGCTGCTGATCCTCTCGGCGCTGGTCGCGGCGTATATCTGCCGCAAGCTCATCGTCAAGGGCCTGGCGCTGCTCATGCGGAAGGTGCCGATCATGAAGGACGTCGTGCTGGCGCAGGAGTGCGCCCGGTTCTTCTCGGTCATGGCGGCGATGACGCGCACCGGCGTGCCGCTGGGCGACGCGCTGGCCGTGGCGAACCAGGCCGTCACGCACCCGCTCCTGCGGCAGCAGCTCGACCGGCTCCGCACGCGGCTCATCGAGGGCGGCATGCTCCGCGTGCTCATCGACGAGGTGAGCGCCTTCCCCGTCGCGACGCGCCGGCTGCTCATCGCGTCCGAGCGCTCGGGCGACCTGGAGACCGCCTTCGGCACGCTCGCGGCCGACACCGCCGACGAGGTCGACCGCCGCTCGGCCCGCCTGCTGGCGGCGATGGAGCCGGTCCTCACCGTCCTCATGTTCCTGGTCATCGGCACGCTGCTCATGTCGATCATGCTGCCGATGCTCACGCTCACGAGCAAGATGAAGGTGTAAAGGCCGAAGGCCATTGGCCATTGGCCATTGGCCGATGGCAAGACCGACAAGAAAGCAGGAACAGGAGCCAGAGAAACGCTGGGGCGGGGGGGAGGGGGGAGGGGGGATCGAGCGCGGGGGGCTTAGACGTGAACAACGCTGGAGAGAATCATCATCATGAACAACCGCACTTCTCATAACCGTCGCCGTCGCCTTGCTCCCGCGTTCACGCTGCTGGAGATGATGCTGGTGGTGCTCATCATCGGCCTCTTGGCCGGCATCGTCGGGTGGAACATCGTCGGCCAAGGCAACAAGGCCCGCATCTCGACGACCCGCACGCAGATGAAGACGATCGCCAACACGATCAAGGCCTACCAGCTCGACAAGGGCGAGTACCCGGCCGACCTGAACGCGCTGGTGACCACCCAGCGGCTCGACGCCCTGCCCAAAGACGCCTGGCACCAGGAGTTCACCTACTTCCCCTCCAACAGCACGCCCGGCCGCGGGTTCACGCTCTACTCCGCCGGGCCGGACAAGCAGGTCGGCACCGACGACGACATCGACTACTGGGTGGAAGAGACGGACGAGTAAAACTCGGGTTCCGGGTTCCGGGGCTCGGGTTCCGGGATATGTGACGCACGGACAACTCTTCACGGATGGTTCTAAGACCCGGACCCCGGACCCCGGACCCGGACCCCGACTCATGCTCGCACGCCACCGATCCTCGCACACTCCCCCCGCCCTCACGCTCCTCGAGTGCGTCTTCGCGGTGGTGCTGCTGTCGCTGGTGGCGATGAGCGTGATGTCGGCCCTCAGCTACGCGACGGCCGAGCAGTCCATCGGGCAGCAGAAGCTCGGGGCCTACGAGGTCGCCAACCGGCTCGTGCTGCAGTGGCTCGACGACCAGGACGCGATGCCGGACCGGAATCGCGTGATCGAGTGGGGGCCGTACGTGTACGCGTGGGAGATGAAGAAAGACCGCGTGACGATGGAGGTCAACGACCCGCGGCAGCTCCAGGCGGCCGACGACAACGCCGCCGTGCCGTTGCCCGCCGGCAACGAGCTGCAGGGCCTCAGCCGCTTCCAGCTCATCGAGATCGCGGTGTATCCGGCCGACCGGCAGACAGGGCAGAAGCTCTCGCTCGAGCCGGTCGCCGTGCTGACGCGGATGTACGACCCCTTCGCCACGCGCAACGCCGACGCGATCTCGCGGCTCGACGAGAACGACGTCTCGCGCATGATCCAGGAGCTCACCGGGCAGAACATCACGATCCCCACGACCCCGCCCGCCGGCGGGGGAGGCAACACCAGCGGAGGAGGGGGACGGTGAACATGCAAGACACACGCGTGCGGCAAGCGGTGTTGAGGGAGCTGTCTGAGCGTGGCACAGGCGTCCCGCCTGTGCCGTGCGGCTCCAGCGTTCCCGCACAGGCGAGACGCCTGTGCCACAGACGATCCTTCACGCTCCTTGAGGTCATGCTCGCCGCGGCTCTCGGGGCGATCATCGTGCTCACCTGCTGGAGCCTGCTCTCGTCGATCTCGCGTTCCGACCGGCGGCACCGGATGCGGCACCGCGACACGCTCGAATTGGCGATCACGCACAACACCTTCGAGCGGACGTTCCAGACGCTGGTGGTCTCGGAGACGACCCCGCCGCAGGAGCCGCCCAAGCCGGGCAGCTTCGGCGCCAGGAACAACAACGTCGACCCGGACGACCCGCGGTTCCAGCCCAGCGAGGCGCAGCTTGCGGAGATGGACCACCCGCGGATGGTCTTGGAGGACGACACGACGATGCCGGCCGCGATGCGCGGCGGGGACGGCAAGCTCTACCCGCCGCAGCGGCTGGCGGTGGCGCTGAGCGCCGCGCCGGTCTTCTCGCCGCCGCGTGACGAGCTGACCGACGCGATGCTCGTCGAGCAGCTCGCGCTGCTGGACGCGCAGTCCGTCCAGGAGCGCATCGCGGCCAAGGCGGCGGCCCGCGCCGCCAAGCAAGCCGCCGAAGCCTCGCTCGACGCGACGAGCGACGCGCTCAACGGGGGCGACGCGCAGGCCGCCGGCGAGCCCGAGAGCGACAACCCCGACGACGTCATCAAGACCGACCCCGTCGAGCCGGGCGTGCGCGGCGTCTTCGAGCTGCGCCCCGACGACTGGGCCCCGCCCACCGCCGCCGAGCTGCTGGGCACGGCCGACGGCACGCAGCCCACGCTCGACGACACCGACCTCATCGGCGGCAAGCGCGTCTACTCGGCCGACGTCCCCGAGGGTGAGACCGGCTGGACGCTGTGGTGGCGGACGATCCCCGACGGGCCGAGCCTGTCGCTGGCCTACGCCGACAGCGAGGAGGGCCTGACGGAGAAGGAGCGGATCGAGCGTGCGCGGTCGCAGTTGCTGGCCTCGGCGATGGACGCTGTGCCGCTGCTCACGGGCCTGCGCTCGCTGACCTACGAGGTCTACGACGACGGCGAGTTCAAGGAACACTTTGCGGCGGTGTGGGCCCAGCAGCTCCCGGCGTACGTCAATGTGCGCTACGAGACGCTCGAAGGCCGGAAGGGCGAGTGGATGTTCGAGATCGGCTGGATCATCGGCAAGCAGCCGGGGTCGACGGCCAAGTCGCCCGACGCCGCGGGCCAGCAAGGCGAGGGCGAAGACGGCGACGGCACCGACGGCGAGAACGCAGGCGGGGGGGGCGGCGGGGGCGGGAACGACTCGGCGGGCTCCGGCTCCGGCGGCGGCGACAACACGCACAAGCCGACCAAGCCCACCAAACGCCGCAACCGCGGCAACAGGCCGGGCAACAACACGCCCGGCACCACGCCCGAGGGTGTTCCCGACACCCGCGGCAGCCACAACGACCGCGGCCCGGGGGGGACGGTGCAATGACAACGACCGCCCGGCCCCGCCATCTCGGCCCGCTGGCCCGCGGCTTCGCCCTGCCGATGGTCCTGCTGCTCGCGCTCATCGCCAGCCTCGGGATCGTCGTGCTGCTCAACCGCCAGGGCGCCGACAACCTCGCCGTCAAACGCTACGTCAACGACTACCGCAACCACCACCTGCACGCGGGCCTCTCGGAACTGATCCATCAGTGGATGGTGACGACGCGGGTGACCGAGTTGTCGCAGGCCGTCACGCCGGAGGGCCTGGCCTTCAAGCTCGACATGCCCGACCGCGGCACCCTCGCGGTCTATTTCTACGACGCGCAGGGCGCCGGGCTGACCGCCACGGGCGCACTCGGCGGCCGCGAACGCGACATCGCCGACCGCGTCAAGGCCCTGCTCCGCGACCTGGTCAACAGCGGCTACACCGCGACGGCCGAGGCGGGGGGCGTCGACGCGCGGACCGGCACCGCGGTCGGCGGCGGGACGGGCGAGCTGATCCGCTCCGTCGGGCCGGCCAAGGTCAGCATCAACTCGGCGACCGACCCCGTGCTCCGTGCCATCGCGATGGCGACCATCGCCCCCGAGCGCGTCGAAGGATTCATGAACGCGATGGCCCGCGGGCGCGAGCGCGGCCGGCTCGGGGACAAAGAACTCGGCGAGGCTCTCAAAGACGCCGGCCTGACGCCGCAAGAGACCCAGGACGTCGAGCTCATGCTCACCGTGCACCCGACCCTCTGGCGTGCGATCTGCATCAAGACCACCGCCCTGGGCGTCGAGACGGAGCGGACCACGGGGATGATCCTCGTCCTGCCCAAGAACGGGCTCCCGTTTGAGCGCACGATCCAGGTCCTCTCGTGGGAGAGCCTGCCGACCGCCCAGTGAGCCGCGCCGCGGCGGCTTGAGGATCGACGATCCTCGCGCTGGGTGAACGATGAGCCGCGATCGCCGGTATAAACTGACCGTAGACGCGCCCGCTTTGCACGCGGGCGAGGAGGAAAACGGCCATGCCCTCGCATCGTGAGACAACCCGGCGCAGCACGGCCCGCTGGCAGATCGCCGCGGTGGCCCTGGCCGGCACGACCGCCGTGGTGCTGGCCCTGCCGATGGACAGGCTCCTGTCGCCGGCCGCGCCCAAGCCCGCCGGCGACGGCCCGGCCGCACCGATCGGTGAGCAGCCCCCGCAAGCCGCCCAGCTCACCGACGTGTCGTCGCCCTCCGCCGCGCTCCGCCTGCTCGGGGGCGAGCGGGTGGAGCCGCCGGAGCCAACCACTCCCGTGGCGACCAACACCGGCGATGCACCCACGCCGCCAACGCCGCCTACAGCTCCCGCCCGCGAGATCGCCCGCTGGACGTACCTCGGCTCGATCGTCGGGCCGCGTTCGAGCAACGCGCTGGTGCGGATCGACGACCGCCAGCACATCGTCGCCGAGGGCGGCGGCGTGGGGTCGGTCACGCTCGTCTCGGTCGGGGCCGACCACATCGTCCTCCGCGAGGGCGAGACCGAGCGGCGCGTCGAGGTGCAGAAGTCGCAGGGGCTGATGCAGATGCCCGCCTCCTCGACGCCGCAGCCGGGCTTCAGGCCGACGACGCGGACGCCGGGCGGCGTCAACCCCGCCTTCGACGCGCGCCGTGCGGCGATGCTGCGCAACGCCGGTCAGCCCGAGGCCGAGATGCCCAACCTCAACCCGCAGCAGTTGCAGCTCTTGCGCAAGGCGCTGGGCAACCCGGCCGTCTCGGAGCGCGAGCGGATGCGCGTGCTCGAGCAGTCGGGGTTCGGCCCGACCATGCCGCCGCTGGACCGGGCCCGGCGGTTGCAGGCGCTCGGGATGCCCGTCTCGGCCGATCCGTTCGTCAGCCAGGCGATGGACCAGCACGGCATCAGCAAAGACTCGGACAACGACACGATCGTTCAGGAGCTCGAGCGCATCTTCGGCGGAGGGTCCTGATTGGCGGGTCTGGTCTGTCATCTTTCACGCCGCGCAGGCGGCACCATGCTCGCCAAGGCCCGGCTGATCGGCCCCGGCGTCGACCGGGTCTGGTCGGCCGACGAGGGGGGTTCGGGCTCGCGTGACGAAGGCGCGGCCCTGCGCGACGTGCAGTCGGCCGCCGCGTGGCTGGTGGGCGCGATGGACGCCGCGGGGGAGAAACGCCTCGCGGCGCTCTGCGTCGACGTCGACGGCTCGTCGTGCTCGTGGCTCACCGCGTTCAGCGCGGCACCCAACGTCGTCCAAGCCGCCCTCACCCAGGCCGCCGCCCACGCCGAGGGGGACGGCTCCTCGCTGGTCGGCGCGGCCGCGGCGGCGATGCTCGTCAAGAGCGAAACCTCCGTCCAGGCGCTCGCCGTCAGCGATCAGCCGTCGTCCGGCGGGCGGCTGAAACTCCCGGGCAAGGCGGGCGCAAATGCCGGCAAGCCCGCCGCCGCCCCCACGCGGCAGCGGCTGGCCGTCCTCGCGATGCCCGACGCGCCCGTCCGCGTCCTCGAGGACGAGCTCGACAAGGCGGGGTACGAGGCGAGGCAGACGCTCTCGCTGTGGCACGCGATGTGCCGCGCGTGGGACCCCGGCGCGCCCTCCCCCGATCAGCCGCTCCCCGAAGAGGGCGACGCCGCGGTCGACAGCCCCGCGACGGCGATCCTGCTGATCGACCCCGACTCGCAGCGCCTGGTGTGGGCGTGGTCGCGCGGCGGTCGGCTCATCGCCGGGGGGGTCTTCCGCCTCCGCGCTATCCCCCGCGTCCACCACGCCAACGGCACCACCGCGCTCCAGACGGCTGATCAGGGCAGCAACTTCTCACGCCGCTTCGGCGCCGCGCCGTCGCGCTCGGCGTTGCCCGATCACGCGCTGGTCGTCGGGCAGGCCGAGGCCGGACGGCTCGTGCTGGAGTGGCTGGCGTGGAGCGCCGAGCTGGGGCAGTCGCCGCAGCGCGTGGTGTGCATCGCCCCGCCGCCGGGGGCCGTCAGCGTCGACCCGCTCGACGACCCGATGGGCCTGGCGCGCAACGACCAGTCGAGCGGCGCATCGCCGCACGGGCCGCGGATGCCCGCGGCGAGCCTGGCCGAGGCGCTCTCCCGCGCCTGGCCCGGCGCGACGATCGACGTCGGGCACGACCCCGACCCGCTCGGGCTCACGCTCACGCGGCTCAGCGAGCGCGTCAGCCTCGGCGGGCGGGGCGCCGAGTCCGAGCCGACCGACCCTCGCTACTCCCTCACGGCCCTCTCGGCCCGCGCCTGCCGCGCCGATAAGCGCAAGCTGACGTGGATCGCCGCGGCCCTGGCCGTCACGACGGTGCTCGTCGGCGCGTTCGGCTGGCGCGTCGGGCGTGCGGCGTCGGCGTCGAGCCAGACGGTCGAGCAGGCGACGGCGGACCGGCGCAAGCTCCTCACCGAGCTGGAGCCGCTGATTCCCAACCTGATGCGCGAGCGCAACCCCCTCGAACGCATCGGCAACGAGACCGCGCAGATCCGCCGCGGGATGGAGGACGTCGACGCCGGGCGGCCGATCTTCGCCGAGGTGCTCCGTGTTGTGAAGGCGCTCGAAGGGGCCGAGGACGTGAAGGTCGACGTGCTCTCGATCTCCACCGTCGGCAGCGTGCGGCTGACGGTCCCCAACCCCGACATCGGGCCGGAGATCTTCGAGAAGCTCAAGGCCCTCCCCGGCGAGATGGTGTGGACGTTCTCGTCGCCCCCGCCGCGCAACGCCAGCGAGCCGCGGCGCGTGAACTTCCAGGGGCAATGGCCCGACCGCCGCGGCGTCTCGGACGCATGGCCCACCCGCGACGCCTACCAGCGGGAGGCCCGTTCATGAGCCCTCCTCCCTCCACCTCGACCTCGTCGACGATGGACACGGGCGGCGACGCGTACATGAGCGGCGGCGCGGAGGGCTCGACCTCCTCCGCCGCCGAGCAGGCGCGGCTGGAGCTCACCGTCGCGGCCTCGGCGGGCGAGCGGGCCAACCGCCCGACGTTCCTCATCGTGGGCGCGGGGCTGCTCCTGGCGGCCGCGGCGGTCTACACGCTGATCAGCCTCGTCTCGTGGGGGGGCCAGCGCACCGCCCTCGAGCGCGAGGTCTCGCAGACGGCGCAGTACCGCGAGGCGATCGCCGAATACAAGAAAACCGCCGAGCAGGCCGCGGCTCGCATCTTCGACCCCGACCCCGCCGTCGGGGCCAAGCTCGAATCGCTCATGGACGCCGCCGGCCTCGGGCGCGTGCCGGTCGCCGTCGAGGACGGCGCGGGCGCGATCGCCAAAGGCGCCAAGCAGAAGCAGTACCGCGCCACGCTCACCGACCAGGACCCCGAGCCCGTGCTCAAATGGATCGACCTGGCCCTGCACAACGGGGCGATCAGCGGCCTCTCCCTCGCCTACCTCGACATGCGCCCCGGCAAGCCGATGCCCAACGGCTACATCGGGTGGAACGTCACCGTGAAGTTCACCCGCTGGGAGCGGGCCGACGTACGCTGAGCGCCGGCCGCCGACACGCGAATCACCTCCCGAGTTTTCAAGCAAGCGAACCGCTCATGCCCAACACACGCCGTCGAACCCGCTGGTTGTCCTCCGCCCGATCCCGCGCGGCCCTCGCGTGCGTCGCCTCGGGGCTGGCGCTTGCTGCCCTGCCCGGGTGCCACGCCGGCGGCCGCGCCGGGCCGGACCCGGCCGACATCCGCGCCCAGGAAGAGGCCGCCCGGCGCGAGGCGCTCAAGCTGTGGCGCGAGGGGCTGGCCTTCGAGCAGGACGACCGCCCCGACCGCGCGATCATCAGCTACCAGAAGGCCATCGCGGCATACCGCGACATCCCGATGCCGTGGAACAACCTCGGCGTCCTGCTGATGGCCAAGGGGGGCGAGAACCACATCGCCGCGGCCAACGCCTTCATGACCGCCGCCGAGCTGGCCCCCGCCGACCCCGTGCCGTATTACAACCTCGGCACGCTGTGGGAGAAGACCGCCCACCTCGACGACGCGCAGAAGTTCTATCTCAGGGCGCTCGACCGCGAGCCCAACCACCTGCCGTCGCTGCGGCGGTCGATCCTGCTCGACTCCCTCCGCGGCCAGGGCGACGAGGACACGCTCGAACGCATCCGCCGGGCGATGGTGATCGAGAGCGACCCGTGGTGGAACGAACGCCTCCGCCGCGAGGAGATCCGCGTCCAGCAGCAGATCGAAAACGCCCGGGCCAGCCGGTACTGAGCCGCAAGGCCCCGTTCGTGTCCGGTTTTTCTAATCCCACCTGCCGCAGATGATTTGATGCCCGGATGAAAGCCCGGCCGATCTGTTCCCCATACACTGGCTGATCCACCCGGGCGGCGAGGGCCGTCCGGCGCGGGGTAAGCCCGGCCCCGGCAACGAGTTAGGCCGCCGGGCTCGGGAGTTGTCCAGGGGGAGGAATGGGAGGGGGAAGGACCATTGACCGCCATGCCCACGACATTGCCTTCTGCGCCGACCGGACCGCACATCCCGACTTCGTCCGCCGCCCCGGTCTTGCCCGAGCGTCCACGCGGCTCGGCCCCTTCCTCCGCCGCGATCGCCCTGCCGGCCCACGCCCAGGGGTCCGCCTCCGGCCTGCGGGGCGTGCCGGGCACGCACCACCGCCCGTCGCGGCCGCCCGCTGCCGGGAAGGCCAAGCGCCCGTCGCGGATCGCCCGCAACGCCCGCTTCCTCCGCGAGTTTGTCAAGGCCCCCGGCGTGGTCGCCGCCGTCGCCCCCTCGTCGCGCTTCCTGGCCCGCGAGATGATCCGCGGCCTCGACCTGGGCGCCTGCCGAACCATCGTCGAATACGGCCCGGGCTCCGGGGCCTTCACCGTCGAGATCGAACGCGCCCTCCCCGCCGGCTGGATCGACGCGCAGACGCGCAACAAGCTCATCGCCATCGAGCTCAACCGCCCCATCGCCGAGATGTTCCGCCTCCGCCACCCGGAGGTCCGCCTGCACTGCGACTCGGCGGCCAACGTCCTCGACATCGCCCGGCGCGAGGGCGTCGAGCCCGGCGAAGTCGACCTGATCGTCTCCGGGCTCGGCTGGCCGTCCTTCTCCGACCACCTGCGGACGGAGATCCTGCAGGCGACGGTCGAGGCGCTGCGGCCGGGCGGCGAGTTCCGCACCTTCGGCTACCACTGCGGCCTGCTGATGCGCGGGGCCTGGCACTTCCGCAAGGAGATCAAACGGCTCTTCAGCCGCGTCTCCATGAGCCCGGTCATCTGGCGCAACGCCCCGCCGGCGTTCGTGTATCGGTGCGTGAAGTGAGGCAGGCGTGGCGCGTAGGGCGTAGGGCGTCAGGCGTCGGTGTCATGACTGACACCGGCAACCGCCGGGTGCTTCTTCGCCCACAAAAACCACTCCAGCCACCGACGCCCCACGCCTGACGCCTCACGCCTTCTTCGCTCACGCCAGATCAAACACCAGCACGTCCGTCTCGGCGGCGTGGGAGCGCAGTTCCAGGCGTTCTTCGTCGCTGACCGCCGCGCCGTCGCCGGCTTCGAGGCGCGTGCCGTTGACCGACACCGCTCCCGCGGCGACCTGCACCCAGGCGTGCCGCCCCTGCGCGAGGTTGATCGTCGTCGAGCCGCGTGCGTCGAGGCGGACGCGCCACAGCTCGGCGTCCTGCCCGATCGAGAGCGAGCCGTCTCGCCCGGTCTGCGAGACGATGAGCGACGGCGTGTTGATCGGCCGTTCGAACGACTTCTGGTCGTAGCGCGGCGTCGCGCCGCGCTGAGCCGGCATCAGCCAGATCTGCAAGAGGTGCACCGGCTCGCTCGCCGAGTCGTTGTGCTCGCTGTGGTAGACGCCCGTGCCGGCCGACATGACCTGCACCTCGCCGGGATGGATAACACCCTCTCCCCCCGTGTTGTCGCGGTGTTTGAGCGCCCCGTCGAGGACGACGGTGATGATCTCCATGTCGCGGTGCGGGTGGGTGTCGAACCCGCCGCCGGGCGAGACGGCGTCCTCGTTGATGACGCGGAGTGCGCGGAAGTGGTGGTGCGCGGGGTCGAAGTACTCGCCGAAGGAGAAGGAGTGCTTGCCGTCGAGCCACGGCAGGCGGGTCACGCCACGGTCGTTGCTGGGTCGGATGGTGATCATCGGAAAACCCTCGTCGAAGGGCCGGATGACGGGCGGGAGCGGGGACGACCCGGCGACGGCCGGGCGTTTTCCGCCTCCAGCCTCATCCAGCCGGGTTATCAGATGCGGGGCCGTTCGAGCGGTTGCCAAGGCCCATCCGTTGCCGGAAATAGGCTCAATTCCCCAGCCATCTTGTCCGAAAGTGAGCCGATATTCACCCCAGTCCTTTCACCGGCTACGCTGTCCCCTCTATGGATTCTCCTCCTCCACCTCCCGACCCTTACGACCCGTCGCGGCACCGGCTGCCGACGGACACCGATGACGGCATGCTCCTGGTCATCTCCGGCCCGTCGGGCGTGGGGAAGACGACCATCACGCGGGCCGTCGAGCGGTCGCTGCCCGGCTCGGTCTTCTCCGTCTCGGCGACGACCCGCCCCAAGACCGACAAGGACATCGAGGGCGTCGATTACCACTTCGTCGACGACAAAACATTCGACAAGATGATCGCCGAGGGGGAGTTCCTCGAATGGGTCGACCTCTTCGGCAAGCGCTACGGCACGCCGAAGAAATGGGTGCTCGAACAGCTCGCCCGCGGCCGGCTGGTCATCCTCGAGATCGACGTCGTCGGCGCGATCAAGATCAAGCAGCAGCTCCCCGAGGCCTTCGGCATGTTCATCCACCCGCCGAACGAAGAGACGCTGCTGCAGCGGCTGCGGGACCGCAAGCGCGAGGACGAGGCGGCCGTGCAGCGCCGCTTCGCCGAGGCCAAGCGCGAGATCGAGCAGTCTTCGGCGATGGTGCAGACTCCACGCGGCCCCATGCCGATCTACGACCGGCACATCCGCAACGACGACCTCGACCGCGCCATCCGCGACGCCGTCCGGCTCGTCAGCGAAGAGCGCTTCCTGCGCGCCGCCCGACGGCGGGATCCGGAATGAAAATAGACAGCAGGGAATAGGCAGCAGGGAGCAGGTCCCACGTAAACGACTCTGCGCCGCGGCCAGGATTGCTCTTTGGTATTTCCTGCCGCCTGCTCCCTCTTCCCTGCTCCCTTCTCCAAAAAAAGAAACGCCCCCCGGAGGCATTGGGGGGCGTTCGAAGATGAAGTAGAAGGAGAGTCCTGCGTCGTTCTTCTTTACGCAGCCTTCGCACGAGCGGTTCGACCGTCGCCGGGCGAGGCAGGCGAAAACAGCGTTATTAGCCGGCACATAGCGATTTTCTCGGTCGATCCACCGAAACAGGCGGGTGTCTTTTCGTGAGATCAACGTCGCCGTCGGGCTCAGGCGCTGATCGGCGTGAGCGAGCCGTACATGAACTCTTCGCGGACGATCTTGCCGTTCTCGACGGTGTAGACGCCGATCTCCTCCATGACGTTGCGGGCGCCGGTCTGCTTGTCGGCGACGTCGATTTTGAACTTGACTGCAAAGCCGCTGGCCCCCACGAACGGCCCCTCGGCCGAGGCGCCGTGGACCGTGTTCTTGCTCGCCCAGTCGTCGTTCTTCTCGTGGATCGCCTTCTGCCCGGCCCAGGCCATGCCCATCCCCTCGACCGAGACCACGTCGGGCGACCACCACTTGTCCTCGACCTCTTTCCACTGCCCGGCGTTGAACATCGAGACGAGCGACTGGCCGATCTCGTTGGGCCCCGCGCCCATGCCCGTCGAGACGGTGTACGGCCCGCCGGGGGCGTAACCCCTGCCGCCCCCGCCACTCCCGCTGCCGCTCCTGCGCCCGTTCCCGGCCGCGCCGCGCGAGGCTTTCTTTGCCGCAGGCTTGCTGGCGGCCGATTTCTTCGCGCCGGCTTTCTTGGCCGCGGACTTCTTCGCCACGGACTTCTTGGCGGCGGGTTTCTTCGCCGTCGCCTTGGTGCTGGCCTTCTTCTTGCCGCTGGTCTTCTTCGCCATGACAGGTCTCCCCGGAATCCCCCCGCCCCTGTGTGGATGGTGGGTGCGTTGCTCCCGGTGCGGCGTGAGCCGCCCGTCTCCCGGTAGATATATCACGCCGCGGCAAAATCGCAAGACCCCCGCGGCGGTGGATAAGTCCGCGGCGGGGTCGTTGACGCGCCCCCGCGTGCCATTACCATGGCCGGATGCTGCAATGGCCGGCGGATTCGGCGATGGTCTGGGGGCTGGTGCTGGGCGCGAGCGTGGCGGTCTCAGCCGCGGGCGTGCGGGCGATCCGCCGGGCACGCCGCGCCGAGGCGACGGACGAAGGCACGGCCGGGGCGCGGGCCAGCGGCACGATCCGCCGCTGGGCAGTCCTGCTCATCGCTTACACCGCGACGGCCTGCGTCACACTGTTCGGCACAACGCTGATGTACGGCGTCTTCGGGGCGTTGGGTTTTCGGCGCGTGGATCAGATCACGCTCTTCGTCTGGACGATGGCCGTGTTTGTGGGACTGGTAGGACTCGGTGGCCTGGCATGGTGGTACCGCGGGGATAGGTCGCGAGGCCGACGCCGCTGCCCCAAATGCTGGTACGACATGAGCGGCGTGCCAAAGCGTGAAGGAGATCAAGGCCTGCGGGGATGGACCTGTCCGGAGTGCGGGCGTGTCGCCTTGGTCCAGCGGCGGCTCTTCAAAACGCGGCGTCGACGCTGGCGGCTGGTGGTGTCGGTGATCCTGCTGTTTGCAGCCTTCGCGGGCGTGATTGGGCCAACGATCGTGGAGACGGATTGGGAAGATCTCGTGCCAACGACGGCGCTGATCGTGATGATGCCGTACTTGGACAATGATTCTGCGCTGTTGGAGTTGCTGAACGAGCGAATTGTTCGCCTGGCTCGAACGCAAGGCACGCCGCAGTCTCCGTTGGGACTGCCTGGGTGGCAGGCGTCGTTGCTGGAGAGCCGAGCGATCGGAATGTTTGAGAATCAGACCGACCCAGAACGAATCCAGAGAGGGCTGAAGGTCTATATGTGGGCTGCCTCGCCATCTCAAGATGCAGTCGAGAAGGTCAGACCCTTTCTTTCACACGTTGACATGAATGTTCGATTCACCGCGATTTGCGCGTTCGAGCAAGTCGGCGGCCAATATGAGGATGTCGAGCGAGAGGTGATCGCTGTATTGCCCGGCGCACAAGGATTTCATGGTCCGTGGCTGGTGTACGCATTAAGCAGCGCGGCAAAGAAGCTCGGCTCGCCCCCCCCGCCGCCGAAAGAGCTCTTACAAGCAGTGATCGATCATCCTTACGAATATACGCGATCAGCGGCACGGCGCGTGCTTATCAACTTTGAGCACACACCAGACTCGCTTGCCTCGCTCGAAAGGAGTCTTTCGAGCGGTGACGAGTTTGTCTATCAGTCGATCGATACGTTGATTGAGATGCCAGACGGACGCGCAATCGCAGAGCCAGCCTTACTTCAATGGTTGGAAAGCGACGACCCACGAAATATCTATCTGGCTGGCCACTCGATCTTGTCTCGCTGTCACGAGGCGTCGTGGTTACTCGAACATATCGACAAAGTACCCGCAGCAGCGCAGCGCCTCGCGGACAATCCGGAATGGTCGTCGCAAGAAGAGAACGGCATCGAGTGGGCTTTCGAGCAGTATTGGATCTGGACATATGACGAGCAGGCCTTGAGGAGGTACGTCCCACTGTGCCTTCGGCAGCCTGCCTTGGTGGCCCAGGTACGAAAAGTAATGGTAGAGATGGGACGAGGAGCTGAAATCGTGAGCGAGCTCCGCGCGGCACTCGAAACTCTCGGCGACTCTCCACAAGACACAGCCGCGCGTCAAGCGATCCTCGCCGAGTTGAAGAAACTCGAAGTCGCCGACGCCGATGCAGTGAACAACGAGGCCGACACCCTCACCACCCCATCAGCTTCTCCGTGAACGCCCGCACGATCGCGGCCTTGTCGTACGCCGCCCCGCACTCGGGGCAGTCGCCCGACGGCGGGAGCCCGTCGAGGCAGTAGCCGCAGCTCGGGCACGGGATCGTGCCGGCGTGCCGCAGGAGCTCCTCGTCGCTCGGGCCGGGGTAGCAGTCCATCAGCACCTCCGGCCCATATTCGGCGGCCACCCGCTCGGCGATGCGCAGCCGCGCGCGGCACGCGGGGCACCCGCCCTCGCCGCCGTGCTCGAGCGCCCCGGCCTGCGCCGAGAACCGCACGCCGCACGACGGGCACGTCACCTGAAGATCTTCTTTGAGCAGCGACAGGTCCGGCTCGGCGGCAAGGTCCAGCATCTCGTCGGACAAGCCGGGCGGCAGCGCCTCCGCGTCTTCGCCCGCCTCGTTCGAAGCCGCGGCTTCTCCCCCCTCCAGCGCCTCGCGGCACAGCGCCTCGGCCCGCTCGGCGAGCGACTTGTGCAGGATCACCAGGTCGTACTGGACAATCCCCCACACACCAACGCCCACGTTGTGCGACGACAGGACACCCGCCATGATGCCGTTGCGGCGCAGGTGTGCGGCCAGGTGCTGCGCCTTCACCACAGGAATGTTGGCGGCGAGCCGGTGCACGGCGTCTACCGATCCAGCTCGGCCGCGACGACGTTGATCGAGCCGATGATCGCCACGATGTCGCCGAGCATGTGCCCCTCGGCCATCTTGCTCGCCACCGCGTAGTTGATGAAGCACGGCGGGCGGACCTTCACCCGCCACGACCGCGGCGAGCCGTCGGCGACGATGTAGTACCCCAGCTCGCCGTTGGCCGTCTCCTGCGCCGAGTAGACCTCGGCGACCGGGGCCTTCCAGCCGCGGTTGCTCATGATCAGCTCGAAGTGCTGGATCAGCCCCTCGATCGAGCCGTACACGTCCTTCTTCGGCGGCTTGACCATCTTGCCGTCGGCGAACGCATCAATCGGCCCCTTGGGCAGCTTGTCGATGAGCTGGCGGATGATCGAGCACGACTGCTTGACCTCCTCGCAGCGCACGTGGAACCGCGCGTAGCAGTCCCCCGCCTCCGCGACCGGCACCCGGAACTTCACCGCCGGCGCGCCGCTCCCGTCCCAGTTGTCGGCGTAGCAGAGATACGGCGACGACTTGCGCAGGTCGCGCTTCACCCCCGAGCCGCGGGCGACCGGGCCGGTGAGGGACCAGTCGATGGCTTCCTCGCGCGTGATCACGCCGATGCCGATGGTGCGGTCCATGAAGATGCGGTTGCGGAGGACCAGCCCTTCGAGCTCGCCCAGCGATTTCTCGACGTCGTCGACGGTGTCCTTGACCATCCTGGTGAAGACGGCGTCGTCGGGCACGTCCTGCATCAGGCCGCCCACGCGGGTCCAGTCCGGGTGGAAGCGCTGCCCGGAGAGGTAGTCGCACAGGTCGTAGATCTTCTCGCGCGGGTTGAAGCCGTAGAGGAACCCGGTGAGGGCCCCGAGGTCGAGGGCCGCCGCGGCCACGCACAGCAGGTGGTTCTGGATCCGCCCGAACTCGGCCATGATCGTCCGCAGCACCTTGCACCGCGGCGTGATCTCGATGCCGAAGAGGTGCTCGACCGCGCCGTGCCACGCGATGTCGTTGGCGATCGGCGACAGATAATCCATCCGGCTCACGATCGTGACGTACTGGTTGTAGTCCAGGTGCTCGGCCAGCTTCTCGAAGCCCGAGTGCAGGTACCCGATATGCGGCGTCACGCGGGCCATCCGCTCGCCGTCGAGCTCCATCACCAGCCGCAGGGTGGTGTGGGTCGCCGGGTGCTGAGGGCCGAAGTTGAGCACCCACCGGTCGCCGGTGTCGCGGTGCTCTTTCAGGTAGTCGATCCGGTCGGCATCGACGGTCAACGACTCTTCGGGTCGGATGGTGTAGGGCATGGGGCAGGATGATAGGACTGTAGCGAGCGGGCTATCGGCGAGTGTCAGCGAGTCGACGGGAGGCAAAAGCGATCAAATTACTACCCTGCTGGAATGCTGCCGTAGCGAGTTCCAGAACTAAATAGCCATCCAGAGAGATGGGATGGCCCTCTGCGATCAATCCGAGTTGAGGATGAGTTTTAACGAGCCTGAGGAATTCTCCGTCCGCTTTGCCTGCACAGTGAACGAGCGCATTCCGGGTAGCGGCGAGCCAGCGAATGCCATCCGCGTCAAAAATATTCTTGATCACATCACTGTGATTTTTGCCGAAAGCATTGTGAAAAGCGTCTTTTGATCGATAGCGATTTACAAATGACCAATCGCCGGTCGAACTCAACAAATCCCCCATTTGGGTATTCAAATCGATATTGGCATCGCGGAGAAGTTGTACGGGAATAGCAATTTTCTTGTTGTTCTTTTGGTCAATGATTTCTGGGCTGTCATCTTTGTCAGGCATTGCGCCAAGTGCTGCAAATGCAAAGCCTGGTCTGGCATTGAGGCACTGTATCCATATGTCTTCTGTGAGCGATTCAAATGTAGCCCATGCACCAATAACGATCGCAGCAAGAACGGCTTCAATGCCTTCTGTGAGCCAGATAGTTTTTTTCTCTCGTTGTTGTTCGGAAATTTCGTAACACAACTGTTGAATTCCATCACTCATTATTGCTAAATCAAGGGCTCGCGGTGAGGCGCTAAGCTTTTCATTGATTTGCAATGTTAGGCGTGTGCATTCGGCCTTGTACTCGTCGTATTTTTTACCTTGAGGCTTGGGGGATTGGCCAAAATCAATTGTGCCATAGGTGTTGAATTCGGCAGCTGAGGCTACGTGCTGATTGAGAGAAAAAACTCCGGCGACTTTGGGGAGTAATGTGGCGTGACATGAAATGCGAACTATGTTTGATTTAAAACTACTAACGGCGAGAGTCAATTGGTCGTCAAATTTTATGTGACGAACCTGTTCTGCTAGCTCTTGAATCTTCACTACTTCATGAAGCGAATAGTCCTTTTGTGGAATTTGCTGGGCATTCATACTGGCTCCATTGGCAAGTGATGTTTTTGACAAACTCACTTCCCCTTCCCCCACGGGTACAGCGGCATGGCCTTGACGCCGCAGATCACCCGGTAGGCCCGCGAGGACCGGATATGGGCCAGCCGCCCCGCCGGGTCGCTCGCCGGCGGCAGGTGGTCGAGCCAGTCGTTGCCGAATCGGACCTGCGCGATGAGCTGATACGGCGGCAGTTTCTTGATCGACTGCACCAGCCGCCAGGCGCGGGAGCCCTCCAGCTCCGCCAGCTCGCGCTCGGCGCGGCAATGCGCCTCGTACGCCTCGCGCGAGCGTCGCGCTTCCAGTTCCTTCACACGCTCGCGGAAAGACCAGAGCTGGTTGAGCAGCTCGTTGATGCGCAGCGTCTCGACACCCTGGACAGCCAGTTCGGTCGCCAGCCCCACCGGGAGCTCCACGCGAGGCCGCCGACGCCGCCACTCGGCCGCCTTCTCGAACAGCTCGAGCATCCGCAGCCCCATGTTGTCGAGCACGAACGACTCGACGATCCTCTGCCGGGCCGCCGCCCCCAAGCGCATCCGCCGCTCGTGGTCCCGCACCAGCGCGAGCAGCTCGCCGACGTACTGCGCGACCTCTTCCTCTTCCCCCTCCGGCCGGGGCAGGAGCACGCCGGTCTCCGGCGTGACCAGCTCGGCCTGCCCGCCGACGTCGGCCCCGAGCACGGCCAGGCCGCTGGCCATCGCCTCGTAGATCGACAGCGCGATCCCCTCCCACAGCGACGGCAGGAAGAACACGTCGCACGCCGCCATCAGCGCCGGCATCTGCGCCGCCGTCACCGGCCCCAGCATCCGCACGTTGTCGCGCAGCCCGTACTCGTCGAGCAGCCGCTCCAGCTCGCCCCGCAGCTCGCCGTCGCCGGCCACCACCGCCGTCAGCGTCGGCTCCCCGCCCTTTCCCTTGACCGCGTCGCGCATCACCTTCGCGAAAACCTGCGGCTGCTTCTGCTCACACAGCCGGGCGGCGTACAGCACCAGCGGCCCGTCCGCCGGCAACCCGTAGTGCGCACGCATCGCGGCCCTCGACTCGGCGCACGGCTTCCACCGCTGCGAGTCCCCGTTGGTGTGGCACACCTCGATCCGCTCTTCGTCCGCGCCCCGGCCGACCATCCACCGCCGCAGATGCCCCGAAGAGACGATCGTCAGGTCGAGCTGCTCGCGGTACCCCACGCTGGTGCGGGCGTGCCCGCCGTTGCGCCAATGCGTCTCCTCCATGTGGTTGTAATCCACGTACACCGGCTGGGGACAGTGCGCCCGGAGATACGGCAGGCTCAGATACCCGAGCTCGCTGTTGGCGATCATCACCACGTCGGGGCGGCGCGACTCGATGAGGTGCCGCACCGCCAGCGGGTGCTCCGACGGGCAGGCGAAGTGGTCCAGGCAGAACACGTCCGGCGTGTGCCGGCTGAACTCCGGCAGCCACGGGTGCCCGCGCAGGTTCGTCACCACGGTGACTTCCCACCCGCCGTCTGCCTCGCCGCCTTCGCACGCACCGCCGATGCCGCCACGCCCGGAAAACGAGCCCTCCCCCAGCATCGCCGGCAGCCCATCGCCGCGCTCGCGCCGCTCCCGCACCAGCACGGGCAGCCGTTCGGCAACAAACTCCAGCACGTCCTTGTTGAACCGGTCCGCCCCGCCGAGCTGGAGCCACGGCACCACGAGCATCAACCGGGGTCGACGCTTGGCCAGCGGGTTCTCAAAGTACGGCCGATCCGGCATCGCCTCATACGGCTGCGGCTTCCGCCACCCGAGGTTGGGGAACGGCTGCTCGTACAGCTTGGTGTACCGCTCCCGCAACTTGCGCACGAACGCCTCGCGCCGTTCCGTGTTCAGCAGGTCTTCCCACTCACCCGCCCGCCGGTCGCGCCGGCGGTACCAGTCGAGGTATTCGGGGATCGTCGCGCCCCACTCGCCGCGGCTGGCGCAGCGCAGCCAGAACTCCCAGTCCTCCATCCCGCCGCGTTGCGATTCGTCGTAGCCGCCGACAAGCCGGTGGACGCTTGCGCGGACCATCGCCGTCGCGGTCACCATGTTCTGATCGCGGAACCGCTCGTACTCATGGAACCCGCGGTCCCACAGGTACTCCTGGCTGCCGAAGCCGACGGTCAGCCCCTTCACGAACGCCATCTGCGGCTGGCTGTGCAGGAACCACAGACACTTTTCCAGCGTGGTCGGCTCGATCAGGTCGTCGCCGTCGAGCTGGAAGACGAACCCGCTGCGCGCCTCGCGGAAGCCGGTGTTGCGCGCCGCCGGCAGGCCGCGGTTCTCCGCGAGGTCCACCACGCGGACCCGCGGGTCGTGCTTCTGGCCGCCCGGCCGATACTCGGCGAGCATGGCCAGCGACTCGGCGCTCGTCGAGCCGTCGTTGACGATCACCCACTCGAAGTTCTGCAGCGACTGCCCCGCGCGATCGCCATCCCCCAGCAGGCACGCCGCCGTCTCCGCAAACTCAGGCCCGACGTTGTAGAACGGCGTGATGACCGTGCACGCGGGCACCGACGACAGCGCGCCCGGCGCGGGCGCGTACGCAAACCGCGGCCTCAGCTCCGAGGCGGGCGTGTCGGCAAAGTTCGGGCGGCGCGGATCGATCATGATCGGGAGAGCGTTGAAGACACGGGAGCCATGTTCGCGGACGCCGCCGCCTTGTTCCCCGGATCGCCGCGGCCCTCGCCCGCCGCGGCTGCGTTCAACGACTCCTCGTCCTGCACGCGCCGCGCGGCGCGGCCAGTGGTCTCGGGCATCTCGGCCTCCACCTCTTCAACTCAGGTCCCACGTTCGACGCTCGCGAACTCATGTTCCGAGACGATCACACATCCAAACACATCCGCTCGTTCACTTCGGCCGGCGACATCCATCCGCACGGACCCCGCCCGCTGAACAGCGGGCAGGCATCGTACGGCCGGCTTCGGCATTATCTATACCACAACTTGCGACTTCTTGATCCGCCGACCGAACATCCGCCGCGCATCGATCCAGGGTGTGCACTCGGTGCGCGCGTTCCCCCTACAAAGACCGCTCCGCACACCAACATAACTTACGGCTGGATCCGCACCGTGCTCACCGTCGGCATCAGCATGTCGTACACCGTCTCCACATCCGGCGCGGCCATGCGGATGCACCCCATCGACATCTCCTGCCCGATGCTCTCCGGCTGGATCGTCCCGTGGATGCCGTACCCCGCCGCCGCGGTGTTGCCCGCCTCCAGCCCCTCCAAACCGATCCACCGCTCGCCGATCGGGTTGGCCGGGTTATCCCTGTCAAACTTCTCCCCCGTGCGCGGGTTCACCCAGTGCGGGTTGATCAGCTTGCTGTTCTCACGCACCGCAAACAATCCGAGCGGCGTCGACCCCCCTTCGCCCAGCCCCACCCGGAACGACCGCACATAAGTCCACCGGGGTTTTCCCCCGCCGGGCACCGGCCTCTCACCGACGAAGATGTCCATCCGGTAGTCGCTCTTGTCCACCACCGCGTGGAACGGCCCCCGCACGATCTTGAGCTTCTGCCCGAGGCCGAGGCGGTTGGGGTTGGCCATGCCGTTGATGCGGGCGATGAACATCGGCTCGGCGCTGAGCCCGATCTTGTGCGCGATCCGCGTGAGGTTGTCGTTCTTCTCGACGGTGTAGGTCTCGACGAGCGGGTCATTCGGCTCGATGTGCCGCGAGAAGACGAGCTTGTCGTTGATCGCCGAGGCCTTCTCCCGCGCCTCCTGCTGCTGGCGGCTGCTGGCCGCGTCGTCGAGGATGACCTGCGTGTACAGGTCGCGGGCCTCGACGAGCCTGCCCTGCGACGCCGCCCGCTCGGCCGAGGCCAGCACCCCCTGCACGGGCGAGCTCAGCTCGCCCGGCGAGTTGGTTGCCGCGGGAGCCGCAGGCGGCGGGTTGGCCGCGTCCGGCGCGGGCGTCCGCGCCGGCGCGGGCGGGTCCGCGGCCGGAGGCGTCTCCCGCGCGGGCTGCGACGGCTGAGCCGCCGCACCGGCGGACGACCGTCGGCCGCCCATCTCCAGCGTCGGCGGAGCCGTCTCCGCCCCGGCAAGCCCGGCCGCGGCGGTCGAGCGGCGCTCGGCGGACAACGACGGGGGCGGCGGGGTGGCGGCGCGGTCGGTCTGGCCCCGCGTCCCGGCCAGCGGATCGGCGGGGAGCGTGGCGGGGTTCCCGTCCGAGGCGGCCGCGGAGGCCGGCCCGGCGGCGCCGCCAAAGACCCGCGTCTGCCACAGCACGATCACGCCGACCGCCGCCAACACCAGGCACAGCACCGACGCGGTCAGCAGCCGCCGCTTGGAGCCGCGGGAGAGCTTGGCCCGCCGGGTCATCATCCGCTGGGCCTGCACGCCGCGGGCCGATTGAGAAGCAAGGGTCATAACGCATCCATCCGTGTGAATCTGCCCCGCCCGAGGCTATGCCGCGAGCGGGATGAACGAGCCATCGAGTGGTGTTTATCGGCCGCAGGGCTGCGCGGGCTCGAAGGGGGATCGTACGGGTCTTCCGGCCGCCGCACGAGGCCGGGCGGGCTTCCCCTGAAGTGGCCGGATGAAAAGGCCGATTTTTGTGGCCGATATGGCCCACGTCTTCGCCGCGATCGCCAACTCGATGAGGCCCCGCCAGGAGGGCGAACGCCGTAAACGCGGCCGGGTCGCCCTCTCCGGCGTCCGCTGCTCACTGGGCGAGATCGAGAACCTCACCCTCACCGGCCTGTGCATCCGCGGCAAGGGCAAGTGCCCCCTCAAAGAAAACATGACCAGCCTCATCACGGTCAACACCCCACGCGGCGACGTCCGCCTCGAAGTCCGCGTCGCCTGGGTCACCCAGACCGGCGGCTGGCTCACCCGCTGCTTCCGCATGGGCATGGAGACCCGCAACCTCTCCGACGAGGCCCGCGACACCCTCAGCGCCGTCTTCAAAGACGGCGTCAGCTTCCGCATGGCCGGCGACATCGCCGCGTAGACCCCCGCGCCGATCCTCTCGACGAGAAGATGGAGAGATCCGTCCCTTCGGCTTCGGGGCATCGCGTCTACGATGCCCTAATCGCGGCTTCCGTGCAGGAACGCGGGACGAGGATCGACATGGCCTGGATCACCAAAAACTCCGCCGGCGCCAAGATCGAGCGTCGGGCCGAGCCGTATCTGACGCCCGCGCTCCGCCAGCACCTCTCGGACGTCATCCTGCCGCGGTACGCGAACAAGCAGGGGGCGACGCTGCCGAGCCTGCACGCGATCCAGCACGAATACGGCTGGGTCCCGCCGCAGGCGATGGAGGAGCTGGCCGAGTTCCTGGGCCTGCAGCCCTCGCAGGTCTACGACACGGCGTCGTTCTACGAGGAATATTGGCTCAAGCCCCGCGGCAAGCACCTCGTGCAGGTCTGCCGCTCGATCGCCTGCGAGTTCTGCGGCCAAAAAGAGATCACCGAGGCCTGCAAGGCCAAACTCGGCGTCGACGTCGGCGAGACCACCGACGACAACCGGTTCACGCTCATCGAGCTGGAGTGCCTCGGGTCCTGCGGCACCGCCCCGGCCATGCTCGTCGACGAGAAACTCCACGAGAACGTCAAGCCCGAACAGGTGGCCAAGATTCTTGATGACGCCGCCAGGAATCCCTCCGGCGGGCATGGGCATCACTGAACGGTTACGTGTGACGAGCGCTCATGCCGAAACCTCTTGACATCCTTCTCAAGATGGTCGAGTGGAATACGCGATCCAAAGAGATCGCCGCGGGGCTGCCGAAGAACTCTCTGATCACTCCGCGTGGACGGAGCGAATACCGTCGCTATCGACGCCGAGGCTTCATTACCGCGTTCATCCTGTTTCCCGTGATCTTGGCGGTGTGTGGATTAGCCAACTGGCTGAAGGGCGACTGACACCTTCGAAGGACGGCCCTCCATGTCGGACAAGTCTCTCTGGCGCAACCTCGGCGAGTTCTTCGGCCACATCGCCAAAGGCGTGAAAACCGATGTCACCAAGGCGTCGGCCAATCATGCCGACGAACCAGCCCGCCGGGTCATCAAGGAAGAAACGACCGAAGAGACCCGCGACACCCCGGCCGGACCGGTCAAGCTGCGCCGAACGGTCATCGAAGAGGTCGAGCTGCCGCCCAGCACCGATCAACCTTGATCTTCCCCCCACCTCGTCTTCAGCGTGTGTTCGACCTTGAGCAGGTCGAGCACCTTGCCGGCCATAAAGTCCACCAGGTCCTCCACGCTCCTCGGCTTGAGGTACAGCCCGGGGTTGGTCGGGCAGACGATCCCCCCGGCCAGCGTCAGCGTCCGCATGTTCTCGATGTCGATCAGGCTCAGGGGCGTTTCGCGGTGGCACACGATCAGCGGCCGTCGCTCCTTCAGCGTCACCATCGCCGCACGAGTGAGCAGGTTCGACCCCGAGCCCGTCGCGATCGCTCCGAGCGACGCCGACGAGCACGGCAGGACGACCATTCCGTCGTGCAGGAACGACCCCGAGGCGATGACGGCTCCGACGTCTTTGTTGGGGTGGATGACGAGCCGCTGGGCCACGCGGGCGTCGGCGATCGTCGGGCACAGAGCCGCGAACTCGACGTGGGTGATACCCGCCTCGTCGAAGAGCAGCCGCCGGCCGTAGTCGGTGACGACCAGGTGGACTTCGTGACCCAGCGTCAGCAGTTGTTCGAGTGTGCGGAGGGCGTACGCCGCTCCGGACGCGCCGGAGACGCCCAGCACGAACCGCCGGCTCGGAGACGTGGTCGTCGGTGATGAGGGAGTCGTCATAGTCTGCTCAGCGACGATATGCCGATAGTCTTGGTAGCCCGGCTCTCCGAGCCGGGCGCGGGCGCACAATTTCCAGTGCCCACCCCCTCGGGCTGAAAAGAACCCACCCCCCCGCCCCGGTACAGTTGACCATGCTCTCGGCAGCTTCTGTCGCTCTCAAAGGGTTGCTTATGAAACTGTTCGTCTCGAACCTGTCCGTCGCGCTCCTCCTCACACTAGCCCTGGTGTGGGCCGGTTTGGGCGGCGGGTGCGTCGGCTACCACGTCTACCCGGAGATCGGCGACGAGCCGGGGGTCGAGTCGATCAACAGCCCGCCGGTGCACCAGATCATGGCCGAATCGATCCGCTGGACCGTGGCGCACTATCCGCCGTATGAGCGGTACGAGTGGCAGGCCGGGCCGGAGGCCGTCGGCGACCGCATCCAACGGATGGAGGGCAAGGAGAAGTTCTTCGCGATCAACCTCCCCGACGGCGTCCGCCGCGAGGTCTACGACCTGGTCGTCAAGAACGCCGGCCCCGGCGCCGTGCCGATGGAGCCGGGCAACGAGGGCCTGCCGACCTACCACTTCGTCCGCGTCTGGATCTCCGGCGACGAGGCCCGGGCCGAGGTCATGCGCCCCGTCCCCGGCATGGGCCCAGGCTCCGACGGACGACCCGTCCTGCAGGGCATGACCCTCTACCTCCGCGGCGGGATCCGCCCGTGGCACGTCGACTACCACAACGCCTGGTCGATCGGCTCGATGCCGACGCCCGAGCTGAACTACGTCCCCCCCGCCCCGCCGCCCAAGGCCGGCGACCCGGGGTGGAAAGAGCCGGAGAAGACCGCGCCGACGGCTGCTCAACCTCAGCCGACGATGAACGAGCCCGCGCCCGCCGACGAGCCGGAGATGGAGCAGCCCGAGGAACCCGAGGCCGAGCACGAGCCCGCGCCGAACGAGATGCGGCCGGTGAACTGAATGTTTGCGGTAGCACGGCACTCCGTGCCGTGTGCTCGGCTCGGAGAGCCGAGCTACCAAGCAGCTACTCCAACTCTTCGCTGAAGATGTTGGCCGATTCGCCCTTGGATTTCTTCTCGACGTATTTTTTGATCCACGACTCGAAGGACTTCCCGGCCGCCGGATCGCGGTCGGAGAAGACCACCCCGGCCACGTCGGCGTACGCCACCGTGACGTTGGCCGAGCCGTCGCTGGGCATCACGCGCACCGTCGAATCGGCCAGGCCGCTCCCGCGTTTGCGGTCGAAGAGGTACCCCGCGACCACCCGGCCGTCCTTGAGCGTCAGCGTCACGTCGCCGCGGTAGTCGAACGCCTGCTCGAAGACCGCCAGCGCCTCGCCCTCACCCACGCCG
Source organism: uncultured Phycisphaeraceae bacterium (assembly GCA_964652945.1). Taxonomy (GTDB): domain Bacteria; phylum Planctomycetota; class Phycisphaerae; order Phycisphaerales; family UBA1924; genus CAZZDW01. The sequence goes on from CAZZDW010000029.1 coordinate 34,142, forward strand.
GCGAAAAAATCCGCCGCCTTGCCCGCCAGCGATCCCGCGGCCTGTGCGGCCTCGACATCCTTCGACTTGGTTTCCTGAGGCATCGCTCGTCTTACTCCCCGCTGCCGTTACTTGATCCGCCGCCGAAGCTCCGCCCGGTCTCCGGGTCCATCAGCTTCCACGGCTGCGCTTTCACCAGCCGGCTCAAGACCGGCCACGCAAAGTCCATGTCCGTCAGATAGATCAGCGCCTGCGACACACGCCCCCCCTCGTCGCGCCCGCCGCCCCGTGCCGCGGCCCCCGCCCCCTCCGTCACCGGCACTTCCATCACAAAGCCCGGGCCGTACAGCGTCGCCATCCCCAGCGTGAACCCCAGCCCCTCGGCCCCCGAGCCGTCGGGGGCGGTGTTGTGCGCCGCGAGGATGGCCAGGACTTCGCGCAGCGTGCCGAGCGAGACGAGCCCGTGCTCGTCCGCCCCTGCCGCACTCACCAGGACCATCGTTCGTCGTCGCGCCAACTGGGCCTTGTCCTCCGATTAGTCTTCTTCGCCCTCGTCGGCGTCCTCGTCGTCGTCGCCGGACAGCCGGTCCTGCGCGTCGAGCTGCTCGGCCAGCTCCACCGCCGTATCGATGAGCTGATCGAGCGGCACCGGCTTGAGCAGGTACTTGTCCACGCCCAGCGACTCGGCGTACGCCTGGTGCCGCCGGCCCTCGTTGGCCGTCACCATGATCACCATCGGGCTGTCCTCGTGCCCCTTGATCTTCTCCAGGACGAGGAACCCCGACCGCTTGGGCAGCATCATGTCCAGCACGACGATGTCCGGCGGGTCTTCCTGGCAGACGGCCACCGCCTGGTTGCCGTCGACCACGATCATCGTCTCGGCCCCCTCCGATTGCAACGCCGCCTCGAACGCGTCCCGCACATCGCGGTCGTCGTCCACAATCAGCACACGCACGCCTTCCAATCGACCGGTCATAGAGAGAGTCCTGCCTTTCCCCGCCCGTCGCCGGGACGCCGACCACCTTGGTCGGGCGCAGCCGCCGTGCGAACATTCAGCATAGGTCGCGGCGTCGTCACGTTCCCGCCAGCAGCCGGGCGTCACGCTCGCTGTGCTCTTCAATTCGGGCGATATCCCGGTCGCTCAGCCACGGCAACGTCTCGAGCTTCTCCCGCAGCGACGCCGGGAAGGGCTTGCCCAGCCGCTCGTGCCGCGGACGGCTCTTCCAGTAGCGGTGCAGCCACAGGTTCTGCTCGGGGGCTCGGCGGACCATCTGCTCCAGCGCCCGCCGGTACCGCGCGGTGATGTAGAACAGCGGGTCGGGGTGGTCGGCCCACGCCTCGGGCATGATGATGTCCACGACCTGTGGTAGTTGGTGCTATGACGGTGACGTTATCTAGATCGGGTTTTCCTGGTAGGCGCTGGCCGTGATGGTAAGCTCCGAGTTGCTCTTCCCCGACCCAGAGGA
>CAZZDW010000030.1:0-35549 GCA_964652945.1 uncultured Phycisphaeraceae bacterium
GGCGGGGGGCGGCAGCGTCGGGCAGGGCGGCTACACCGGCGACTACGTCCCCGAGCCCGAGCGCGGCCTGGCGATGAAGTACAACTTCGGCAAGGCCCTGCCGATGGACCTGGCCTTCACCGACTCGACGGGGATGCCCGTCCACCTCCGCGACGCCTTCTCAGACGGCCGGCCGGTGCTCATCGTCATGCTCTACTTCCGCTGCCCGCTGCAGTGCCCGCGGGTGGTCTCGTCGCTCACGAGCACGCTCAACGACCTGGATTTCACCGTCGGCAAGGACTTCAACGTCCTGTTCGTCTCCTTCGACCACCGCGACACGCCCACCGACGCCGCGGCCGAGAAGGAGGCCGACCTGCTCACCTACGACCACGGCAAGGAGGCGGGCGTCGCCGACCACTGGCACGTCTGGACCTCGCGGCCCGAGAACGCCAAGGCCCTCGCCGACGCGCTGGGCTTCCCCTACAAATATCTGCCCGACATCGGCGAATACTCGCACCCCACGGTCGTCTTCGTCGCCACGCCGCTGCGCGACCAGGCCGAAGGCGCGGCGGGGGCCGAATACGGCGAGGGCGGCGGCGGGGGAGGGCGGATCTCACGCTACCTCACGGGGCTGGAATACCCCGTCAAGGACTTGCGGCTGGCGCTGCTCGAAGCGACCGACGGCAAGATCGGCACCCTGTGGGACCGCGTGCCCCTGTGGTGCTACCACTGGGACCCCAAGGCCGGCACGTACACCATCGCGGCCTTCCGCGTCATGCAGGCCGGGGCGGCCCTGACCGTCGTGTTTCTGGGCGGCCTGCTCTTGGTGATGTGGCGTCGTGAGCGGGCGCTGTCGCGCAAGGCCGCGCTCGCCGAGGCCGCCGCCGGCGGGTCCGAGGCGGACGCCGCGGCTCGGGCCAAGAGCGGGGCGGGCGACCAGGTCGGGGGCGGCGGGCGCATGAACGTGGGGACGTCCACCGGCGGGGGCGCGGGCCGGGCGGGGGTGGCGGGGCATTTCGGGGGGGTGATGAGATGACCATGCTGACCGTCGCACAACAGTCGTTGCACAGGTTCTGGTTCGGCAACGCGGGCAACTCGCTCCAGGCCGAGGACACCGAGAAGCTGTACATGTTCATCCTGTGGGTGAGCATCATCTCCTTCGCCGTCCTGATGGGGGCGATGGTGTGGTTCGTCCTCAAGTACCGCCGCTCGGCCCAGCACAAGAACTACCAGGTTTCTTCGTCGCACAACACGGTGCTCGAGCTGGGGTGGTCGATCGTGCCGCTGATCGTGATGGTGCCGATCTTCTTCTGGGGGATGAAGGGGTACGTCGACAAGCAGGCGGCCCCGACCGACTCCGAAGAGATCATGGTCCGCGGGCAGAAGTGGGACTGGACGATCAGCTACGACAACGGGGGCACGGCCGGCACCGAGACGGCCTACATCACCGAGTCGGGCAAGAGCGTGCCGGTCTTCTACGTCCCCGCGGGGCGGCCGGTGAAGTTCATCCTGACCTCGGGCGACGTGATCCACTCGTTCTACATCCCCGATTTCCGCACCAAGATCGACGTCTTCCCCAACCGCTACACCTCGATGTGGATCGACGCCAAGGAGCCCAGCACCGCCGACAACTCGCTGGAGTGGACGGCCAACCTGCTCGAGAGCCCCTACAGCAAGAAGATCGAGGAGAAGGTCAAGGTCTACGGGCACGCGGTCTACTGCGCCGAGTACTGCGGCGAGAACCACTCCGAGATGGCCGCCCTCGTCCGCGTCGTCGACCCCAAGACCTACGACGTCATGAAGGCCAAGGCGACCGAGATCGACGTCGAGGGCCCGCCGGACGTCGTCGGCGAGAAGCTCCGCGCCCGCTACGGGTGCAGCACGTGCCACACCACCGACGGCTCGGTCGGCACCGGCCCGACGTGGAAGTCCGGCTGGGGGCACACCGTCACCTTCGAGGACGGCGGCACGGCGACCTTCGACGAGAACTACATCCGCGAGTCCATCCTCAACCCCGCCGCGCACATCCACCAGGGCTTCCCCAACCAGATGCCCTCCTTCCAGAGCCAGCTCGGCAGCAAGCCCGAAGTCATCGACGCCTTCATCCGCTACATCAAGTACATCAACGGTGTCGGCGGCGGCGCGGGGGCCGGCCCCCACGACGAGAGCGCCGAGCCCGCCGGCGAAGAGGGCGCCGAGGGGAGCGAGCACGCCCCGGCGCACGAACCCGCCCCGGCCGCCGCCCCGGCCGGTGCGCACGAAGACGGCGCGCACCCCGCGCCCGAGGGGCAAGAGCACGACCACGCCGGCGGCGGCGCGCACGAATAAGACCGTTCACTCCTTCTACGGGAGCACACGCATATGTCCACGATCGGCGACATCTCAGGCGGCCTGACCCACCAGAACGGTGACCGGGCCCACCACCCGCACGGGCACGGCCACGGCCATGAGCACCACGGCTCGTATCTGGAACCCAAGGGCGGCATCATCACCACCATCTGGGACTGGATGACCACCGTCGATCACAAAAAGATCGGCGTGATGTACCTGGTCGCCATCCTCTTCATGTTCTTCTTCGGCGGCATGGCGGCCCTGGTCGTCCGCTACCAGCTCCTCGAGCCCTCCATCCTGCACACCGACACCGGCATCATCACCGGGCACCCGATCGGCAACGCGACGCTGGGCGAGGTGACGGCCTCGAACCTCACCGCCGCCAATAAAAACTACAACAAGGTCATGACCCTGCACGGGCTCATCATGGTCTTCCTGGTCATCGTCCCCAGCGTGCCGGCGAGCCTGGGCAACTTCCTCCTGCCGCTGATGCTCGGGGCCAAGGACGTCGCCTTCCCGAGACTCAACCTCGCCTCGTGGTACGTGTACCTCTTCGGCTCGATCTTCGCGATCGGGGCGATCATCGCGGGGGGCGTCGACACGGGGTGGACGTTCTACACGCCGTATTCGACGACGACCGACGGGTACTGGAACGTGCTGCTGATGGTCAGCGCGGCGTTCATCCTCGGCTTCTCGTCGATCTTCACCGGGCTCAACTTCATCGTGACCGTTCACAAGCTGCGCTGCCCCGGCATGGGGTGGTTCGACATGCCGCTGTTCGTGTGGGGCATCTACGGGGCGGCGATCATCCAGGTGCTGGCGACGCCGGTCATCGGCATCACGCTCTTGCTGCTGCTGATGGAGCGGGTCTTCCACATCGGCGTCTTCGACCCCAAGCTGGGCGGCGACCCGGTGCTCTTCCAGCACTTCTTCTGGTTCTACAGCCACCCGGTGGTGTACGTGATGATCCTGCCGGGCATGGCGGTGATGAACGAGCTGATCGCCGCGGGGGCGCGCAAGCAGATCTTCGGCTACCGGGCCGTGGCGTTCTCGTCGCTGGCGATCGCCGGCATCTCGTTCATCGTGTGGGGGCACCACCTCTTCGCCAGCCAGGGCGAGGTCGCCAGCGTGGTCTTCTCGGGGCTGACCTTCCTGGTGGCGATCCCCTCGGCCGTCAAGGTCATCAACTGGATCGCCACGCTCTACAAGGGCTCGATCGTGCTGACGGCGTGGATGCTCTACGCCCTGGGGTTCCTCTTCCTGTTCTCCATCGGCGGGCTGACCGGCCTGTTCCTCGGGGCGCTGGCGACCGACCTGCACCTGCACGATACGTACTTCGTCGTCGCCCACTTCCACTACGTCATGATGGGCGGCACGATCATCGCCTTCATCGGGGGCATCCACTTCTGGTGGCCCAAGATCTTCGGCAAGATGTACAACGAGCTGGGGGCGCGGGTCGGCTTCGTGCTGGTCTTCCTCGGGTTCAACGGCGTCTTCTTCCCGCAGTTCATCCTCGGGACCCGCGGCATGCCGCGGCGGTACGCGAACTATTCGCCCGAGTTCCAGAGCCTGCACGCGGCGTCGACCTACGCGTCGTGGGTGCTGGCGCTGGGCTTCCTGGTGCACCTGGTGGTCTTCCTGCACTCGCTGTTTGCCGGCCGCAAGGCCCCGCCGAACCCGTGGGGCGCGCTGACGCTGGACTGGACGAACACGTCGAGCCCGCCGATCGAGCACAACTTCGACCACGAGCCGGTGCTGACGCACGGGCCGTACGCGTACGACGACGTGCTTCCGCCGCAGACCAAGCCGGGCGAGTTCGTCCTGCCGCGGCCGAACCCGGCTATCGCAAAGCATTGATCGGCTGTTGTTTTCGGATGGTTATTTTTCACCACAGAGGCACAGAGAACACAGAGGGCACAGAGGAAGACACACAACGCAAGGGATACTGAGAGGCGGATTTGAATTTGCCATTTGGCCCTTTGCGATTTGCTCTTTTCCGAGACCTCTGCGGTAAAAACAAGACGAGTTGATCTATGACGACCATCGACCTCGGCAAGCATCCCCTTCCTCCTCCCGACGTGCACGGCGCGGCGGTGGAGGAGCGTCCGTACCACGAGCGGTACCACGCCGCGCACCACTTCAAGGATCGCGAGCACGAGTTCGACGCCGTCAAGATGGGCGTGTGGCTCTTTCTGGCGACCGAGGTGCTGCTCTTCTCGGGCATGTTCGTGTCGTACGCGATCTTCCGGATGCTGCACCCGGAGGCGTTCGTCAACGGCTCGCACTACCTCGACGTGCGCTGGGGCCTGCTCAACACGATCGTGCTGCTGATCTCGTCGTACACCGTGGCCTCGGGCGTGCGGCACGCCCAGACGGGCAACCAGAAGTGGCTGCAGCGGAACATCATCATCACGTTCTTCTGCGGCCTGGCGTTCCTGTTCATCAAGTTCGCCTTCGAGTACATCCCCAAGATCCAGCAGGGCAAGCTGCCGGGCAAGTTCTTCAGCTATCCCAACGCGCACGACCCCAACGAGCCGCTGTTCTGGGGCGTGTACTGGGCCGCGACGGGCATCCACGCCAGCCACGTGATCGTCGGGATGGGGCTGTTCCTGTGGCTCTTGGTGCGGACCCGCAAGGGGCACTTCGGGCCGGGGCACTACAACGCCGTCGAGGGCGTTGGGCTGTACTGGCACATCGTCGACATCGTCTGGATCTTCCTGTTCCCGCTGTTGTATCTGATCCACTGAAAAGACAAGGCAACAGGGAATAGGCAGCAGGCAACAGGAAAATACAAGCTGCTCCCTGCTCCCTGCTCCCTGCTCCCTGCTCCCTGCGAGAATACTCATGAGCCACGAAACGCAACCCCATTCCGAGTACGGCGCGCACGGGCACGAGGGGCACGGGCACGTGATCGTGCCGATCATGACGCTCCGGCTGGTGCTGGGGGCGCTCCTGTTCTTCACGCTCTTGACGGTGGGGCTGGCCAAGGCCGAGGGGCTGGTCGGCGAGATGCTGCACGTCGAGATCCCGCAGGCGATCAACGTGTTTGTCGCGATCTCGATCGCCGCGGTCAAGACGGCGATCGTCGTGCTCTTCTTCATGCAGCTCAAGTACGACAACCCGCTGAACGGGATGATCTTCATCTTCACGCTCATCACGGCGGCGTTCTTCCTCGGGTTCACCGCGCTGGACCTGGGCAACCGGCGGACGATCGATCAGTTCAAGGGGCACTACATCTCGCCGGGCGGCACGTGGACGGGGTCGAACACGCCGCTGACGGTGACGGCGCGTGAGGAGGCGATCCAGAAGAACTCGCCGCTGGTGATCTACGACCACGGGCACCACGGCCACCTGCAGGACGTGACGGACGCCGGGTATTACCAGCCGATGCCGGAGAAAGGCTCGTCGGCCGACTTCAGCCGGCCGGTGACCGATGAGGGGGACGGGCACGGCGAGCACGGCGGCGGACATGAAGCGCAAGACTCGCATCACTGATGCGTGCGGGCGCGCCACGGCAAACTCGGCGCTTTCATACACGACGCGAGCCCCTAAGCGAACGTGTAACTGCTGAGTTTCAGGGCACGCTCGCTCACGCTCGCGTCTCGTAGAAGGGTGACATCGGCCGCTTGAGCATAAGGGGGCGACGCATGACACAACGAAGACTTATCGCGGCCGGTGTGTGCGTGCTGGCGGCGGTCGTCTGCGTGCTGAGCGTGGCGAAGATGGCCGAGCGCGTCCGCGATTTCAACGCCACCGCGGCGTTCCGGTTCTACCAGTTCAAGCCGATCAGCGGGCGGACGTTCACGGCGTTCGGGCGCGAGGCGAGCGTGACGGACGTGCCCGGCGAGGGCGGGGGGCAGCAGGAAGACGGGCACGACTGGCACGTTCGGCTCGACTATGGCGACGAGTCGGTGCTGATCCCGGTGGAGAAGCCGCCGATCGAGCACGCGCCGGACCTGTCGATCTACGACGAGTGGTTCGCGGTGGTGGCGTTTGTGCGGATGGTGCCGGAGGGGGAAGGGAACGAGAAGACGCTCGTGCCGGAGGCGCGTCGAGACGCGGCGCACGCGGATGACGGGGGCGCGGCGGGGGCGGAAGGAGTGGACGAGGTGGGCGGCGAGGGGGAGCGGGTGGTGGCGATGACGCGCGTGCCGCCGCCTGGCTACGACCCGGCGACGTGGGGGGCGGTGAAGCGGTCGGAGTGGTCGTTCCGGTTTTACGAGTTGAAGCGCGACGGGACGATCGAGCGGACGCTGCGGCGGTGGCCTCGCTCGGAGCGGTCGGAGAAGACGCTGGCGAAGACCGCGGCGGGGGAGCGGGGCACGCCGGCCGAGCAGGCGGTGGCGAAGATGCTGGCAGCGATCCCGCCGCTCGAGGAGCGGTCGCTGGAGTATCAGCTCGCGCTGAACGTGATCCCGAAGCTGAACGTGCCGAGTTATAAGTTCAAGAAGACGGCGATGGAGGCGATGGGGTGGACGCTGCCGACGGCGTTCTTCTCGATGCTGGTGGCGATCCTGAGTTTGTTCATCGCGATCGCGCCGAAGACGACGCCGCCGGCGGCGTGAGCCGCGGCACGGCGCGGTGTCGGCCGCTTCCTGCAGGCCGTGTCCATGGCGGGCGATCAGCAGTCGATCAGTTCAGGGTTTCGGCCTGTTCGCGTTCGCGCATCGCCCCGAGCGCCCGCTTGAGCAGGCCGCTGGGCCGTCCGGTCTTGTCGGGCTCGGGCGTTTCGGCGGCGGGCTCGGGGGCCGGCGCCGGGTCAACGACGGACTTGCGTCGGCCTGGCGTCTTTGGCGTCTGAGCGGGCGTCTTCTCGCCGCCGCTCTCGCCCGCTTCGATCGCGCCGTCGCTGCCGACCTGGTCGAGCTTAACGGTAACGCGCCGCGAGACGCCGCGTTCCTGCATGGTGACGCCGTAGAGCCGGTCGGCGGCCTGCATCGTCCGCTTGTGGTGGGTGATGACGATGAAGTGGCTCTTGTCGAGGAAGCGCTGGATCGTCCGCGCGAAGCGGTCGACGTTCGCCTCGTCGAGGGCGGCGTCGACCTCGTCGAGGACGCAGAAGCACGAGGGCTTGGAGCGGAAGATCGACATGAGCAGGGCGACGGCGGTCATGGCTTTTTCGCCGCCGGAGAGCTGCGTGATCGACCGCGGCTCTTTGCCCGGCGGCTTGGCGATGACCTCGACGCCGCTCTCCAGCCAGTCGACCTCGCCCGTAGCCGTCGCGACCGTCTCGCCCTCTTTGACGACGGGCATGAGCCGCACCTCGGCGCGCCCGCCGCCGAAGAGCTGGCGGAACATGCCGTCGGGGCCGGAGAAGTTCTTCTGGATCGTCTCGAACGTCTGCTTGAACCTTTCGCGGCTGGCGACGTTGAGCTTCTCGATCAGCTCGATGAGGCTCGCGCGGGCCGCGTCGAGGTCGGCGACCTGCCTGATCAGCTCGTCGTTGCGTGCCGCGAGGAGGCCCTCCTCGTCGATCGCGTCGAGGTTGACGTTCCCCAGCGACTTGATGTCCTTCTTGAGCGTCTCGATCTCCGCGGCGGCTTCCTCGGCGTTGACGCGCTCGACGTCCCCCTCGGCGAGGATCGCGCGGTACTCGATGAGCATCCACTTGACGTCCATCGAGAGGTCCTGCTCGGCGCGCTCTTCGAGGTTCTCGCGCTTCACCTCGACCTCGCGGCGGGCGACCTCGAGGCTGTGCCAGTCGCGCTCGATCGCCGCGGCGTGCTCGCGGGCCAGCACGACCTTCTCGCCAAGGTCGGTGCTGGCGGCGGTCGCTTCGTCGACGCGGGCGCCGATCGCTTCCAGCTCTTCGGCGGCGCGGGCGGCCTCGGCCTCGGCCTTGGCGATCTCCTGCTGAGCCGCGTCGAGGACGCGGGTGTGGTGCTCGACGGCCTCGTCGCGCTGCGAGGCCTGCTGGGCGAGGTTCCGCTGGCGCCGCTCGGCGTCGTCGATCGCCGCGTCGACGGCCGACTTGTGCCGCCGCGCCGCCGCGACCTGCTCGCCGAGCCTGCCGCTCTCGACCTTCGCCGCGGTGAGCCGTTCGCTGGTCGCCTCGGCCTCTTTCTGCGCCGTGTCGACCTCGGCCTCGAGGGCCGCGGCCTGTTCGAGCTGTTCGGCGTAGAGCCGTTCGAGCCCCTCGGCCTTCTCGCGGGTCGCCTGGGTCTCGCGCTCGAGCGCCTCCGACCGCTCGCGGACGCGGTCGAGCTCTTCCGACAGGCTGTTCTGCTCGCGGTCGAGCCGTTCGGCGTCGGCGGAGAAGCGTTCGACCTTGGCGTCGGCCTGGGCGAGCTCGCGCTGGCACTGGGAGAGGGCCTGGCGGAGGTCGCGCAGGCTCGCGCCGAGTGCCGCGGCCTCGGCGTCGACCGATTCGAGCGAGCCGCGCTCGGTGGCGAGCTGTGCGGCGAGTGCTTCGGTCTCGCGTTCGAGCGCCGCCAGCTCGCTGGCACGCCGCAGCACGCCGCCACCGACCGCGCCGTTGGGACCGGCGAGCACGCGCCCGTCGGCCTCGAGGACCGAGCCGTCGCGGGCGACGAAGCGAGCCGCACCGGTCTGGAGACCGGTGCCACCAAATCCCCCCGCCTTGAGCATCATCGCGGCGTCGAGATCGCTCACCAGGTACGTCGAGCCGAGCAGCACGTCGAGAGCCGCGGCGATCCGTTCGCTGGTTTCTTCCGTTCCCTCCCCACGCACGCGCACCAGCTCGCGCACGCGCACGACGTGCGCCGGGGCGAGCGTCAATATCTCTTGGGTGGGGCGGGCGTCTTGCCCGCCCATTTCGTCGAGTGTGAGCGGGCGAGACGCCCGCTCCACCCAAGACGAGTCACCCACCCCCGCCAGCGGCAGCAGCGCCACCCGCCCCGGCAGCGTCGCCAGGGCCGCGGCATCGGGCAGCTCGGCGATCGACTTGACGACCAGGCACTGCAGCGCGGCTCCCAGGGCCGTCTCGACCGTCTCGGCGTGCTCCGCGTCGGTCTCGATCATCTCGGCCAAGACGCCGAGCACGCCGGAAAATGCGCCGGGCGACTCGTCGCCGTCCTGGCCTTCGCGCTTGGATTCGAGCACGAACCGCACGGCTTCGGCGAACCCTTCGTGCGCCTCGGCCATCTCGCGGAGCGTCTGCCGCCGGCTGTCGGCCTTGAGGAACCGCTGGTCCAGCTCGCCGACTTTCTCCGCGAGCTGCCGCCGATCGGTGGAGAGTTTCTGTTCCTGTGCCTGCGCCTCGTCGGCCCGCGTCGTGAGCGATTCGGCCGTCTGCCGCAGCGAACCGGCGAGCGTCTTCGCCTCGTCGAGCCCGGCGCCGACGCGTTCGCGTTCGCCGCGGTTGCCCGCGGCACGGCTGCCCAGCGAGCCGAGCTGCTCGCGCATCGCCGCGGCACGCCGTTCGTCGCTCTTGAGGGCGGCCAGGAGGCCGGTCTTCTCGCGGTCGATGCTCGCCGCGGCCGAGCGTTTTTCGGCGTGGGCCTGCCGCGCCCTGGCGACCTGCTGCTGGGCCGTCGATCTCGCCTCGGCGAGGCTCGACAAGCCGCGTTCGGCCTCGCTCAGTTTCTCGCTCAGCGCGGCCAGTTCGTCGGCGTGCGCCTGCGACGAGGCCGCGAGCGTCGCGAGGCGCTGGTCGGCCTCGCCGAGCTGCCGGCGGCATTCCTCGGCCTGCTGACGGGCCTCGTTGATCGCCCGCGCCGTCATCTCCCGCCGCTGCGTCGCCGACTGGGCGGCGTGCCTTGCCGACTGGTGCCCCGACTCGGCCCGGCGCTGCGCCCCGAGCAGCTCGCCGCGCTGGGCCTCGGCCTCCTGCCGGGCCCCTTCGGCGGCTTCGAGCAACTCCCGCGCGCGCGTCCGCTTGTCCGAAAGATCGTTCAGCCGCGAGGTCAGCCCTTCGAGGCGGCCGATGAGTTCTTCGTATTGATCGAGCGTCGTCACGCCGCGGAGGGCCGCGAGGCGTTCGTCGAGCAGCTTGAACTGCCGCGCCTTGGCGGCCTGTCCTTTGACGATCCGCAGCCGCCGCTCCGTCGAGGCGAGCTGCTCGCGCGTCACGCTCAGGTTGGCCTCGGCCCGGTCGAGCTTGCGCTGCGCCTCGATCCGCCGGGCCTTGTACTTGGCGATCCCCGCCGCCTCCTCAAAGATCGTCCTTCGCTCCTGCGGCGAGGCGAGGAGCATCGAGTCGACCTTCCCCTGCTCGATGATCGAGTAGGCGTCGGCGCCGATGCCGGTGTCGAGGAAGAGGTCGACGATGTCCTTGAGCCGGCAGCGCTTGCCGTTGATGAGGTACTGGCTGGTGCCGTCGCGGTACAGACGGCGTTCGACCTCGACGGTGTCGGCGTCGATCGGCAGGCCGCGTTTGATCCGCGCCCGGTCGCGGTCGATCGCCAGGCCTTCTTCCGGCTCGCCGCCCGTGTCCGCCTGAGCCGAGGGCTGCGGCACCTCAGCCGCACCGCCGGCATCGGCCTCCTCGGCGGTCGGGGCTTCGGCAGGCCGCTCGTCGGAGTCGGCCGCTTCCGCCGCGTCCTGCCCGGACGCCTCTTCTCCGACGGCCTTCGCCTCGGCCGTTTCGCCGTCGAGCCCCAGCCCCGCTGTCTCCGGCGTCTGCAACGCGGGGTCGTCCGCCGCGTCTTCCTCGATCGGGTTGTCGAAGGTGAGCGTGACCGAGGCCATGCCCAGGGGCGAGCGGGCAGTCGAGCCGGCGAAGATGACGTCGGTCATCTCCTTGCCGCGGAGGCTTTTGCTGGACCGTTCCCCCAGGACCCACTTGATGGCGTCGACGACGTTGGACTTGCCGCACCCGTTGGGCCCGACGACGGCCGTGATCGGCTCGTCGAACGTGAACTCCGTCCGGTCGGCGAAGGATTTAAAACCGCAGAGCGTGAGTTTGGACAGCCGCATCGTCGCGTCGAGCCTCCTGCTCTTCGAAAACACCTCATCGGCCATCTCCGAGCCGATCGGGCAGAGTTTACCCGAGTTGGTGGCTCTGTGCGCGAAACGGCTCCACGAACGCATTTTTGGCGATACGAGGCGGGGCTTCGCCCCCCTCGTGCTCCCCCCACTTGAAACAGAACGCTGAGAACAAACCCGGATGCCTGATGTATGCGGTCGTCACTCAGCCGGGGCGGCACGCCCCGGCTCACATCAGCAAACTTCACCGCTCAAGGTGAGACGGGGCGTGCCGCCCCGTCCCTACCCATGACCACTTGATTGCCCAGCCCCCTCCAGCCACCGACGCCCCCCACCCCACGCCTACTTCTTCTCTTCTTTACTGGGCTTGGTCAGCGGCACCACCCACGTCTCGTGCTCGGGCTTGGTGGGCTCGACCGATTCCAGCTTGGTCGGCGACTGCGGCTTGAAGATGATCGGGTTGCCGCCGCCCGATTCGTCGGGGCGTTCGCTGGTCTCGGGGTGGTCCTTGATGTCGGTCGTCTGCGAGGCCTCGAAGACCGCCGCGCGGAGCCGGTCCTGCTCGGTCGCGAACGCCGCGGGGACGGCGTTCTGCCTCGACAGCTCGTAGAGCGCCCCGACGACTTCCGAGTAGGCCATGCCCAGCCCCGGCTCGGGGTGCTCGGGCGTCGGCGCGTGCGCCAGGAACTCGACCAGCCCCGCCAGCTCGGCCGGCACCGCGCCGAAGGTCTGCGCCTTCTGCGTGCGGTAGTCCCGGTAGAACAGCCGGACGGGGGCGCTTGCGCTCTCCGAGTCCATCATCAGCCGGTCCGACCACGTCCGCATCAGCATCGGCCGCCGCAGCGGCACCTCGCCGGGGGCCGCCGTCCCGCCGCCAAAGATCGCGATCCGCGGCAGGCCCTGCTGCGTCACGTAGATCAGCGGCTCGTCCGACGGCACCAGCTCCAGCGTGAACTTGTCCTCCACGTTGATCCGGTCCACCAGAAAGCCCCGCTTCGAGAGCGCCTCGTACGCCGCCACGCGGACGTTCAGGTCCGGGTAGTCCACCAGCTCGCGCAGGGCAAAGCCGATCGCCGGGTCGGGGGGCATGTCGCCCAGGAGTTCGATCGCCGCCGCACGCATCGCCGGCGGGGCCGTCTTGGCGATCTCGACCAAATGCGGTGTGACGCGGTGGTCCCCCAGCCGAGCGCCCACCTCCAGCGCCGACATCCGCGGCGTCAGCTCCGGGTAGTCGTACATCGACGACACGAACGGCAGCGCCCCCTTGCCGATCGCCTGCAGGCACCACGAGATATCCGTCGCCATGTACGGCTGCTCTTTGAGCGCCGCCGTGTACGCCCGCGCCCACTCCTCGGGGTACGACGGATCGACCCGCAGGTGGCGGATGAGCTCGATGAACTCGGCCGAGCGCTCGCGGTAGTCCCACGGCACGCTCAGCGCGATGCTGCCGGCGTCGCGTCCCTGGGCGATCGGGTCGCGGTCCATCGGGCTCTGGGGGAATCGGCCGTTGATCGCCGCGACCATCGAGCGGGCGCGGGCGTGGGAGGGGTCGTCGAGGACGAGGGCGATCTTGAGCGGCTCGGTGACGACGCCGCCGCCGAGCACGCGGCCGACCGTGCCCCCGCGGCCGCTGCCGTTGATGCCCGTCGAGCCGGGCTCGGCGAAGGGGTTGATGAAGACCGGGCCGTACGCCTCGGCGAGCTTGCGCGTCTTGTAGCCCCCGAACGTCGTCGCCGGCCCGACCCGCAGGTCGGTCGACCACAGCGTGCCCCCTTCCAGGCTCGTCACGCCCGAGCCGGGGAGCGTGCGGACGGAGACGTCGAACGGCACCCCCTCGGGCGCGCCCGGCGGCACCGCCGCCTCGACGATCACCACCGCCGTGTTCGGATCGCGCAGGAGCTGGGCCGGCGAAACCCCCTCGATCCCCTGGAGGTTCCCCGAGCTGGCCCCCTTGCCGACGCCGTTGCGGGCGATCTCGCGCTCCATCGTCGCGGCGACGCTCACGTCGATCTCGCCGCCGCCCGTCCCCGGCAGGCCGACCACCAGGCCGAAGCCCGAGACCAGGACCGGGTCGATGCCGCGGAAGGACGTCTCGGCCCCGATCGTGCCCTGCAAGATCTGCGGCACGTCGCGGACGATGGGCGTCTCGACCTTCCGCGTCTCGCGACGCTCCTTCGAGCAAGCAGAAAGAGAGACCGATGCCGCTCCAGCGAGCATGAACAGGGCCGTCGATGCGATGTGAGTGCTCTTCATATGCATGTCGTGGGAATAAGTCGGATTGTTTTCCGATCGTCGCCGCTCGGCTGCGTCTGATTTCACCACAGAGGCACAGCGCACACAGAGGCCACAGAGAAAACCATTTGCGTATGTGCAAGTATTTTCCGTCTCTGTGTACTCTGTGCCCTCTGTGTCTCTGTGGTAAAACGTGACGAACGACTGAGTGCGACAACCGTCATTGTGGCCAGCCCCCTGGCCCCAGACCCCTTACCCCTTTTTCCCCATACGCATACGCATGAGCCGGGCGAACGCTTCCGCGGCCTGCCGCGTTTCTTGATTATTTTCACCCCGTCCCTCCAGCCGCATGACGCGGGGCGGCGTCGAGAGCAGCCCGTCGAGCAGCCCGTGCAGGGCGCTGGCGTGCCCGCCGAGGCGCAGGCCCGCGTGCTTGTGCGCCCACAGCCAGCCGGTGAGGATCCCGAGCGGCCGCGACCCGCCCCTGGCGTGCCGACGGCAGACCCACACCCAGTTCCGCGTCGCCAGATGCAGCCACCGCCGGCTCTTTTTGGCCCCCGGGGCCGCCGCGGGGGAGTCGTGGTCGACCGTCCACGCCGGGTCGAACCCGACGCCACGGCCGGCCCCGAGCAGCTTGAGCGCCAGGTCGGTGTCGTTGCGGTAGAGGAAGAACGCCGCCTCGTAGCCGCCGACGCCGAGGTAGTCGGCGCGGCGGACGAAGTTGGCGCACCCCATGACGGGCCAGCGGCCGGAGGCCCCCTCCGCAAACGGCCATTCGCTGGTGTGCGTCTGGGCGTGCCGTGGGTGCAGCGTGACGGCGGCCAGCTCGGGCCTGCGCTCAAGCTCGGCCATCGCCGCCTGGATCGCGCCGGCGGTCGGCCGCGCGTCGTCGTCGAGGATGAGCACCACGTCGGCCGACGAGACGCCCACGCCGCGGTTAAACCCATCGACGCCGAGGTTGTCGGCCTGGCGGAGCAGCCGCACACCGGGGTAGCGGCTGGCGAGCTTGGTCGGCGTGCCGTCGGCCGAGGCGTTGTCGACCACGATGATCGACGACGGCGAGAGCCCGTGCTTGCCGATGAGGTTGTCGAGCGTGGTGGCCAGCGCGCTGAACCGGTCCCGCGTGAGGATGACGACGTCGAGGCTCAGCGATGTTGAACACGCACCAACGGGTAGTGCTTCTGCAATCTTGCCTTGGGTGGGGCGGGCGTCCCGCCCGCCCTGCGAACGTGCAAAGACAACCGCTGGGCGGGCGGGAGAGGGGGGGCGCCCGCCCCACCCAGAACCTTTCACCGCGATCCGTGCCGCGCTGAGCGATCCCAGCAGGACCGTGACCGCCGCACGGAAGGCGAAGGCCAGCCGCCGCGTGCGTTTGACGAGCACGCCGCCGGGCGTGACGTGGACCATCACTTTGCCGAGCAGCCACGTCTCCGGGCGTCCGCGCGCGGGGACGACTGCGACGCGATTGGGGGGGCCGATCAACAACCGGAGCAACGCCCCGCCCAGCACCCACCGCGGCGTCACGCCCGGGGCGGGCTCCTCGATGATCCGCTCCAGCCGTGCGTCGGCGAGAGCCGCGAGCAGTTCGGCGCGCTGCGGCGGCGAGACGCCCAGGTCCGCCGCGACGAGCACGCGGCTTTGCGCCCGCCCCAGCCGGGGCAGCAGCGCGTCGAGCCTGCCGGCGAGCGTCGAGACCGGCTCGAACGAGTCGATATTGATGGTGCCGAAGGGGGCCGGCCCGGTGTCCTTGCCGCGTGCCGCGTGGTCGAGCCCGGCCAGGTGCAGGCTCGCCAGGTCGCGCCGGCCCATCATCTGCTGCTGGGCCGCCCGCGCCACCTCGCGGAGCGCCCGTTTGAGCCGCGCCTTGCGGCCGAGCCCGAGCGCGTCGATCGGGCCGAAGGCGTTCCGCGACATGTAGTAGCGGTGCCACGTCGGGTAGCGGTCGAAGGTCGGGTGCACCGCCACGGCGTCGCGCACGGCGATACAGACCCGGGGGGGGCCGCCCCAGGCGCGGGACAGCCGCACAAACCACTCGGCGTCGTCGCCGTTGAGGAACCGCTCGGGAAAGAGCCCCCCCCCTCCCCCTTCTCCCGCGTGGCCGACGTTGATCGCCTGCCGGACGGCGTCGGCGCGGACGAGGGCGCAGCACGCCGCGAGGTAGTCGCACTCGATGGTTTCGGGCAGCCCGACGCTCCCCGCGGCCGCCGGCTCCAATCGACCGCTCACCCGGTTGATCCGGCCGCCCATCTCGAAGACGCGCCCGGTTTCCGGGTTGACGATCGAGGCCCCGGCCGCGACCGCGTCGGGGCGGCGTTCCAAGACCGCCAATAGCTTCGCCAAGGTGTCCGGGGCGACCCGGGCGTCGGAATCGACGAGCCAGAGGTATTCGGCGTCCCACGTGGCGAACGAGTCGCTGGCGTTCCCCTCCCCGCCGTCGAGCGCCCCGGCCCACAGAGCCGCGGCCGCGTTGTTACCCAGTTTCACACCCTTGAGCACATCCCGGCTGCGGAGGCCGAGGGCCCGGGCCATCCCCGCGTTGTAGCCGCCCGCCCCACCGACGTTCGTCGGCAGCCGCAGATATTCGATGGATAAATCCCCTGAATGTGGGATATTCTGGAGGGGTTCATCGGAGGCGTTGTCGACCAGGACGATCCGCAGATCGACGCCCTGCGTATAGACGCGGCCGAGGTCGGCCAGCAGCGCCCGGGCGTCGGTGGGGCGGTTGTAGCAGGGCGAGACCACCGCCACACGCCGCCGGAGGGCTTTGGAGGGGGATGCGGAGCCCGAGGGATTTTCTTGCCGGGGCGTCACCGGCGGGGCTGGTTGGAGATCGACGACCACCGGATGAGGAGGCATCAGCCCGGCACGCGGCTCGCCAAGAGCTGAAAAAGATTTCACCGGTTCTGGGGGAGGCATTCGGTTCCGGGCGCGGGTATCGTTGCCGGTAGTGCGTGGATGAGGCCCAACGCGGGGGAAAGTGTAGGGCCGGGGGAGGATGCGGCGGGATATGAATTCACCCGGCCCGTCGGCCACGGCGCCGGCCGCACCGGGGAGCGCACGGGGGGTAGAGGGGGGGGGCGGGGGCCAGGGGACAAAGACTCGATCACTCAACTTTGTCAGGAGATGACTGTGTACAGCCGTCGTAACACCAACCGCTTCGAGCACCGTTCGCGTCGTCAGGTCCAGGCCGAGTCCTTCATCGCCGAGAAGGGCGGCTTGGAGTGGCTGGAGAGCCGCATGGTCCTGGCCAGCGATCCTTTCCCGATGATCAGCGACCTCGAAGACTCGATGAACCCGGTCGTGCGCTTCGAGACCAACTACGGCGACATCGACATCGAGCTCTTCCAGGACGACGCGCCGGTCACCGTCGCCAACTTCCTCGATTATGTCCGCGACGGCGATTACGACCAGACGTTCTTCCACCGGCTCATCAACAGCCCCTCCCCGTTCGTCCTCCAGGGGGGCGGGTACCGCTATATCGAGGGGACCGGGGCGATCGACATCCCCGTCGAGGCGCCGATCGTCAACGAGTTCGGCCGGAGCAACACCGAGCGCACCATCGCGATGGCCAAGACGCCGGGCGACCCCAACTCGGCGACCAGCCAGTTCTTCTTCAACCTCGCCGACAACGGGGGGACCGCGCCCGACGGGCTGGACTTCCAGAACGGCGGGTTCACTGTCTTCGGCCGCGTCGCCAACCAGCGCTCGTGGGACGTCGTCCTGCTCATCAACGGGCTGAACACCAACAACTTCGGCTCGCCCTTCGACAACCTGCCGGTGAGCGACGACTACAGCGGCAGCGACGGCGTGCAGAACGACGAGCTGGTCAACATCGTCGACGCCGAGATCATCAAGCCCGCCGACGTCGCGGCGTTCTACCAGTACCGCTACTACTACCCCGAGGGCTTCGCCGGGAGCACGATCAACGAGTTCCTCCCCATCGGCAACGCGGGGAGCACGACGGCCCACTTCCAGGTCATCACCCGCTCGGAGATCGCCCAGACGCAGAACGCCGACGACGAGTTCTGGTACCGCGACAAGGTCATCGCCACTTCGTTCGTCCCCGCCCACTCCCGCGGCGGCGTCTCCGTCTTCACCTTCACCACCGGCGACACCGACCTGATCTTCCAGCAGGGCGTCCCCTACGCCTTCGAGGTCTGGTCCACCGAGCCCATCGCCGCCAACCTGTCGCACTACGACAACGGCTCGGCGACCGGGGAGAACTTCTCCGGCGCCCCCGCGACGCAGTGGTACATGGCCGGCGGGGTCAAGCAGAACGGCGTGCTCAGCTTCCCCGTGTGGCAGAACACCTCCGACACCACGGCCAACATCACGGTGACGTTCTTCTTCCGCAACGAGGCGCCGGTCGTGCTCACCACGACGACCGAGGCCTTCCGCCGCGGCGGGTACAACATCTCCGACCTGCCCAACGTCCCCAACAACCGCACCTTCGGCATCCTCATCGAGAGCGACCAGCCGATCGTCGCGGCGCTGACGCAGTACGACACCAACTTCGGCGGCGGCGTCACGACGCTGGGCACCACCACGCCCTCCAACATCGGCGTCCTGCCCTTGGCCAGCCAGTCGGGCGACGGCAGCGCGATCAACACGGTGCTCGAGTTCATCAACCCCAACTCGACGTCCGCGGTCATCACGCTGCGGATCACCTTCACCGATCCCAGCACCAACCAGATCGTGGTCACCCCGGCCAGCCTGATCATCCAGCCCAACCGCCGTTCCAACTATGCGCTGAACCAGGTCGCCGGGCTCGCCGACGGGCTCAACGTCAGCGTGGTCTACACCTCCGGCTCGGCGGACGTCATCGGCACGGCGTTCCACTACGAGCACGAGGACATCGTCGCCAACCCGATCGCGACCTCCGCCGCGACCAACAACCTCTTCTCGGAGGGGTTCATGGACGCGGCCCGAGCCGGCGACGACCTCTTCGAGACCATCAGCGTCTTCAACCCCAACGCGGCGCTCTTCGGCCTGACCGACCAGGACGCCAATGTCACCTTCCGCTTCCTCTATAACGACGGCACGATCGTGAACGTCAACCGCACCGTCCCGGCCGGCAAGCCGGTGGACCTGGTGCTCGACGAGCTGGAAGAGGTCCTCGACCAGGGCCCGTCGTTCGGGCGGTACTACTACTCGATCGAGGTCGTCTCCGACATCCCGGTCATCGCGCAGATGCACCACTACGACCTGACGCTGGGCAGCCTCCAGCCGTCGGGCGGCTTCGGCGTGCTGGGCCTGCAGTCGGGCACGGTCATCAACCTGTAAGCACCGGCCGAACCATCTTGTGAACTTGCACGAGGGGCCTCCGGGCCCCTTGTTTTTTCCTAGCTTCTTCTGTGGTACAGGCGGGACGCCTGTGCTTGATACTGGAGGCGTCCGCACAGGCGGGACGCCTGTGCCACGGGGCCGCCCGGCGAATAATGCCGCCATGCCGATCGTGACGCCGAGTGCGGACGGTGGGGGTGTGCTGATCGCGGTGAAGGCGGTGCCGGGCGCGAAGCGTGACGGGCTGGCGGGGGCGCTCGGTGAGCGGCTGAAGGTCCGCGTCGCCGCCCCGCCGGAGGGGGGCAAGGCCAACACGGCGATCTGCGCGCTGCTCGCGGCAACACTCGGCGTCAAGCCGACGGCCGTGCGCGTGGTGCGGGGGCCGTCGTCGCCGGAGAAGGCGATCCTGGTCGAAGGGATCTCGGTCGACGATGCCGAGCGGGCGCTGGGGCTGAAGACGCCGTGAGCACGGCGGCCTGTGGCTCAGGAACGGGTGTTCTGCTGCTGTAGAAATACTGAGCCGAGACCCAGGATTTCAGGGGCTGTTTGAACGTGGCACAGGCGTCCCGCCTGTGCCGTGCGGCTCCAGTGTTCTTGCACAGGCGAGACGCCTGTGCCACAGAGATCCAAGATGTTTGATGTGCCCATGTCGGGAGGGCGGTTTCTACACAGCAGCGTTCTGCGTGCCGCGTTCGAGCACGTCGCAGAATCGTCCGCAGAGCGCGGCCTTGCTGAGCGAGGTCGAGACCACCCGTGCCGCACGGTCGCCCATCGCTTGCAGCTCGGCCGGCGGCGTTTCGAGCATCGCGCGGATCGCATTCACCGCACCGTCGACGTCGCCGTGGGCGATATGCCAGCCGATCGTGTGCCGCTCGATCAGGTCGGACACATGACACGGCGTCGGCCCGAGGAGCAGCACCGGGCGCGAGACGGCCATCGCGCCGTAGACCTTGCACGGGTGGACGATGCCGACGACGGCGTCGCCGATCGAGACGACGTGCACGTCCGCGGCGGAGAGCGAGTACTTGATCTCCGAGAGGGGCTGGTACGGCAGCGAGCGGACATTGGGGGCCCCGCGGGCGATGCGGTCGTCGACCTCTTTTTTGCCGCCCCCGCCGCCGATGAACATGAACACGAGCCGCTCTTCGTCGCGCAGCCTCTCCGCGGCGTCGAGGAGCGTCGCGATCGGATTCGCCGGCGAGTGGTTGCCCGAGTACATGATGACGAACTTGCCGTCGAGCCCGTGGGCCTTGCGGAAGGGGTTGTCGGCGTGGGCGATCCGCTGCAGCTCGTCCTCGTGCGGCCAGGGGGGCATCACCTCGGCCTTGTGCGTGATGTCGACCTTCTTGTTGACCCGGTCGAGCATGAAGCGGTCGAGCACGATCACGTCGCTGGCGCGGCGGAGGATCATGCGGTTGAAGAAATCGAAGATTTTCACCGGCGGCGAGCCGGGCTCGAGTTTCTTCATCGCGACCATCTGGTCGGGGTTGAGGTCCATGAGCCAGTATTTGACGGGCGCGCGGAGGAGTCGTGAGAGGACCGCGCCCGCTACGCCGCAGAACGGCGGCGAGGTCGAGACCATGATCCCCTGGACGCTGCCGACAAAGAGCGAGAGGACCGTCGCCTGGATGAGGAAGATCCACTGGGCCAGCAAGCGCACGGCGATGGAGGACTTGCCGAACGACGACCACGGCAGGCGGCGCACGTCGACGCCGTTGAGGGTCTCGCGGCGGGGGTACTTCTTGGACGGGTCGTCGTAGCCGTTGGCCGCGGCGAAGACGACGACGCGCCAGCCGCGCCTGGCCATCTCGGCGGCGGCGTCGGCGACGTGCTGGCCGACCGAGGCCGCGTCGGGGATGTAGACCTGCGAGATGATGAGGTAGGTGCGGGGCGTAGACATAGCAAATCAGTCCTGAATGACAAGCTCGACCAATGGCTCACCGGCCTGTACACGCCTCCAAGCTGCCGGCAGACCCCGCAACAAAAGGGCTTTCAGCTGGGTGATCGACACGTTGCCGCACGTCAGCAAAATAACCTGCGGCGGCGGGCCTTGCTCACGGATCAACCAGCCGTAGTCCCGATCTTTGGTGACAATCGTCGCGCCGGCCGTCCGACCGGCCTGAAAGATCTGCCGGTCGGTCGCCTCGCGGAGCCCGAGTTCGAGCAGGTGTTGGCAAGGGATGCCGGTCTGCTCCGTGATCCACGCGGGAAGGTAATGCGACAGCGGCGCATCAAGCCACAGAACGCCGGGTGGAGATGCAGAATCTGTCACGCGACCAGCCGCGGGTGCGAGAGATATCGAGCGGCATACGCGAGGCATGCACGCACGTCGTCCACCTCGATCGCCAGGTGGTCCGCAACGGTCTCGGCGGTGTCACCGGCGGCAAGATACGACAGCACATCCGCCACACGCACCCGCATCCCTCGCACGCACGGATGGCCCGAGCATTGCTCGGGGTTCACCGTAATCCGCCGAAGCAACTCGGCATCGCCTATGGGTCCGGTTGGAGATGCAGGGGTGTCCATGATTGACCTCTCACCAACTGTAGAGCGCGACAGGCCGCCGCCGACCTCCATTTGGCTCTCACCGGCTCCGCGCCAGCTTCTTCTTTGCGCCCTTCTTCTTGGCCGCGGGCTTTTTGGCGGCGGGTTTCTTCGCCGCCTTCTTCGCGCCGTTCCGCGAGGACGCCGACTTGGCCGAAGACTTCTTCGTCGTCTTCTTCGCGGCGGCCTTCTTCTTCGTGGACCGCTTCGGCCCGCCGGCGAGGGCCTCCTTCATCGTGCCGTACCCTTCGGGGATGCCCTGCTTCCACGTGTCCATGTGCTTGGACTCGGGGTTGAACCCGTCGCCGGGGATCGGCTTGGCCCCGTGCTTGAAGGTCGAGACCGCCGACGTGTGGGCCGTCTTGGCGTCGTACTTGGCGGCGAACTGGTCCCAGATCCAGCGGTAGGTTTTCTCCATGCCGTCGCGCAGCCGCGTGTCCGGCTCCCAGCCGAGGTACTCGACGATCTTGGTGTTGTCGCTGTTGCGCCCCGCCACGCCCTTGGGCGCGTCGAGCTTGTACGTGCGGCTCAGCTCGATGCCGGCGATCTCCTCGGCGATCGAGACGAGCTGGTTGATCGAGACCAGCTCCGACGAGCCGAGGTTGATCGGCTCGAGCACGTCCGAGTGCGTGAGCATGTCGATGCCCTTGACGCAGTCGTCGACGTACATGAACGAGCGGGTCTGCGTGCCGTCGCCCCAGATCTCGATCTCGTGCCGGCCCGAGACCTTGGCGGCGATGACCTTGCGGCAGATCGCGGCGGGGGCCTTCTCGCGCCCGCCCTCCCACGTGCCGAAGGGGCCGTAGACGTTGTGGAAGCGCGCCACGCGCGTCGTCAGCCCGAAATCCTCGCGGAAGTGGCGGCACATCCGCTCGGAGAAGAGCTTCTCCCATCCATACCCGTCCTCCGGCAGGCCGGGGTAGGCGTCGGCTTCTTTGAGCGCGACGATGTCCGGGTTCTTCTGCTTGTCGGCGTTGTAGACGCAAGCCGAGGAGGAGTAGAAGAACCGCCCGACGCCGGCCTCCTGAGCCGCCAGGAGCATGTGCGTGTTCACGAGCACGCTGAGCATGCACAGGGCCTTGTTGTTCTCGATGAAGCCCATGCCGCCCATGTCCGCGGCGAGCTGGTACACCTCGTCGGCCCCTTTGCACAGCCGGCGGCAGACCTTGAAGTCGCGGCAATCGCCGAAGAGCGGCCCGGCGTGGTTCTCCGCCTCGCGGTGGACCTGGTACCACTCGTCGAGCGGCTTGATGTCCGCCGCCCGGACGGTGTACCCGCGCTTCAGGAACTCGGCCACCAGGTGCCCGCCGATGAACCCGCCGCCGCCCGCGACCACGACCGTGCCTTTGCTCGCCATATCCGTCTGCTCCTCGCGGCCGTACGCCGCCCAAAGAAAACGCTCGGAAAACGCCCGGTTATCCGGGCCTCGACAGTCCCCCGCCGTCCGGGTATTGCCCCGCTACGGAGTATACAGCCCGCCTGTTCGTGGCCCTGCCGCGTTCGACGCGAAGAGTGCGCACAATGAAGGATCTGCACCGTGCATCCGCGTGCAGAGCATCGGCCGCCCACCGCCGCCACTGCATGCGTGGGCATTCGAGAAATACCCGAACAAAGCGGGTTGTAGCGACAGGACGAGCCCGAAGCCCCCTCCGGCGAAGGCTGTTACCGAATATCTCAATCGAGTTGTCCGCTCTGCCCTGGTGCACCGGACACCCGCCCTCGCTGGCGCTTCGGGCTCATCCGCATGCGTGTTCCCCGAGGTCGCTCGTTCACCCGGAACCCGAGACCCGGAACCCGGAACCCGATTCTTGTTCCGCCGCCCCGACGCAGAGGTAGAGCGCTGCCATGCGGACCGCCAGGCCGCTGGAGACTTGCTTGAGGATGACGCTGCGTGGGCCGTCGGCGACCTCGCCGGCGATCTCGATGCCGCGGTTCATCGGGCCGGGGTGCATGACGACCGCCTCCGGCTTGAGCCGTCGGGCCCGCTCGGCGGTGAGGCCGAACGACTGCACGTATTCGCGCAGGCTCGGGAACGCCCCCCCCCCCCCTCCCCCTTTGGCCCCTGTGCCCGCGTGCGATGTGTCCCCGTGGCGTTCGAACTGGATGCGGAGCATGTTGACCGCGTCGACGGCGTCCTCGCCGCGGGCCTCGATGACGCGGTCGAAGTCGTGCTCGACGCGGCAGCCGAGCGTTTCCAGCGAGCGGGGCACGAGCGTGGGGGGCCCGACGCAGATCACCTCGGCCCCGAGGGCCGTCAGGCCGGCGATGTTGGAGCGGGCCACGCGCGAGGAGACGATGTCGCCGACGATCGCGACCTTGACGCCGGTGAGGTCGAATGTTTCCCATCGTTCACCGCCGAGCGACTCGGCGAGCGTGTAGATGTCGAGCAGGCCTTGGGTGGGGTGCTCGTGCTTGCCGTCGCCGGCGTTGACGACGGCGCACCGGACGGCCTTGGCGATCATCGCGGGCGCGCCCGAGGCCTTGTGCCGAACGACCAGCGCGTCGACGCCCATCGCCTCGACGTTGAGGGCGGTGTCGACGGCGGTCTCGCCCTTGCTCACCGAGGAGCCGGTCTCGGCGAGGTCGATGACGTCGGCCGAGAGGCGCTGGGCGGCGAGGGTGAAGGAGAGGCGCGTGCGGGTGGAGTCTTCGAAGAAGAGGTTGGCGACGACCTTGCCGCGGAGCGCGGGGACTTTTTTGACCGAGCGGCTGGAGACGCCGGCGAAGGATTTGGCCGTGTTCAGCAGCGTCCGCAGCTCGTCGGCGGAGAGCCCCTGAAGGCCGAGCAGGGTGCGGTGGGGCCAGGCCGCCCCGCCCCCGTCGCTTCTGTCGACCTCCGCCCCGCTGTCTGTGTCGGTACCGGGCCGGGTCTGGCCGAGCGGGCCCGGCGGCGACGCCGAGCCGCCCCGCGGCGGGCGGGCGGCGGAAGCGGGAGCGGCGGTGGTCTGTTTCGCGGCGGCGGGTGCGGGAGTGCGGGCCATCAAAGCGGAGTCTACGCGGGCGGCGACGGCGGAGACTTTTGCCGCGGCCGCACGACGCCCGCGGGCAACACGTCTACCATCCCCGCTCAGGCCCCGTCGTCTAGCCTGGTCTAGGACACCACCCTTTCACGGTGGGGACATGGGTTCGAATCCCATCGGGGTCATTGCGGGATATGTGGGGCCTCGAAGGCACGCGGCGGTGTTACGCCGCCTTGGCGCTTACCGTGACCACCAGCCGCCGCAGGGCCTCGACCATGTCGGCCACCGGCGTCGGCGTGGGCAGTGTGCGGCAGGCGCGGCCGCGGGCCGCCGCGTCGTCGAGTAAATACTTCCCCTCCGGCGAGAGCACGACGGCCGGCAGGGGCGTTGCGCTCAGGCCGAGCTGCTGCTCGGTCTCCTGCAGCCGCCGGCTCGCCGTTTCGCGGTCCTTGGGCGTTGCGATGTGCACCACTGCGACGTTCGGCGCCCCGCCCATCGCCGCCGGCTCGCTCACCGTCTCGCAGAAGATCCGGTATGCGTCCACCGGCCCGTGCTCGCCGACAAAGAGCGCCCGCACCGGCGCGCCGATCTCCTCGCGCACCTCCTCGACCAGCCGCGGCCAGGGCTCGCCGCCGCTCGACCGCGAGAGCAGGGCGAACTTCGTCTCGTCCGTCTGCTCGCGCGCGGTCGACTCGATCTTGGCGATGATCTCGGCCCCGACGTTGAGGCCCATGCAGTGCTCGTGCGTCGGGTAGATGACGTCGTTGCCGCTCGAGCCCAGCAGCATCGCGTGCGACAGCCGGTCGGCCAGCGACAGGCGCAGCACCTCGGCGCTCTGGCGCGGCACGAGCGTGCGCGCCTGCTCGGCCTCGGCGTGGTGGAAGACGATCGGGCTGATGAGGTCCTTGGGGAAATGCCACGCGTGCAGGACTTTGTCCATCACCTCGGCGTGGCTCATGAGCAGGAGCCGCGCCTCGGCCTGCTCGAGCGGCACGCGGAGCGTCCGCGCCGCCTCGAGCACGTCGGCGTACTCCTTGTCGAGCCGTTCGGCGTAGAGGATCCGCCCGAGGTCGTGCAGCAGGCCCGCGGTGAAGGCGATGTCGGCGTCCTTCTGCCCGAGCCCGTGCGCCAGCTCGGCGGCGATGATGCCGGTGGCGATCGAGTGCTCCCAGAAGAGCGGCGTGCGCAGCGCCCCGTCGAGCGACTCGCCCCCGAACCGCTCCACCACGCCGATGTTCAAGACCGCCTGGCGGATGCTCTGGATGCCGATGCGCAGCACGGCCTTCTGCACGGTGTCGACGTGGTCGCCGCGGCTGAAGATCGAGGAGTTGGCGAGCTTGAGGATCTTCAGCGCCACCGCGTGGTCCATGCCGACGGCTTTGGAGACGTCGTCCATCGAGCACTGGCTGGAGGCGGTCAGCTTGAGCACCTGGGTGACCGTCGGCGAGAAGCCCTGCAGCTCCTCCTCGGTGTTGACGCGTTTCATCACTTCCGAGCGCGACATGATCGGCTTGAGCGACTTGAGGTCGTCCCCCGCTTTCACCACGATCTTGCTCGGCTTGCCGGCGAGCTGCGCCGTCGCCGCGGCCTGGCGCGCCTTCCACGACTTCTCTTTTTCTCCGCCGCCGCTCCCCGCCGCTGCGCCGCCGGCCGCCGGCGCGCCGCCCCCCTTGCGCGCCACGCCGATCAGGGGCTCGCCCGGTCCGGCGAGGGCCGGCTTCTTGGCGGGCGGCGCCGAGGCGGGCGCGGCTTTGCCCGCCGCCGGCTGTTTGGCGACGGCTGCCGCCGAGGCCGTCGCCGGCTCGCGCGGCTGGTCCCCCGCCTCCCCCGCAAAGCCGGCGTCGTCGTTGATGCTCTGCTCGGTCGCCGGCGTGGCGTCGGCGCTGGCCTCGAAGACCTGCCGAACGCGGTCGAGCATCACCGGCAGCGAGAAGTTGGCCTTGAGGAGGTAACCGCTGATCCCGAGCTTGACCGCTTCGACGACCTTGGCTTTTTCCGTTTTCGCCGAGAGGACGAGCACCGGCAGATTCCTGGTCGCCGCGTTCTCGCGCAGCGCCTTGAGCACGGCCATCCCGTCCAGCACCGGCATGCTCAGATCCAGCAGCACCAGGTCGGGCGGCTCGTTCGAGACCGCGCGCAGCGCCTCCACGCCGTTGGACGCCGTCACCACGGCGTACCCCTGCGTGCGCAGCACGACCTCGATCGGCTCGCGAAAGATCGCCAGGTCGTCGACAACCAGGATGGTCCTCTTCATACCGCGCCCTCAAGAAAAACCCCGAGCGCAACCGTCGGCATGGGCCGATATCGGCCCGTCGTTCCACCGGCTTCATGAGCTTGTGTTCATGCGGCGATGACGGGGGATTTCCCTCGAACGGCGGACGGTGTAACACCCGATTGACCAGATGAGGCCACATCGGTCGTCGAGAAGCCCGACAACTCCGGCTGGACTTCACTCAATGTAGCAAACTTGTGCGGCGTTTGCACCGGATTTTCAGCCGACACCCCGATTGATCGATACAGCGGCTGTCCTGTACCCACGCGTGACCGGTTCCTCTTTTCTCGGAGCCGAGGTCCAATGCCGACGCCGCCTCGCCGTGTGCCGTGCTTGCTCTCGTCGACGCCGTATCGCGTCCTCGCCCGCCTTCTTGCCGCGTGCATGCTGGGGCTGGGCGGGGCCGTGCTGATCGGCTGGTCGCTGCGCGCCCACGGCGTGACCAACATCCGCGATCGGTGGTTCTCCATGAACCCGCTCACGGCGACGTGCTTCTGCGTCGCCGGGTTCCTCGTCGCGCTCAGCGGGTCCGAACGCAGGCGCCGCTTCGCGCCGTTCGCCCTGCTCGCGGGCAGCACGTTCCTCATCGTGGTCGGCCTCGGCGGGCTGGTCCGCGATGTTGTCGGCGTCGACCCGGGGCTCGATCTGATCCTCTTTGCCGGCCGTCTCGACGACGGCGTCCGGGCGCCCAGCCGCCTGTCGAGCAACACGGCGTACGGCTTCCTTCTTGTGGGCACAGCCCTCTTCCTCCTCCGCCGCCCGCGGGTCAGGATCCCTTCGCTCGTCGCCATCCTCAGCGCGGCGGCGTTCGTCCTCGGCCTGCTGGGCGTGATCGGCTACGCCATCGGCGCTCCTTCGCTGGCGCCCGGCGCTTCGCTCTACGTCATGGCGCTGCACACCGCGGCCGGGTTCATCCTCGCCGGCGGCGGGACGCTGCTGGTGCTCGTCGCCCGCGTCCTCGCCGAGCCCGATCCGCCCCGCGTCCTCCCCAGCATCCCCAGCCGGTGGTCGATCACGAGCGTGCATCACATCGGCGGCGTCGGCTTCGCCATCGCGCTGGTCTCCCTGACGGTGCTCGGGGTCGTCTCCAGCCAGAGCCTCGGCTCCGTGCTCGTCCGCGCACGATACAACCTCAATGCGCGGCAGACGCTCGAAGACCTCCACGAGCTCGACGCCGCCGTTCAGTCCCTCCAGACCGCCAGCTACCGCTACCTGCTGGCGAACAGCGGCGAGCAGACCGACGACCCCGCCGCCCGCGCCTACCGCACGGCCCAGGCCGCGGTGTGGAACGCGCTCGACACGCTCGGGCGCTCGCCCTCGCTGGCCGAGCTGCCCGTGCTCCCCGAGGGCGGGCTCGGCAGCGTCCGCGTGCTCGTCCGCCGGCACACCGAGAGGGTCGCCGAGCTTCGCGCACGCACCGCGCACCACCCGCTCAACACCGCGGTCCTCGCCTCGCCCGAGTTCGCCCAGCCGCTCCAGCAGGTCCGCGGCAGCATCTCGCTCATCGCCAACCAGCAGACCGCCGCCGTCATCCACCGGCGCGACTCCATCCTCGGCACCATGCGCGGCACGGAGCTGGTCATCTCCGTCGGCTCGGCGCTGAGCGTGCTCGTCGTCGGCGGCACCGCCTGGCTCCTCCGGCGCGTCACCACCGACCTGCGGCACACCCAGGACGAGGCCGCCAAGCTCTCGCTCGTCGCCTCGCAGACGCGGAACATGGTGATCATCACCGACGCCGCGGGGCGGATCGAGTGGGCTAACGCGAGCTTTGCCCGTCTCACGGGCTATGCGCTCGCCGAGGTCGAGGGGAAGCGCTCCACCGAGCTGCTGCACGTCCCGATGACCGACCCGGACGTCGCCGTCGACATCGGCGACCACCTCGTACGAGGCGAGGCGTTCTCCGGCGAGGTCGTGCGCTACACCAAGTCCGGCCGTCCGCTGCGCCTGACGATCGACATCCACCCCATCCACAACGACCACGGCGTGCTCGTCAACTTCGTCTGGATCGAGCACGACATCACCGAGGCCCGGCGCGAGCAGGAGTCGCTGTCGTTCCTTGCGGCGATCGTCCGCTGCTCCGAGGACGCGATCATCAGCGAGGACCTGAGCGGGCGCATCACGAGCTGGAACGCCGGCGCCGAGCGGCTGCTGGGCTACCACGCCGAGGACGTCATCGGCAAGCCCGTCAGCGTCCTGGCCCCGCCCGACCGTGCCGCCGAGGTGCCGGGGCTGCTCCGCCGCCTCCGCTCCGGCGAGCACATCAACCACTTCGAGACCGTCCGGCGGACCAAGGACGGCCGCCGCATCGACGTGGCCCTCACCCTCTCGCCGATCCGCGGGCAGCGGGGCGAGGTCATCGGCTTCTCCAAGATCGCCCGCGACATCACCGAGCGCAAACGCGCCGAGGCCGAGCTCCGCGAGGCCCGCGCCGCCGCCGAAGCCGCCAGCCGCTCCAAGAGCGAGTTCCTCGCGCACATGAGCCACGAGATCCGCACGCCGCTCAACGGCGTGGTCGGCATGATCGACCTGCTCATGGGCACGCCGCCCATGCTCACCGAGCAGCAGTTCGGCTATGGGCAGCTCGCCAAGTCTTCCGCGGAGTCGTTGACCAAGATCGTCAACGACATCCTTGATTTCTCCAAGATCGAGGCCGGCAAACTCGACATCGTCCCCGACGACTTCCACCTCCACGCCCTCTGCGAAGAGGTCGTCGAGCTGCTGCGGCCCAAGGCGGCGGAGAAGAACGTCGAGATGGCCTGCGCCATCGAGCAGGGCGTCCCCGACGAGGTCTGCGCCGATCCGGACCGGCTCCGCCAGGTGCTCGTCAACCTTGTCAACAACGCCGTCAAGTTCACCAAGAAGGGGCGCGTCACGCTCCGCGTCTCGCCCGAGTCGCACGTGGGGAAGCGGGCGACGCTCCGCTTCGAGGTCGTCGACACGGGGATCGGCATCCCGCAGAGCCGGCTCGACCGGCTCTTCAAGGCCTTCTCGCAGGCCGACTCGTCCACCACGCGGGTCTTCGGCGGCACGGGCCTGGGGCTGGCGATCTCCAAGCAGCTCGTCGAGCTGATGGGGGGCTCGATCGGCGTCGCCAGCAACGTCGGGGAGGGGTCGACGTTCTGGTTCACCGTCGGCGTCGAGTGCCGCACCGCCCGCAAGGCGCCCGCCGCATCGCCCGTGCCCGCCGCCCCGAGCAGCGCCGCCCTGCCGCCGTCTTCGGGCCAGCCGAGCCCGGCCGCGCCGCGCATCCTCCTGGCCGAGGACAACGACATCAACCAGATCGTCGCACGCGAGATCCTCACCAAGGCGGGCTTCGCCTGCGACATCGTCGCCGACGGCTGGGCCGCCGTCGAGGCCGTCGAGCAAGGCCGCTACGACCTGGTGTTGATGGACTGCGAGATGCCCGTGATGGACGGCTTCGAGGCGACCCGCCAGATCCGCGATCGTGAACGCGCCCGCAACCTGCCGCGTCTGCCCATCGTCGCGCTGACGGCCAACGCCATGACCGCCGATCGCCAGCAGTGCCTCGACGTCGGCATGGACGCCTACGTCTGCAAGCCCATCGACGTCCGTGAACTGCTCGAGACGATCCACAAGCACATCCAGGAGAAGCAACCGCTCACCCAAGCCGCGTGATCGACCGCGGCGCCGCTCTTCCCACATCTTGTTCCAGCAGCGAAAGGAGTCCGCCATGAACCCGCCGACACCCTCAGCAAACCCGCGTTCTGTTCCGCACGCCCCGCCCATCGACACGGCGTCGCTGCTGGAGCGCTGCATGAACAACGCCGAGATCGCCCTGCTGGTCCTCGACAAGCTGGAGGAGCAGATCACGCGCGACCTCGACGCGCTCACCGTGGCGACCGCCGCCGACGATTTCGACGCGCTCACCCGCACGGCCCACGCGCTCAAGGGGGCGGCGTCTTCGGCGGGCGCGTCGGCCCTCAGCCGCGCCGCCGGGTGCGTCGAGTCGCTCGCCAAGGCCGACCACGCCGACCACCACGTTCTCGACCGCGAGCTGCACACGCTCCAGCGGCTCGCCAACGCCTGCGCAAACGCCATCCCCGGCGCCCGGCACGCCATCCAGCACCCGCGTACCTGAAGCCCCTCAGAAGCCCGGGGCCGCGGGCCCTGGGCCGTTATGCGTCACCGCGCTCTCCGCGAAGAACCGCCCTTTTTGACGTTATTCACCTATCCTTCTGCATGACGACTTCTTCGCCGTACGACTCGTATGTCTCGCCGCTGGCCAGCCGCAACGCCTCGCCCGAGATGCTCCGCCTCTGGTCGGCCCGGCACAAGTTCAACACCTGGCGGAAGATCTGGCTCGCCGTCGCCGAAGCCCAGCACGAGCTGGGGCTGCCGGTCAGCAAAGAGCAAGTCGATGAACTCCGCGCCGTTGTCAACCGTGAAGGCGGCATCACCGACGACGAGATGAAGGCCGCGGAGAAGTACGAGCGCGAGCTCCGCCACGACGTGATGGCCCACGTCCACGCCCTCGGCGACTCGTGCCCCAACGCCCGCCCCATCATCCACCTCGGCATGACCAGCCAGGATGTGGTGTGCAACGCGGATCTGATGATTCTGGAAGAGTCAATCTATCTGATCGAGCACAAAGTTGCCCGGTGTGTGGATTCGTTTGCGAGACAGTCAGCCCCTCACAAGTCAACGCCAACGCTCGCCTTCACTCACTATCAGCCCGCACAACCGACAACCGTGGGACGGCGTCTGGCTCTATGGGCTCAGGACCTTGTGCTTTGCCATCAGGAAATTGAAGCGAGAGGATTTCGACTGAACTTCCAACGCCGCGGACTCCGTGGCGCAACAGGCACACAAGCGTCATATCTTGCTTTGTTCAACGATAAATCTTCTGAGGTTGACCGCCTGGAAGCAGGCTTTCTGTACGAACTCGACGAAAAATATTATGTACGGAGTCCGTGGGTAGATGATGCAGAAATCTTGTCGAGACGCGACAAAGATGTTCGGCACTATATTGGCCATGCCGAAATCAGCGAACGATTTGCCGCTAAGGCAGGGCAAGAAGTGCCAAAGTCTTCCATTGAAGACCGTGATCTTGCTGCATCACTTCGAGAGATGACGCCAGAGCAATACCGTGTGCATGACGCTCGTAAGTTCCTCCGAGGCCGTACACATCAAGTCGTCGGCCAAACCTACCCCCGCGTGATCGACACCTTCATCCTTGCCGATCTCGCCTCCGTCGCCGCGGTGCTCCACAAGATCGCCACCGACATCCGCCTGCTCTGCAACCGCAAGGAGCTCGACGAGCCGTTCGAAGACAAACAAATCGGCTCCTCGGCCATGCCCTACAAGCGCAACCCCATGCGCTGCGAGCGGATCTGCGGCCTATCCCGCTTCGTCATGAACCTCGTCGGCAACGCCTACGACACCGCCGCCACCCAGTGGCTCGAACGCACGCTCGACGACTCCTCCAACCGCCGCCTGTCGCTGCCCGAGGCCTTCCTCGCCCTCGACGGCTGCCTCGACCTCATGCACAACGTCGCCTCGGGCCTTGTCGTCCACGAGGCGACCGTCCGCAAAAACCTCATGGCCGAACTGCCCTTCATGGCGACCGAGAACATCCTGATGGCCTGCGTCAAGGCGGGCGGCGACCGCCAGCACTACCACGAGCTGATCCGCCAGCACGCCCAGGCCGCGGGCATGCGCGTCAAGCAGGAGGGCGCCGACAACGACCTCATCGAGCGCCTCAAGGCCGACAAGAACTTCGCGTCGACCAGGCACGGCGGCCCGCTGAAGGCCGACATCGACTTCGACGACGTGCTCGACCCGATGAAGTACGTCGGCCGCAGCATCGAGCAGACCGAGCGGTTCCTTAAAGAAGTCGTCGAGCCGCTCCGAGAAGAGTACGGCGAGGCGATCGCCAAGCTCGGCGCCAGCGGGCCGAAGGTGTGACCGTCTCGGCCGCACGCGGGCGGTTGAGCGAGGCTTGAGGCTGCCGCGGATTTGGTCGATACGATCCGCCCATGCCCCTGCGACTCTACAACACGCTGACCAAGCGGGTCGAGGCGTTCACGCCGTCCGACCCGGCGAACGTCACCTTCTACACCTGCGGCCCGACGGTCTACGACGACGCCCACATCGGCAACTTCCGCTCCTTCCTCGCCGCCGATCTGCTGCGGCGGTGGATCGAATCGCCCCTGTGCGAGGTGGCACGGGCCGATGGGAGCGTTCACCGCGCAGCGGCCGGAGGGAGGGGCGTGACGCACGTGATGAACATCACCGACGTCGGGCACATGACCGACGACGCGGCGGCCGACGGCGGCGGCGAGGACAAAATGGCTGTCGCCGGGCGGCGCATCGCCGAGGCGAAAAAGAGCGGCAAGCTGCCGGTGGATGCGAAGGGTGGGGGGGTGGACCCGTCCGACCCGTACGCGATCGCCGATTTTTACGCGGGACGGTTTCTCGAAGATGCGCGACGACTCGGGCTGAAGGTCGCCATCGAGGCGCAGCAGGACCCGAGCCTGATGCCGCGGCCGACGAAGATGGTCCGCGAGATGATCGCGATGATCGAGCAACTGGTCGCCAACGGCCACGCCTATTTCGTGCCGCACGAAGGCGCGGGGGAAGGGGGAAGGGGGGAGGGGGGGGCGGTGTACTTCTCGGTCGAGTCCTTCCCGCCCTACGGCTCGCTCAGCGGCAACACGCTCGAACAGCTCCGCGCCGGCGAGGGGGGGCGCGTCAGCGAGTCCAACCAGTCGCAGAAGAAACACCCCGCCGACTTCCTCTTGTGGAAGGCCGACCCGAGCCACGTGATGAAGTGGCCGAGCCCCTGGGGCGAGGGGTACCCCGGCTGGCACATCGAGTGCTCCGCGATGGCCCGTGCCCGGCTCGGCGACGTGATCGACCTGCACTCGGGGGGCGAGGACAACATCTTCCCGCACCACGAGTGCGAGATCGCCCAGTCGTGCGGCGCGACCGGCGAGCGGACGTTCTCGCGGATGTGGTTCCACCCGCGGTTCTTGTTCGTCGACGGCGCGAAGATGAGCAAGAGCAAGGGGACGTTTTACACGCCGCGTGAGCTGATGGCCCCGCCGCATTCGTTCGAGCCGGCCGCGATACGCCTCGCGCTCATCGGCACGCACTACCGCTCCAACGCGGACTTTTCGATCACGGCGTTGCAGGCCGCTCAGCGGACGGTCGAGCGCTGGCGGCGGTTCGTGGAATCCGCGAGCGAGAAGAACGCGCCGGATCACGCGGCGGCCGACCGCGTCAAGGCGGCCTTCGCCGCGGCGATGCACGAGGACCTCAACATCGCCGAGGCGGTCGCGCAGATCAACAAGTGGGTGAATGAACGAGGGCAGGCATCGAAGGAAGACGCCGAGGTGATGTGCCTCTTCGACGGCGTGCTGGGTGTGATGAGCTTGGAGAAACCGAAGGCCGCGGAAACGTCGATCGGCGTCTTCGTCGGCGTCGACTCGGACCCGGCGGTGGTCGCCAAGCTCGAAGAACGCCGCGCGGCCCGCGCGGCCAAGGACTTCGCCCGCTCCGACGCGATCCGCGACGAACTGCTCGCCCTCGGCTACGCCATCAAGGACGTGGCCGGGGGGAAGGTGGAGGTGCGGAAGAAGTAGGCCATGGGCCATAGGCCGATGGCCATTGGCAAGACATCGCGGATATACGCCACCGGCCACCGGCACCGGCCACCGGCCAATGGCCAATGGCCAATGGCCAATGGCCTTAGAATCCCCCCATGCGGCCACCCTGGACGATCTGGCTCTATGCACTCGTGGCGATGTGGCGGCTGCTGTTGCTGACCGCGGCGGTGCTCGTCTGCGTGCTCGCCTTCGCCGCGGCCGTTAAGCCGCTGGCCGACGGCAAGCTGGGGGCGCTCGACACGCTGCGGTACATGTTCCTGGCCATGCCGCCGATGCTGCAGTACGCCCTGCCCTTCGCGGCCGGGTTCGGGGCGACGCTCGGCTTCCACCGCATGGCCGCCGACAACGAGGTCGTCGCCTGCCACGCCGGCGGCGTGGGGCACCGCACGCTGCTCGTCCCCGCGCTCCTCACCGGCCTCTTCCTCGGCGGGCTCGTCTTGTGGATGAGCAACCGCGTCATGCCCGTCTACCTCCGCAAGATGGCCGACATCGTCTCGCAAGACGCCGGCCGCCTGCTCTACAAGGCGATCGACCGCGGCCAGGCGATGCAGTGGGACGACCTCATCATCCAGGCCGACTACGCCACCGAGCCCACGCTCGACGAAGGGGGCAAGACCCGCTGGATCAAGCTCTGGGGCCTGATGGCGATCAAGCTCGACGAAGAGGGCCGCCCGCGCGTGCAGGTCTCGGCCCGCACCGCGACCGTCGGCATGACCCTCGTCGGCGGCCGGTCCGGCGAGGAAAGTGGGGGCGGGCGAGAGTCATTCACGCGCCTGGTCATCAAGCCCGAGGACTACGCGGTCTGGACGCCCGAGGGCCGCTCGGAGGGCGAGCGCGTCGACCTGGTCAAAGAGATCCCCAACAAGTTCAAGGACGACCCGAAGTTCCTGACCTCGGGCGAGCTCGTCGAGCTGCGCAGGCAGCCCGAGCGGATGAACTGGATCGACTCGCGCCGGGTCAACCTCGCCGTCGGGCTCGTGCAGCGGCAGACGATCGACGCGATCCGCGAGGCGCTCCGCACGCGCGGCGTGGCCGAGTTCGCCGACGCCGGGGGCCGGCCCTACCTGCTCCGAGCCGCCGACCTGCGCCTGGCGCGGCGGGACGCCGGGTGGGAGGCGCTCGGCTCGATCGAGGGCAGCGGCGCCGAGGACCGCGGCATCTACCTCGAACGCGTCGCCGACGACGGACGACGGCAGACCTTCCGCGCCGAAGGGGCGTGGCTCGACTTCGTCGAGGCACGCGGCATGGACGCGTGGCGCACCAGCGGCCTGGGGGGCTTCGGCGATGCGCCCGCCGCCGCGAGCGCGGGCGAGAACGGCGCGGCGATGCAGATCACCCTCTACACCATGCGCCTCGAAGATGGCAGCGCGGGCAGTGGGGGGGGCGCCGGTGCGGGCGGTGATTCCCGGGTTGTACGGGATGAAGAGCGTCAAG
>CAZZDW010000031.1:0-35434 GCA_964652945.1 uncultured Phycisphaeraceae bacterium
GCTCGTGGGTCTTCAAAGTGCGGCTGAGAGGATTTGAACCTCCACGGGTGTTACCCCACTAGAACCTGAATCTAGCGCGTCTGCCAGTTCCGCCACGGCCGCGGGATGTAGGCTGGGATTATTGCTCGCTTCCGGTGCGTCGGCAACTCGCTCAAGCGTGCGATTCGCTCGGAGTCTGTGGCACAGGCGTTGGGGGGGTGCCTGTGCAGGAATACTGGAGCCGCACGGAACAGGCGGGACGCCTGTGCCACGTTCAGACAGCCCCCCGATGCGATTACCGCTGCTCGATCGGCGTGTACTTCTGCCCGTGGGGGCCGACGTATTCGGCCTTGGGGCGGAAGAGGCGGTTGTCGGCGAGCTGCTCGATGACGTGGGCCGCCCAGCCGGCGATGCGCGAGAGGGCGAACATCGGCGTGAACAGGTCCAGCTTGAGGCCGATGCAGTGGTACGTCGTCGCGGAGTAGAAGTCGACGTTGGGGTAGATCCCCTTGGCGGCCTTCTCGCGGAGCATGACCTCTTCGATCTTTTTCGATTTCTCGTAGAGCTCGCCCTGGTTGGTGTCCTTGGCGAGCTGCTCGGCCAGCGTCTTGAGGTACGTCGCCCGCGGGTCATACGCCTTGTAGACGCGGTGGCCGAAGCCGGCGATCTTGCCCTTGTTGTTGAGCTTGTCCTGGATGAAGGACTCGGCGTCGGCGACGCTGGGGATCTGGTTGAGCATGCGCATGACGTCCTCGTTGGCGCCGCCGTGGAGGGGGCCGCGGAGCGAGCCGATCGCGGCGGTCATCGCCGAGTACATGTCGCTCTGCGTCGAAGCCACGACACGAGAAGTGAACGTCGAGTTATTCAGCCCGTGGTCGGCGTGCAGGATCATGCAGGTGTCGAAGGCCCGCACCATCGTGGGCGTCGGCTCCTTGCCGGTGAGCATGTACAGGAAGTTGGCGGCGAACGAGAAGTCCTTGCGCGGGTGAACGATCGGCTCGCCGCGGCGGGCGCGGTCGAAATAGGCGACGATCGTCGGGGCCTGGGCGAGGATGTTGAGGGCCTTGTCGCGGAGGGCGGGGATCTCGATCGAGTTGGGCTCGCTGTCGTGCAGCGAGAGGGCCGAGACCATCGTGCGGAGCATGTGCATCGGCTGGGCGGTCTTGGGGACGCTGGTGACGCGGGCTTCCATGCCGGCGGGCAGCTCGTAACGGCTCCGCAGGGCCGAGGAAAAGTCGCTCAGCTCGCCCTTCTTGGGCAGGCGGAGGTTCCACAGGAGGAAGACGGTCTCTTCGAACGAGGAGTGGCGGGCGAGGCTGTCGATGTCGTAGCCGACGTATTCGAGCACGCCCTTCTCGCCGTCGATGAAGGAGATGCTGGTTTCCGAAGCGACGATGCCTTCAAGGCCTTTGGTTTGCAGTGCCATAGGTGGATGTTCGGTAAAAAAAGGCGAGCGGACGAGGGAATCACACGACGACCGGGTACGAAAACCCACTATAGGACGAGAAACGACAAGGGGTTGCATCAAGTGTTGATTCTTTGGACGCCCCCCCTGAGTCCGAAGGCTGGTTTTTACCACAGAGGCACAGAGAACACAGAGGTCACAGAGGGAGAACCGCGTTCAATGCTCGCCTTTGGTTTTCTCTGTGAACTCTGTGCCTCTGTGCTCTCTGTGTCAAAAATAATCGACCGGCGTACAGAGCTCACGAGAGGTATCGTCGCACGAACGCCGCGTACTGCTCGGGCGTGTCGATACCCGTGCCTCCGGCGTCGTTGACGATGGCGACGCCGATGCGGCAGCCGTGCTCGAGGACGCGGAGCTGCTCGAGTTTTTCGCGTTGTTCGAGGGGTGTTTCGGGGAGAGCCGCGTAGGCGCGGAGGAAGCGGACGCTGTAGGCGTAGATGCCGAGGTGGCGGAGCGGCGAGTGAGCTCGGACCGAGGGGCTGAGCCCCTCGGCTTTCAAAGCAGACCACTTTGAAGGGTTCTCTCCCCCGTCGCGGTCGTGCGGGATGGGCGCGCGGGAGAAGTACAGAGCGCTCGAATCGGGGCGGAGCACGACCTTGACGACGTTGGGGTTGGTGAACTCGGCGGCGTTGGTGATCGGCACGGCCGTGGTGCCGACGTCGCAGCCGTCGAGCGCACGCACGGCCCCTTCGATCGCGGCGGGTGCGAGCTCGGGCTCGTCGCCCTGGACGTTGACGACGATCTGGTCGTCGGCGAGCTGAAGGACGGCCGCGGCTTCGGCGAGGCGGCTGGTGCCGTTGGGGTGAGCGGGGCTGGTCAGCACCGCTTCGCCGCCGAACGCGAGGACGGCGTCCAGCACACGCCGGTCGTCCGTCGCCACGACGATGCGGGACAGGCACGCCCCCCCTCCCCCCCCCGCCCGCCGGGCGTTCTCGTAGACGTGCTGGATGAGCGGCTTGCCCGTCTCGCTGGCGAGCACCTTGCCGGGGAAGCGCGTCGAGCCGAGACGCGCGGGGATGATGGCGATGGCCTGCATGAAGTGAACAGTAAGCAGTGAAGACAGGCGTGAGGCGTAGGGCGTGAGGCGTCGGTGGCTGGAGTGTTTGAGGCGGCGCCGGTCTCCAGATCGGTGCGTCGGCAAGCCTGAACTCGTGCGCCCGCGCACCGGTCTGGCCCCCCCGACCGGTGCCACCAAAGACATCCAGCGTTTATCCCTCCTTCAACTCCGCGACGAGCTTCTTGCACTCGTCACGGCGGACGCGGATGTCGCGGTAGTTGATCTTCTCGGCGGCGATGGACGAGGCGATCTTGTACGCCTCCTCCGCCGCGGCAAGGTCGCGGTTCTCCCGCGCCTTGTCGCCCAGGGCGAGCATCAACGCATACCGGATCTCCATCGACAGCTCGGTCTCGCTCTGCGGGTTGGCGTCGAGCGCCTGGCGGAGCGTGTCGACGGCCTCGTCGTTCCAGCCGATGCGGTGGAACGACTCGCCCAGCAGGAACAGCGACCGGCCGCGGTACTTGGCGTCGTTGCGCGACTCCTGGAACTGCCCGATCGCGTCCTCGAACCGGCCGGCGAGCAGATAGCGACGCCCCAGCTCGTACTTCTTGGCCAGATCCGTGGGGTACGCCTCGACCTGGGCTTCGAAGACGTTGACCTCGAAGGCCGCCAGCTCGGCGTGGGCTTTTTCGTAGGCCTGCCGGGCGTCCGCGGGAGCGCCGGGCGCCTCGGCGGCGGTCTTGAGTTCCTGCAGCGGGCGTCGCTTGATGCGCATCATCAGCTCGTCGGCCTGCTCGCGGAAGTGGAACTCGCCCAGGTCCTTGTAGCCGCGCATGAGCACGTCGTAGGCGGCCTGTTTGTCGGCCTCGGAGCCGCGGTCGAGGAGGGCGCGGACGTACTTGCGGACCGAGCCGCGGTCGGCGGGGTTTTCGTCGTACTCGGCCTTGGCGGAGGCGACGAGGCGGTCGCGGGTCTCCTCGGTCTTGGCGACGCTCGACTCTTCCTGCATCCGCTTCTGCCCCGCGGCGTCGCGGATGTTGGCGCGGAAGCCCCCCTCCTGGCCCGGCTGGTCGAACCCGCCGCGGCTCATCGTCGACTCGGCTGCGAGGTTCTTCACCTCGTTGGCCAGGCGCGAGTCGGCCGGGTCCATGCGCATCGCCGCCTCGCCCGCCTTGACGGCCAGCTCGTGCTTGTTGAACTTGTGGAAGACGTTCATCATCTCGACGAACAGGTCCTTGCCGGGCTTCTTGTCGCTCAGGGCGATCTTGAAGGCCCGCTCGGCGATCCACGTCGCCGGCTCAGGCAGGCCGAGGTCCGAGGCGACGCGCATCGCCTTGACGGCCAGGTACGGGTCTTTGACGTGCGCCCCCCAGCCGAGCAGGGCGGCGAGGTAGCGGTCGACGCCGGTCTTGCCGTTGAACTGGCGGAGGGTGTCCTTGCTGGGGCCGCGTGCGCCGTCCTTCGAGTCGCCGAAGGCGACACTGGAGCGGAGGAAGCCCTCGAGGCCGGAGATGCTGCTGGGGTCCTGGCGGAGGCCGTTGAGCCACAGGGTCATCGAGTATTCGTACTGGGCGGACTCGAAGGTGGCCGCGCCGTAGTCGAAGAATTTTTTGGCTTTCTCGGGGGAGAACTCGAGGGGCGCATCGCCCCCTCCGCCCCCCCCACTTCCGCCGGCTCCGGTGCCGCCGTCGTCGCCGCCGGCTCTGGCCCCGTTGCCCCCCGCGGCGGGCTGGGCCGAGTCGTCATCCTGCTGCTTTTTTCGTCCGAACAACGCCACCGGCAACTCCTTGTCGGCCCCCGGGTCTTCGTGCGAGCGGCCGCCAAACCGGCCGGATGCAGACGATACGCAAGACGGCCGGGGTCTGCTCCGCAGAACTGTTCCGCAGAGAGGTCAAAGTGGACCCGAGGGAGATGTCCCTCGGCTTCTGAACAAACAGCCCGGCTCTCGCGGGAATAGGATTGTGCGACGATGAGCGTGAACGCCGCAGAACTGACGATCCTCGATTACCCCCATCCGGCCCTGCGGGCGCGGGCCAAGCCGGTGAACGTCGGCGGCGAGGGGGCGGTTCCGAAGGACGAACTGGCGGCCGTCTCGCAGAAGATGCTCGAGCTGATGCGTGAGGAGGAGGGGATCGGGCTCGCCGGGCCGCAGGTCGGGCTGTCGTGGCGGCTGTTCGTCATCGACATCCCCGACAGCGAGCAGAACTCGTCGGCCATCGAGCGCCCCTCGGCGACCAAGGGGCCGGTGGTGTACATCAACCCCGTCCTCTCGGCCCCGACCGGCGCGCCGGAGCGGTACGAAGAAGGGTGCCTCTCCCTCCCCGATATCCGCGGCGAGGTCCTCCGCCCGCCGATCATCACCGTCACGGCGCTCGACCTCGAGGGCAACCAGTTCACCCAGACGGCCTCGGGGCTGCTGGCGCGGTGCATCCAGCACGAGTTCGACCACCTCGAGGGCGTGCTCATCATCGACAAGATGACCACCGGCTCACGCCTGCGCAACAAGACGGCCATCCGCGAACTGGAGAAGTCGCGACGGTGAGTCTTCCCGCTGTCAGCAAACGCCTTCGCCTCGCCTTCTTCGGCTCCGGGGCCTTCGGCCTGCCGACGCTGCAAGCATTGAGCGAGCGCCACGAGATCGTCCTGGTCGTCAGCCAGCCGGACCGCCCGGCCGGGCGCGGCGGCAAGCTCACCCCGACCCCCATCGCCGCGTGGGCGGCGGAGCGCTTACCGAGCGTGCCGATGCTCAAGCCCGAGCGCGTCGGCGAGCCGGGCGGGGGGGTGGTGGAAGAAGTGCGACGGCTCGCCGGCCCTGATGCGCACCCGAAGGTCGACGCGTGGGTGGTGATCGCGTTCGGGCAGAAGCTGCCGGCTGAACTTCTTGAAGGTGTGCGGGCGATGAACCTGCACGCGTCGCTCCTGCCGCGTTGGCGCGGGGCGGCCCCGATCAACGCGGCGGTGCTCGCGGGGGACGCGCAGACGGGCAACTCGGTCATCACGCTCGCCGAGCGGATGGACGCGGGGCTGGTGCTGGGGCAGAGCGTTCGGCCGATCGAGCCGTTGCAGACGGCCGGGGAGCTGCACGATCTTTTGGCGGAGGACGGGCCGGAACTGGTGCTGCGGGTGCTCGACGAGCAGGTGTCGCGGCGGGGCTCGGCGCTGGCGCAGGACGAATCGCGGGCGACCAGGGCCGGGAAGATGAGCAAGGCCGACGACTGGCTCGATTTCACGCAGCCGGCCAGGGCGGTTCGGCAGCGCGTGCACGGCCTGACGCCCTGGCCGGGGATCACCGTGCGGCTCAACGGCGAGACGCTCAAGCTGCTGCGCGTGCAAGACGTACCGGGCAAGCCCGAACAAACCGGTGCGGCGGCGGCGAAACCGGGCGAGCTTGTCGACGCCGCCGAAGGTCGGGTATCCTGCGGCAACGGCACGGCGCTCAAGCTCCTCGAAGTCCAGCCGGCCGGGAAGAAGCCGATGAAGTGGGCCGACTACGCACGCGGCAGGACGATCCAGGAAGGAACACGGATTGTGCCGAACGAAAAAAACAAGCCGTAACGAGATGTTTGGGTGCGGCGGGGACAAAAATCTCGCCCGTCCATCGATCGTCTCTGAGCATTCCATTGGGCGGGCGGGACGCCCGCCCCACCCAAAGCCGAGAAGCATGGTGCAACTGACGCTGTGGGATCTGGTCAAGCCGGTCGTCGGGCTCTTCAAGCAGCCCGAGAAGCGAGACCACGCCCAGCGACCAGCTTCCCCGCCTGATCCGAATGTTGGGAGAGTCCAAAGGCCCCCCCTCGCTCGCGCTTCGGGCTCATCTCCAGGCACGCAAGCGAGTCCATCAAATCGTGCTGCGCAGAAGCGAGAGGCACAGAACTTGCCATCTCAGGAAACGATGGACCAGCGCTACGAGCGGGTCACCCGCGAGATGCTGTCACGCTACGGCGTCCGCGTCCGCAAATGGCGCACCGCGATGTCCGGCGTCG
Source organism: uncultured Phycisphaeraceae bacterium (assembly GCA_964652945.1). Lineage (GTDB taxonomy): Bacteria > Planctomycetota > Phycisphaerae > Phycisphaerales > UBA1924 > CAZZDW01. Next base: position 6,425 of record CAZZDW010000031.1, read on the forward strand.
CGTGGGAGCTGCACTACCGCGACGGCTCGGTGAAACGGCTCATCGAGGCGCCGAGGCCATGCGGCCCGATGTCGGCCGCCGTGTTCCTGCACGAGATCGGGCACCACGCGATCGGGTTTGACCGGTACAAGCCGCGGTGCCTGGAGGAGTACCACGCGTGGGCGTGGTCGCTTGCGGCGATGGAAGAGCACGGGCTCAACGTCACCGACGCCGTCCGACGGCGGATGCACGAGTCGCTCTGGTACGCCGTCAGCAAGGCCAAGCGACGCGGGCTGAAGAACGTGCCGGAGGAGCTGATGGCGTTTACGGAGAGGCCGGCGAGAAAACGCAAGCGCACGCATCCGGCACGCTGAGCACTACCGAACGCCCACGCACCAGTCTGGCCCCCCCGACCGGTGCCACCAAAGCAACGTCCCGGGCAGGACTCGAACCTGCGACCTGCCGCTTAGAAGGCGGCCGCTCTATCCAGCTGAGCTACCGGGACTCCGCAGCAAGTCTAAGCGGGAAGTGTTCTGGGGGCCGAGGGACATGTCCCTCGGCTTCTCCCCCCCAGAATGGCGAGCAGTCTGGCAGGCTTCCCGCCTCTCCCGCTCCGCGAGAAAGTTTCTCGTCCGCCAGTAGAATCTGACGATCAGGCGGCAACGATTCCGATGGGTTCAGGAACTCCGTCGGGGCGGCCCCCCCACCCCCCCCCTCCCCCGGCATTTGCTCGAAGCAGGGATTGCGCGTGAGCCAGGCCGTTCACACACCGACACATTCGCTTGGGATGGCCCCCGACGGGGCGGCAGGGGTGCGCCCCGGCTCGCCCGAGCTGTGCGCACAGGACGCGGCCTTCTCGGCGGTCGTCGAGCTGACCAAGCCGGGGATCACCAAGCTCGTCACGCTCACCTCCGGCGTGGGCTTCGCCCTCGCGGCCCTCGACCGCAGCTGGCCCAGCACGGCCGAGCTGGCGCTGGCCGGGATGGCGTCGGTCGTCGGCACCGCCCTTTCGGCGGCCGGTGCGAACGCGCTCAACCAGTGGATGGAGCAGTCGCGCGACGCGAAGATGAAGCGGACAGCCGGGCGGCCGCTGCCGTCAGGGAGGATCGAGCCGAAGCGGGCGCTGTTTCTCGGCGTGTTGCTGTGCGTGACGGGGCTGCTCGTGCTTGGCGGGCTCGCGGGCTTTGCCCCTGCGTGCATCTCGCTGGCGACGATCTTGACGTATCTGTTTGTGTATACGCCGATGAAGCCGCGGACGACGCTGAACACGCTCGTGGGCGCGGTGCCGGGGGCTTTGCCGCCCTTGATCGGCTGGACGGCCGCGGCTCCGCCGATCATGGAGAACGACCTGAGCCGGATCTTTGAGCCGGCCAACTGGGGCGGGTGGGCGCTCTTCCTGCTGATGTTCGTGTGGCAGATCCCGCACTTCCTGGCGATCGCGTGGCGGTATCGGGAGGATTATGCCGCGGGCGGGTACCGGATGTTGCCGAGCGAGGACCCGGCGGGGTCGATGACGGCCGCGACGATGTTCATGTGGGCGCTGGCGCTCATCCCGGCGAGCCTGTCGCCGGTGCTGTTCATGCCCGATCGGCTCGCGGTGGTGTACCCGACGTTCGCCGTGGTGAGCGGGCTGATCTACGCGGGGCTGGCGGCAAGGCTGGTGCTCCGGCGGAGCGACCGGGCGGCGCGGGTGGTGTTCTTCGCTTCGATCATCCACCTGCCGCTGCTCTTGCTGGTGATGGTGGGTGATGCGGTCGTGAACCTTGTCTGACTCCAGGGCCATTATCGAGATATCCGGCCTCCGCAAGGTCTACCCGGCGGTGCGTTCGCGGCGGAACCCCTCGCCGGCGCGTGTGGCCCTCGACGGCGTGTCGCTGACGATCAACCAAGGCGAGCGCGTCGCGCTGCTGGGGCCGAACGGCTCGGGGAAGTCCACGCTCTTGCGCACGATCGCGACGCTGCTCGGCGTCCAGGAAGGCTCGGCGCGGGTGTTCGGCGAGGACATCGGGGCGTCGGCGGGAGAAGCGGCGCTGCGGCGGGTGCGATCGCGGCTGGGGGTGGTGTTTCAGAACGCCGCGCTGGACGGGCTGCTGACCGCGCGGGAGAACCTCTTGACGCAGGCGGCGCTCTTCGGCGTTGTGGGCGATGACGCAGGGCGGCGAGTTGACGAGATACTGATGCGATTGGGGCTTGCCGATCGGGCAAACGATCGCGTGAAGTCGCTCTCGGGCGGGCTCATCCGGCGGGTCGATCTGGCGCGGGCGCTGATCCACTCGCCGGGGCTGCTGCTGCTGGATGAACCGACGACGGGGCTGGACCCGCGGGCGCGGCCGGAGTTTTGGAATGCTGTGCTCAACGAGGAGTCGGCCGGCATGACCGTCGTGTGGACGACGCACCTGATGGACGAGGCCGAGCGGGCCGATCGCGTGGTGATGCTGCACAAGGGGAAGATCGTCGCGGACGATGCGCCGATGCGTCTGCGACAGGCGCTCGGGCCGTCGCTGGTGCGGGTCGAGGCGGAGTCGATCGACGCGGCACGACGCGCGGCGAACGGACGCGTCATTGTTGAAGCGTTGCCCGACGGCTCGGGCGTGATCCGCGCGACGCAGAACGATCCCGACGCGCCGGTGCGCGGCGCGGCGTACCTGGCGGAACGCGGCGTAACGCACGAGTTTGGGCCGCCGACGTTGGAGGACGTGTTCAGGGCGCTGACGAACGAAAAACTGGGAGACGCCACGGAAGACCAGTGAACTGGGACACAGGCCCCCTCCCCGCCTGTGCTTGATCGCTGGAGACAAACGCACAGGCGGGACGCCTGTGCCACGAAGAACAAATATGAACATGCACGGCTCCACGACACAAGCGACCGTTCAACCCGGCCTGGGCACGCTCGCGGCGCTGGTGCGGCGCGACCTCAAGCGGTTCGTGCGGCAGCCCTCGCGGATCATCGCGGCGATCGGCACGCCGGTGCTCATCTGGCTGCTGCTGGGCTCGGGCTTTGCTGGATCATTTATGAACCGCGCGGCGAGCACGGGGAACACAACGGGCAACTACGCGGCATACTTGGTGCCCGGCATGGCGTCGATGGTGGCGCTGTTCGCGTCGATCTTCGCGTCGATCTCGCTGATCGAGGACCGGCACGAGGGGTTCTTGCAGGCCGTGCTCACGAGCCCGACGCCGGCGTGGCTGGGCGTGGCGGCGCGGGCGGCGTCGTGCGTGCTGATGGCGGTGGCGCAGGGCGGGATCGTGCTGCTCGCCGGGCCGCTGGTGGGTGTGCCGCTCACGATCGACGGCTTTGTGCTGGGCCTTGTCGCGCTCGGGCTCTTGGCGTGCGTGGTGACGGGCGTGGGGCTGGCCGCGGCGTGGCGGGTCGATTCGGTCTCGGGCTTCCACGGCGTGATGAACATGCTGCTGATGCCGATGTGGATGCTCTCGGGGGCGGTCTTCCCGCTCGCGGGGGCGGCCGGGTGGCTGGGGTGGGTCATGCGGCTCAACCCGCTGACGTACGCCACCGAGGCGCTGCGCGAGGGCGTGAATCATGAGGCGTCGATCCGGCCGATCGTGGCGTGGGGCGTCGCGGTGCTCGCGGCGGCCGTCTCGCTGTGGCTGGCGGCGTGGGTGACGCGGAAACGAAGCTGATGCGTCGAAGAAAACCGGTTTGTTTGAAACACGGAGGACACGGAGAACACAGAGATTGCACGGAGCGGTTCTGGTGTTCAGCGTGCATCTCTTCAGTAACCATTCATTCTTGTATGTTGGCCATGACACCCCCCCACCCCAGCGTTCTCGCGATTCAAGAATTCAAGCCGTGTCTTTCTCTGTGATCTCCGTGTGCTCCGTGGTATAAATCTGAATGACGAAGTTCCTGAAAATCATCATCGTGCTCAGCGCCGCGGCGCTGCTGCTCTCGCTGACGGCCCTGATGGTGCTGCCACGCGGAGCGCCCAAGCCCGATCCGCTCCGGCCGGATCAACTGGTGACCGACGTGGGGCTGTCGATCCCCGAGTTTTCGCTGACGGATCAGGACGGCGAGCCGTTCACCCGGAACGACCTGCTTGGGCATATCACGGTGATGTCGTTCATCTTTACGCATTGTCCGAACCCGTGCCCGATCATGACGGGGACGATGGCGGACCTGGGTGATAAGCTGGCGGCGAATGCAGCCGCGGACGTGCGGCTGGCGTCGATCAGCGTCGATCCCGCGCACGACACGCCGTCGGCGATGCGCGAGTATGGCGAACGCTACGACGCGGACTTCTCGCGGTGGACGTTCGCGACGGGCTACGGCCGCGATGATGCGGCGGAGCAGATCCGGCGCCTCGTCGGCGAGGGTCTCAAGTTCGCCCTCGAACAACAGGTCGGCAACGACATCCCGCTTACGGCCGAGGAGGGCGGCGGGACCATGACGCAGATCATCCACCCCTCGTGGTTCGTGCTCGTCGGGCCGAGGGCGGAGGTGCTGGGGCTCTACCGCTTCGACGAACCCGAGACGATGAACGCCCTCGCGCGACGCGCCAAAGCGGCGGCGAGGGCGATCCGTGCCCAGTAGATTTACGAGTTGAGGGGTGAGACTCGCTCGATTTCAGGCTTGCCCGCGCACCGGTCTGGAGACCGGTGCCACTAAATACAGGCTCGCGCTCACGGGTTCCGCACGAGTTTCTTGATCTCGCTGGTGCCGATCCAGACCTTTTCGTTGGACTCGATGTCGATGAGTTCGAGGGTGACCTGGTAGTACTTCACCCGCTGGCGGCCGGAGAGCGAGCGCTGGTCGCTGCTGTTGATCGTGCCCAGCAGCATGTAGTCGGCCCCGGTCTCGTTGCGCATCTGCTTGCGGGTCTCGGGGCTGTTCCACTCCTGGCCCTGGGCGCGTTCGTCGCGGAGGTCGCCGCGCTGGTACGGGCGGGCGACGAAACGGACGCGGTCGGAGTTGAGCAGCTCGCGCTCCCACTGCGTGGTGAAGAGGTCGGACTCGATGTAGTCGTTGGTGCGGTTCTCGATGCGGCCGACGATGACGACGGGCTTCTTGCCGTTGTGCTCCTCCATGAAGCGCGTCGACCAGTTGCGGAAGAGGGCGTCGTCGACCATCTCCTGATAGATCTGGCGGGCGTCGACGTCGTTGAAGCGGTAATCGAGGTCGATCGTGGCCTTGGGATCGACGCGTGTGACCTCGCGCTCGGACTGGCAGCCGGCGAACGAGCCGCACGAAATCAAGGCCAGCGTAACGACGGCCGCGCGGGTGAGCCGAAAACTTGAAAAGGTCCGGGTGTTCATTGCTTTGTGCTCCTCGGGCAGAGGCCCGTTGCAGGTTGATCTGAAACTGAGAACGCGGAGGTGCGGAGGGGAAGCGGAGAACGCAGAGAAGACATGTTGGAGAGCGGTCATCGGTGTAACGGCATGACAACTCCGCGTTCTCTGCTCTTCTCTGCTTCCTCTGCGTTCTTGGACAAAGTCTAGTTCCAGTACCGTTCGACAACCGTCTCCAGGCGCTCGCCGCTGACACTGATTTCACGCGGCGGGGCGGTGTACAGGATCCCTCCCCCATACGCCCCCCCCAAGTATTCCACGCTCACGCGGTATCGGCCGGGGGGGAGGTCGAGGGTGCCGACGTGGGCGAGGGCGGGCAGCGAGGACCAGCAGCGGAGGTCGGCCTTCTCGGTGAGCATCAGGACGGCGATGCCGGCGACGACGCTGCCGATGGTCATGAGGTCGCGTTCGCTGTCGCGGCCCCGGCCGCTGGAGTGGCGGATCGACTCGCTGAGCGCGAACGACGCCCCGGCCTTGATCGACGAGCGGAGCAGCGCCCGCGCATAGATCAGCGGCATCTGGCGGCGGTGGTTCTCCATCGCGACCAGCCGCATGTCCTCGACGAGCGAAAGCTCGCGCGTGATCGGTTCGGCGGCGGTGCTGTCGAGGGGCGTCGCGGTGACACGGACGCGTTCGGCGCGAGCGGAGCCGCCGCGGAGCTCGGGGAGCTCGAAGTAGACCGGCCAGGTGAAGACGGGGATGGGGCCGATTTTGACGGCGTGCTTGGTCGGGGCGGTGCCGGAGAGGGCGACGACGAGCAGGTCGGACCGGCTTGCGGGCATCTCGCCGAGGTCTTGGAAGTTGGTCTCGTCGACGCGACCGATCAGGCCGCGCTGGAGGCGGATCGAGTCGAGCAGGCGGCGGCCGGCGACGGCCTGCATGTTCTCTTCGCCCGTCTCCATGAAGGTGATCGCGGTGAGGTACGTCCCGAGCGTCGATTCGAGGAACTCGCCGGCGTCGTTGACGCTCATTAATGAATCGGCGGTGACGGTCTGCGACGAACTGAGCGCAGCCTGGAAGTCGGCTCCGCCGCGCGCGTCGAGGGCGTCGCGCCAGGAGAGGTACTGGTCGCGGAGCGCGTCGGCCTTGCCGGCGAGGCGGCGGGCCTCCACGGTGGCGCCGCCGTGGATGTTGCCCGCTTCGAGCTGCGCGAGCAGCTTGAGCACATTGACGTAGATGTCCTCGTACGGCTCGGCGTAGTACGGGGCGGCGTTGTCGTTCCACAGCCAGCGGCCGAGCTCGTCGCCGGCCGTCGGCTTGCTGTGCAGCTCGATCGACGACTCGGCCTCTTCGAGCGTCTGGATGGTGAGGCTCGGGTTGTGGTTGGCCAGGGCGATCGAGCCGCGGTCGAGGAGCCAGAGCAGGTGGTTCTTGTCGCCGTAGAGCTCGCGGGTCTTGGGGTCGTCGAGCGACCGGGCGGCAAGGTCGTACCGCCCGTCGCCGACCATCGCCTCGAGCGCCTGGCGGTGGTTCTCGAAGCCGTTGCACCCGGCGAGCGTCGCGGCGCACGCAGCGGCGACGAGCGCGGCCAGCACGCACGGCAGACGCCGAAGACGTTCGCGGAGATGGGTGAGGAGGAACTGGCTCACGGTGTTGTCAGAAAGGGTAGACGCACAGGCGGGGCGCCTGTGCAGGATCGCTGGGATCGCACGGCACAGGCGGGACGCCTGTGCCACGGCGGAAGGGCGTTCCTACGCTCGCCCATGACGCACGAGAGTTCTACCGACGTATCTGCTGGAGTGAAAGAAAACCTGACGGTGAACGGGTTTCAGGAGTTGATCCGGGCGCGGTATTTCGCGACGGACTCGGCACGGGGAGCCGCGGGGACGTTTCTGCTGTTTATGGAGGAGGTCGGCGAGCTGGCGACGGCGCTGCACGACAACCGGGCCGGCAAGACGCGGCCGATCACGCCGGAGGAGCGGGCGAACCTGTCGGAAGAGTTCGCCGACGTCTTCGCGTGGCTGTGCACGCTGGCGAACATCATGGGCGTGAGCCTGGCTTCGGCGCTGAAGAAGTACACCGACGAGGGACGGGTGGAGGGCGTGAAAGATTGATGGTTACCACTTGACACTCCCACGAGACGCGAGCGGCAGCGAGCGTGTCTGTTTTTTCATCGCTTTACACGCTCGCTCCCGCTCGCGTCTCGTATGAGTATTTTCCTACAGTTGAACGATGTCCTCATCCGTTCCCCCTGATCTTGCCCGTTATCACCGCCAGATGCTCCTGCCGGGCTTCGGCGAGGAGGGGCAGCGGCGGCTGCTCGCCTCGCACGCGCTGATCGTCGGGTGCGGGGCGCTGGGGACGGTGATCGCCGACGCGCTGTGCCGAGCCGGCGTGGGGACGCTCACCATCGTCGACCGCGACGTCGTCGAGTGGACCAACCTCCAGCGGCAGACGCTCTTCGACGAGGCCGACGCGCGTGAGGGGGGAGGGGGGGCACCCAAGGCCGTCGCGGCGGCGCGGCGGCTCGCCAAGATCAACAGCGGCGTGCGCATCCTGCCCGTCGTCGCCGACTTTTCGCCCGGCAATGCGGAAATGCTGCTCAAGGGCGAGCACCCGGACCAGCTTGGCGCGCTCGATCAGAACAGCCCGCCTACGGGTCAAGCGCAGGTCGTCCTCGACGGCACGGACAACCTGCTGACGCGCTACCTGCTCAACGACCTGGCCGTGCGTCGTGGCGTGCCGTATGTGTACGGCGGGGCGGTCGGCACCACTGGCATGCAGGCGACCATCCTGCCGGGGACGACTGCGTGCCTGCGGTGCGTCTTTGAAGAGCCGCCGACGACGCCGATCGCGACGTGCGACACCGCGGGCGTGCTCGGCCCGGTCGCGGGCGTCGTCGCCAACGCCCAGGCGACCGACGCGCTGAAGGTCCTCATCGGCCGCCTCGACCTCCTCAGCGGCACGATCCTCGAGTTTGACACGTGGCTCAACCGAAGACGCCGCATCTCCATCGCCGACGCACGGCGTGAGGATTGCCCGTGCTGCGGGAAAGGCGGGGGGCGGTTCGAGTTTCTGGACGGCAGCCGCTGGAACGACGCCACGCTCCTCTGCGGCGGCGACCCGGCAACGCCCTCTCAAGGCGGCGGCGTGCAGATCATGCCGGCGGGGAATACGCACGCCGGGGCGGCGGGAGCCCGGCTCGATCTGGCGGTGCTCCGGGCGAGGCTCACGCCGCACGGGGACTTCTCGCTCACGCCGTTCATGCTCCGCGGCGTGCTCCGCGACGAGCGGGCCGACGACGGTGCGGCCCCGCTCCACCTGACGGCGTTTCGGGACGGTCGAATAATTGTTCGCGGGACCAGTAACCCCGCCCGAGCACGCGGCATCTACGCCAAATACATCGGGATATAGCCGTTTGATCACCGGGGCGGCACGCCCCGGCTCACATATCACACAGGAGATCGCATCATGGGACATGTTGGCAAGAGCATCGCGGGGGGTTGTGCGTTGCCGGTCATGCTGAGCGAGCAGATGCTCAAGGGCATCGCGCGGGACCGGGCCGCACGCCTGCCGTCGGCGGGCGGCAAGACGATCCAGACGAACCATCCGACGTGGGTCTACGGGCACCTCAGCCTGTATTTGAGCCGGACGCTCGACGTCCTCGGCAAGCCCGTTGATCGCTGGGCCAAGCCCGAGGGATGGGAGGAGCTCTTCAAGGCCGGGAGCGAGTGCAAGGACGACCCGGACGGCACGATCTATCCCGACTTCGAGACCGTCTCGTCGTTCTTCCTCAACGGGTACAAGCACGTCGTCGGCCTGCTGGCCGAAGTCGACGACGAGGTCTTCGCCAAGCAGAACCCGGCCGAGGGGCGCATGCGCGAGCTGATGCCGACCGTCGGCGGCCTGGTCACCTTCCTCATGACCTCGCACCCGATGATGCACCTCGGGCAGGTCTCCGCGTGGCGGCGGTTCGAGGGCCTCGGCTCGGCGCTCTGAGCCGAACCGTTCAATAGACACCATCAGCCCGATCAGCGCCCGAGGAAACACGCCTCGGGCGTTTGCATGCGCGGCGGCGTGCTGGCCGTGCGGAACGCGATGCCTAGGCTTTTGGTTCACATGACGACCCTGTCGAGCCCAGCGTCCGCCGTTCCCGTAGTTCTGGAGAAAGCCGCCGCGCCCGCGCGCGTCGCGGTGCTCATCGTCACGTGGAACCGCAAGGAGATGGTCTCGCGGATCCTCGCCTCCCTCTCCCGCCAGACCTTCCCCCGCGGCTCGATGCACGTCGTCGTCATCGACAACGCCTCCACCGACGGCACGCTCGAATACCTGCAAGAGCACTGGCGGCCGGAGCACGTCGTCGCCAACCACGCGCAGGTGGCGCACGAGCCGGAGTTCGAGGAGCTCGATCCGGCGGGGCACGCATCGACCGCCAACGCCGGCGGCTTCGCCTCATTGACGATCGTCCGCAACGACCACAACTTCGGCGGCTGCGGCGGGTTCAACACCGGCTTTGCCGTCGTCGAGCAGCGCCTCGCGCCGCACGCCGCGAGCAAACCCGACTACGTCTGGCTCGTCGACGACGATGCCGACGTGCCGGCGGACGCGCTGGCGCAGCTCGGCGCGGCGATGGCCTCCGACCCCGGCATCGGCCTCGTCGGCTCGCGCACCGTCAACATCGCCGACCACGAGACGACGATCGAGACGACGATCTACCTCAACCACGACGGCGGGAACATGTGCGATTTCCCGCCCAAGGGGCACCCGCGCTACGACGAGCACTTCGCCTGGGCCCGATCGATCGGGTGGACGGACGACGCCCCCCCCACTTCCTATACACGCGGCAAGCACGCCTACCACGGCCTGCGCAGCGTCGACGTCGTCTCGGCGTGCTCGATGCTGGCGCGGTGGGACGCCGTCGTCGGCACGCCGGAGCGTGCGGGGATCGGCTTCTGGGACTGGCGGTATTTTATTTACTGCGATGACGCGGACTGGTGCCTGCGTTTCGGCAAGGCGGGGTGGAGGGTGGTGCTGAACCTGGACGCGGTGGTGTACCACACGCCGTGGAACCTGAAGCTGACGCCCGCGCGGATCTATTACGCGCAGCGCAACGCGATCTGGATGGCCCAGAAGGTGATGCCGGCCGCGCGGCTCAAGCGGGTGACGCTGAAATGGATGCGTTCGATCCTGCGCGACAGCCTGCGGGCGTCGCTGCACCGACGGCTCTTCCACGCGGAGATCATCCGGCGCACGGCCCTCGACGCCGCGACGGGCGTCGCCGGCAAGACCGGCAGCGACGGGCCGGAGAAGATGCCGGTCGTCGATGCGCTGAAAAAAGCCGGAGCGATCAGGCCGGGCGGGGGTGAGGTCGCGCTGCTGATCACGCCGCCGGGGACGATCGCGTGGGGCGAGCAGCTTATCGCGCACGTGCGCGAAGCGCTCGCGGCGGACAACACACCGGACCACGAGCCGCGTTGGCGGTTCATCGTTCGGCATGACGCGGCGGAGCTGCGCGACCTGCCGCCCGGCTCCGTGGTGTACGGCCGGAGCAGGCGCTCGCGTCTCAAGAAGGCCCTGATGACGGCGACGCTCGGGGCCGACGCGGTGGTGGTCTTCGATCAGGGCGGCGACCTGCCGCTGCTCCCCGGTGCGGCACGTTTCAACGTCCACATCGACATGAAGGCCCCCACCACCGCCCAGCTCGAGCGTGACGGCTGGGGCGAACGGCTCACGTTCTGGGGGCGGTGGCTGGCCGCCGTGCCGCGGTGCGCCTGGTTCGGGTTGACGGTGAAACCGTATAAGAAGACGGGGAAGTACGGATAAGCGATTATCGTCTACTGCTCATACGGGACGCGACCGCCCCCCCAAGGGAGCGTGTCACGCTTTCCGGTGTCCTACACGCTCGCGTCTCGTATGCGAGCGGTGTGGGCACTCATTTCACATGTCAATACGCCACGCCGCCGGCGTCTTTCCATTCTTGAAAGAGCGCCGCACACTCGTTCGGCATGACGCCGTCGCGGATCGTGGTCGCGCTGCCGCGTGAGAGCAGCTCGGCGGCCGGCAGGCGCAGCTCGCGGAAGCCTGCCGAGTCGGCGTCGGCGATCGTCGCGCCGTAGACGACTTCTTTGAATCCCGCCCAGTGGATCGCCGCGGCGCACATCGGGCACGGCTCGCACGTCGTGTACATCATGCACGCGGAGAAGTCGATCGTCTTGAGCTTGGCGGCCGCCGCACGGATGCACTCGACCTCGGCGTGCGCCGTCGGGTCGGTGCTCAGCCGTACGCGGTTGTGCGCCCCGGCGACCAGCTCGTCGCCCCGGACAACAACCGCGCCGAAAGGAGTCTGGCCGACGCTCAGCCCCTTGCGGGCCCAGTCGATGGCGAGCTGCATCCAGTGGCCGTCGGTCGTCATCTATTCCACCCTTTGTTTTTACCACAGAGACACAGAGTTCACAGAGGACACAGAGTCGGAAAGAACCCACTCAATGTCTTTCTCTGTGATCTCTGTGCCCTCTGTGTCTCTGTGGTAAAACTCGGCAACCGACTACCTGGAACTCAGATTTCGACGACCATCGCGACGCTGTTGCCGCCGCCGAGGCAGAGGGCGGCGAGGCCGCGCTTGCCGCCGGTGCGCTTGAGCTGGTGGACGAGCGTCGTGAGCACGCGGGCGCCCGAGCCGCCGATGGGGTGGCCCAGGGCGATGCCGCCGCCGCAGACGTTGAGCTTGGACTCGGGGACGTTCAGCGCCTTGGTGTTGCACAGCACCTGAGCGGCGAAGGCCTCGTTGATCTCGAAGAGGTCGATGTCGCTCACCTTGAGCTTGGCCTTGTCGAGCACGCCCTGCACGCCGGTGATCGGGGCGGCGAAGATGTCCTTGGGCGCAACGCCCGAGGTGTGCGACGCGACGATGCGGCACAGGGGCTTGACGCCGAGCTGCTCGGCCTTGCTCATCGAGGCGACCAGCAGCGCGGCCGCGCCGTCGGAGATCTGCGAGGCGTTGCCGGCCGTCACCGTGCCGTCCTTCTCGAAGACCGCGCGGAGCTTGGCCAGCCCCTCGATGTTCGAATCGGCGCGGATCCCCTCGTCGGCGCTCACGCCCGGCGAGCGCTTGTCGAGGCACTGCTCGCCGGTGAGCGCGACGATCTCGTCCTTGAAGTAGCCGTTCTTGGTCGCCTCGGCCGCACGCAGATGCGACTGCACGGAGAAGCGGTCCTGCTCCGCACGGCTGATCTCGTACTTCTTGGCGATGTGGTCCGCGGCGTTGCCCATCGCCCAGCACTCAAAGGCGCACCGCAGCCCGTCGTACTGCATGTGGTCCTCGAACGTCGTCGGGCCGAACTTGGGAGCTCCCGCGCCGTCGCGGATCCGCGCGAAGTACGGGGCGGCGGACATGTTCTCGAAGCCGCCCGCGAGGACGAGCTGGTTGTCGCCGGCGCGGATCGACTGGGCGGCCTGCATGACGGCCTGGAGGCCCGAGCCGCAGACCTTGTTGATCGTGACGGCCGAGAGCGTCTCGGGGAGCCCGGCCTTGAGCCCGGCCTGGCGCGCCGGGTTCTGCCCGAGCCCGGCCTGCAGGACGCAGCCGAAGATCGCCTCGTCGACCTGCTCGCGCGAGCCGGGGACGGCGTCGAGGACCGCCGCGGCGGCGTACGAACCCAGGATCGGCGAAGGAACTTTCGACAGGCCGCCGAGGAAACGCCCGATCGGGGTGCGCTTGGCGGCGAGGATCACAGGCTGGGCAGACGAGGGGTTCGACATCACGCAGACTCCGCTGGATGAAAGGGCACACGAAAACTCGGCCCAATCATAGGAGCACCGGCGCGACGGCAACCCCGCGGCACGAGCGGCTTACTGCCCGCCGTCCTGTTTCTCCAGCTCTTTCTGCTGCGCGTAGTCGAACATCATGCAGTAGAAGCCCGTCCAGTACGGGTACTCGACCTCCACGCGGTAGCCGACAAACTCGCTCAACGGCCAGCGGAGCTGCTGGAAGAACTTGCTGACCAGCTCCGGCTGCCGCGGGTAGTAACGGCTGCTCGGGATGGTCTGCGTGCACGAAAGGATCTGCAGCGTGGGCGGGTAGGGCAACTGGTCGTACCAGCGGCTCAGCGGATCGGCGAAGACGCCCGGCGTCGTGCGGTACAGCGTCATCGTCGGCACGCACTGGCGGGCCATCGAGCGGTGCAGGTAGGTCTCGAAGACCAGCCGCCGGCACGGGATCGCCAGGAAGATGCTCACGTCGTGGCGCGGCGGGGTGTCGTAGATCGGCAGCCGCCAGTTGCCGAGCATGTGCTGGCCGATCGCCAGGTCGATCCCCTTGGCGTTGTTGGCCTGCTCGGCGTCGACCAGGAGCACGCCCTGACGCCCGATGCCGCGGGGCGAGACGAGGGGCACGGGGTCGCTGGTAAACTCGCGGAAGATGGTGACCCCGGGCACACCGTCGACCTCGGCGGGCTCCTCGTCGATCCCGTGATACGCCAGATCGCCGGGGTTGCCGGTGGGGAGCGTGCCGGGGCCGTCGTTTCGGCCGTAGCTGCGGATCGCGTACGGCGGTGAATCGGGACGGGCCCGGTAACCGAAGGCCGTGCGGAGGATCGCGTGGTCCATCAGCTCGGTCTGCCCGGCAGTCGGTTGAAAGGCGTGCGCGTAGACCAGGAGGTCGGCCTGCTGCCCGTGCGCTTCGGCGGCCGACTCATACAGCCCACGCCGCCGCTCCATGAGCAGGCGTTCATACGCCTCGGGGTCGTCGGCGATGTTGCTGGCGCGGGTCGCGGTGATGCGTTCGACGAGCTTGGTCTGGCTGCCGCCGAAGTCCTGGAGGAGGCGTTCGAACCGCTCGACGGTGGAACCGGCCGCGACGAGTGCGGCTCGGGGAAAATCCCGCTCCCGCATCGCGTCCAGAAGCTGGCGGAGCCCCCGCGGCCCCGGAAACTGCCGGAGCACGTCCATCGGGTCGATCGGCTTGGCGAAAACACCCACAAAGCGGGTGGATGTCCCCCGGTCGATCCCCAGATATCGGGCAAGGCCCAACCCCGAGCGAGCAGAAGGCGGCAGGGCTTCGTATAAAGGACGGAAGTCCGCGGCCAAACGTTGGCCGACCTGCGTGGCCTGCGTCTGCTCCGCCGGGTTCATGGGCACCACGGCCCGGCCCCAACCACGCTGCTCGCTGATGACACTCACGGGCACAGCATAGCGGCTAATCAACACAACCTGCCCTTCTCCCCCGACAACGCGGCACCAGCCGCAACCAACTCACTTTTTCTGCCGAAAATCCTTGTACAGTATACACTCAATGCTACACTGGGTGTAGGAATCGGGGCATCTTTGTTCTGAAGATGGAAAAAAGGGACCTCGATTTGGCGGCGTTCTCAACCCGCGGAGCGGCCCTCTGGAGAGGGCATTCTGCTAACAGAGGAAGAAAACCATGTCCAGACGATCCGTACGAAGGCTGTTTATGGCGGCGGGGGTTACGACCCTGGCCTTGCTCAGTGTGGCCCAGGGCGGCACGCCGCCGGTCAACGACGATTGCGAAGGCGCGATCGCCCTTTCCCTCAACACGCCGGTCGCGGGGACCACGGCCGGCGCAACGACGTCGTTTCCCACGACGACCGAGACCTGCACCAGCGATACGCCGGAGGTGTGGTACACCTTCACAACGCCCGAGCCGGGGGTGTACCGCTTCACGGTGACGGGTTCGGACAACAGCGCGCTCTCGCTGGCCGCGCTGGGCATCTTCGGCTGCGATCCATCGTTTTATTCCGTGAACGGCTGCGACCAGGGCTCGAGCGGGCAGGGGCCCGTCGTCGACGTGTCGTCGCTCTTCGGCAGCGGCGAACTCATCAGCCTCCGCGTGGGCTCGAGCGTCGACCAGACGTTCACCATCACGGCGAGCGTGACCCCGCCGCCCGTCAATGACGAGTGCGCCGGCGCGATCCCCCTCTCGCTCAACGTCCCCTACTCGGGCAACTCGGCGACCGCGACCGACACGCTGGTCGTCAACGACGCCAACGCGTGCAGCAGCCTGGCCGACGGGTTCGACACCGGGGCCGACGTCTTCTTCGCCTTCACGCCCAGCACCACCGGCTTCTACGACATCGGCGCGTGCGGCACCGAGTTCGATTCCGTGCTGTCCGTCCACTCCGGCTGCCCCGTCTCGACCGGCAACATGATCACCTGCAACGACAGCGGCTCGCAGGCCGGCTGCGGCGACCCCTTCGACACGTTCTCGGCGTACATCACCGGCGCGCCGATGAACGGCGGGCAGACGTACTACATCCGCCTGGCCGGGGCCAAGACGCCCGATTTCACCGGGCGCGGCAACTACAACATCTACGTCATCGAGGGCGTCGAGACGCCCGTGCCGGCCAACGACCTGTGCGAGGACGCCGAGGTCATCACCGCCGACAGCTTCTTCGGCGGCAGCACCGTCAACGCCACCATCGGCACCGCGTCGTCGTGCGGCTTCGACGACGTCTTCGACGTGTGGTACTCCTTCACTTCCAACGCGTCGTCCACCACCAACTACAAGTTCACCATCCTCAGCGGCTCGTTCGGCGGGCAGGCCACGCTGAGCGTCTACGACGCCTGCGGCAGCGAGCAGTCGTGCGTCAGCTACAGCGCCTTCACCGTGCCCATGTCCGCCGGCTTCACCGTCGGCATCGACCCGGGCCAGACGGTCCTGATCCGTATCGCCGCCAACGGCGGCGGGCAGGACGCGTTCGTCCTGCAGACGCAGACGGCCGGCGTCGCCGGGCCGGGCACGGCGTGCGAGAACCCGCTGCCGCTGACGGCGGGCTCGACCGTGACGGTCGACAACTCCGACGCCGCGACCAGCGCGCCCAGCTCCTGCACGGGCTTCCCCGACATCTATCCGAAGTGGTACACCTTCACGTCGTCGACGGCCGGGTACTACCGCTTCGAAACCGGCCCGACCGAGGGCAACCGCCCGACGATCACGCTCTACGACTCGTGCGGAGGGCCCGAGCGGATCTGCTCGATCCTTGGCGACACGCTCGTCACCGATCCGTCGCAGACGGCCGTCTCCCTCTACCTCAACGCCGGCGAGACCGTCATCGTCCGCACGGCGCTCGACGGCTCGGGCCAGGGCACGTACGACCTGACGGCGACCGGCCCGCTGCCCCCGCCGCCCGCGGTGAGCAACGACACGTGCGCGACGGCCGAGGCGGTCGGCGCAACGCCCTTCAACGACGTCACCGACATCACGCTGGCGGACGACGACCAGGACATCTGCGTCTCGCCCTTCGGCGACCCCGAACCCGCCTACAGCGGCATCTGGTACACCTTCACCCCCTCGTCGAACACCTACCTTGTCGCCTCCGCGACCTGTTCGGACGATCAGCGTTCCGGCCGGATCGTCGTTTTCTCCGGCTCGTGCGGCTCGCTCACGCAGGTCGCGTGCCCGGATCTCTTCGGCCCGGGCGGCGCGCCGCCGATCGCGCTCACCGGCGGCACCACCTACCACATCCTCGCCAGCGTCGGACAGGACAAATCCGGGAACATCACGCCGGTCCGTTACGCCACCACGCTGGCCGTGCACCTGGAGACGGTGAACCCGCCGGCCAACGACCACTGCAGCGGGGCCCAGGCGATCGAGTCCAGCTCGGCGAACCTGTCGTTCACCAACATCGTCGCCGACGCCGATACGGCGAGCGCTTCGTGCGGCGGCTTCGGCTCCAGCCGCAACAACGGCGTGTGGTTCAAGTTCAAGACCGGCGCCGCCGGGACGCTCACCCTGCACGGCGAGCACCCCTTCGACGGCGGCGGCAACCCCAACTACTCGCCGCTGGGCGTGGTGTATACGGGTTCGTGCGGCTCGCTCAGCGAGGTCGCCTGCGACAACCCCACCGACGGCTTCTTCATCACCAACCACTTCGACATCACCACGGGCCTCAACGCCAACACGACGTACTACGTCCTGGTGGCCGCCTACGGCAGCCCCGGCGGCGGTGACACCGACCTCACCTTCAACTACACGGGCACGATCGTCCCCGCGTGCGGCGCCGACTTCAACGGCGTCAACGGGGTGACCGTCCAGGACATCTTCGACTTCCTCACCGCGTGGCTCGCCGGGAACAGCTCGGCCGACTTCAACCACGTGAACGGGGTCACGGTCCAGGACATCTTCGACTTCCTGACGGCCTGGCTGGCGGGCTGCTGATTCCTCCTCTTCATTCCCCCGTGCCCGAAAGGACACGGGGGAGTTTCGATTTTCCCGGAGATACTGTTCATGCCGAAAAGAACGGACTCATCCACGCCGAAGACCAGGGGCTTCACGCTCATCGAGCTGCTGGTGGTGATCGCGATCATCGCGCTCTTGATCAGCATTTTGCTGCCGGCGCTGGGCGAGGCCCGCCGCGCGGCCCGCAAGACGGTCTGCACGTCGAACCTGCACCAGTTCGCCGTCGGCTACGCGACGTACTCGCAGGACTTCCGCAACGCGATCTGCACGTACAGCTGGAAGCCGGGGGTGCGCTACATGCCGCCGGAAGCTGGCCAGTCATTCATCACCACCGAGCAAGGCGGCAGCGGTTATGCGAAGATGGCCGAGTTTCAAATGACCTCCATCGCCCGCAGGCTGATGGGGCGCGACAAGCTCGTGCCGCCTAAAGAGTTGCTGCCGCACGCGCTTTACAACCATCTGCCGATGAACGACTACCTCGGCCAGCGGCTGCCCGAGCCGATGGTCGTCTGCCCGGAGGACACCTACCGCGTCGACCGGCAGCGGGCGATCTTCCGCGGCGAGCAGGTCAACGACTTCGACCCGCAGTGGAAGTTCGCGATCTCCTCGTCGTACCTGACCGTCTCGTGCGCCTATTCGGCGGACACGCGGCAGAACGGGCAGAACACGGCCGCGCCCGCGATGAACCATCTGACGGTGTGGCCCGGCGGGCAGCCGCTGGGCGGAAGGAAGTTCACCGAGATCGCGCTGCCGTCGCAGAAGGTGTCGATGATGGACCTGATCGGGCGGCATCAGAAGGAGCAGATGTACTACGCGTACGAGCAGGTGTCGCAGCCGCTGCTGTTCTGGGACTCGTCGGTGCGGGACATCCGCACGCGGGACACGCTGCTGGGGAGCGACCCGAACAACCCGGGCAAGACGGGCGGGTTCGAGATCACCTACGAGCCGAACACGTCGATCATCCCGGAGCCGCCGACGCAGAACGGGCAGCGGAGCGAGCAGGTCGTGGCTCGCTACCAGTGGACGCGCAACGGGCTGAAGGGTCTGGACGTCTCCGGGCACGACGTCGACGCGGAGTAAGCGGTTGATGGTGGCCCCGGTCTCCAGACCGGGGCGCAAACCTATGGAGGTGCGTCCACGCACCGATCTGGAGATCGGTGCCACCAAAGGCATCGCGATCCTGGTGATCACGCCGGCCGGCGGTCGTATACTGGCGGCAATGGTCACATCGAATCACGAGACGACGTCCGCCGTGCCCTTTGCCGTCGAGCGACTCGACGACGGCGTGGGGCTCTTCAAACTCGAACAACCCGGCTCGCCGGTGGTGGTGCTCGACAAGCCGCTCATCGAGCGCATCGAGGCCACGCTGCAATCGCTGCCGGATGATCTGACGGGGCTGATCCTGGCGTCGGCCTCGCGGGTCTTCGTGGCGGGGGCGGACCTCAAGTCGATCCAGGACCCGCGGGACGGCTCGGCGGGTCTCGATGACGCCGGGCTTGATGCGTACCTGGCGTATGGGCAGCGGGTCTTCGGGATGTTGTGTGCGCTGCCGTATCCGACGGCGGCGGCGATCAACGGCGCGGCCCTCGGCGGCGGGCTCGAGCTGGCGATGCACTGCGACGGGCTCATCGCCGCCCCCCCACCCGAAAAAGACGGGCAACCGGGACGGCCGTACCCGGTGGGGTTGCCCGAGGCGGGGCTTGCGATCTGCCCCGGCTGGGGCGGGACCAACCTCCTGCCGGCCCGCATGGACCCGGCCGAGGCGATCCGCCGGACGGCCTTCGGGCAGCCGATGAACTTCGACGAGGCCAAAACGGCGGGGCTCTTTGACCGCGTCGCCGAGTCGCCGGAGGCGGGGGCGCTGCTGGAGACGTGCCGGCGGTGGATCCTCGAGCAGCGCGAGGCCGGCGCGACGGCACGCGGCGGCGAGCCGGGCCGGTGGATCGGGCGCGACCAGTGCAAGGTCGCGGTGGCGACGGCGCTTCCGAAGATCGAGCGGGACCTGCCCGTGCCGCGGACCGGTTCAGCTCAAGCGGTCATTGAAGCCGTGCGTGCGGGGATCGAGCAGGGGAGGGGGTGGCAGGCGGCCCTCGACGTCGAGCGGCGCGAGCTGGTCCGCCTGCGCTCGACGCCGGAGGGCAGGGCGGCGATCAAGGGGTTCTTTGAGAAGTCAGGAAAACCCAAGTGAACGGGAAGCAGTGAACGGGTTCCCGTTCACCGGGCTTGGACGGTTGTTCTTTGTCTTCTGTTCACTGCTCGCTGTTCACTGTTTACTTCGCCGGGGCGACACGCCCCGGCTCACATCCCGCCTAAAGTACAGCCCGAGCCCCCGCGTTGCTCTCTTGCCACCCCCTGGTGGTCGGTCTTTGTGCTGGAAGCGGCACGACGTCGGGCAACACCGCGGGATGACACTCCGCAGCACATCGTGAAGGAGCCGACTGCATGGCCGATCTGAAATCGCTCAAGGGGATCTCTGAAGCCGACCGCAAGCTCATCGCCGAGGCGGAGGAGTGGCTGGGCGCCGAGCCGGCCACGATGGGCCCGGTCAAAAACTTCTTCTGGGGCCGGATCAAGGAAGAGTTTTACTTCCCCTATCCCCAGACCGACGCCCGCGAGCAGGCCGAGTGCGACCAGTTGCTGGCCCGCCTCGACGAGTACCTGCGCACCGAGCACCCCGCGATCGAGATCGACCAGAACCAGGAGATACCGCGTTGGGTGATCGACCGGCTCTTTGACCTGGGCGTGCTCGGCATGACCATCGGCAAGGAATACGGCGGCCTGGGCCTGGGCATCACGTCGTACAACCGCGTGCTGGAGCGCATCGGCCAGTCCTGCGGCTCGACGGCCGTCATGGTCTCGGCGCACCAGTCGATCGGCTGCAAGGCCGTCATGCTCTACGGCAGCGACGAGCAGAAGAAACGCTGGCTGCCCCACCTCGCCAAGGATTGGCTGAGCGCGTTCTGTCTCTCCGAGCCCAACGTCGGCTGCGACGCCGGCGGGCAGGAGACCAACTTCACCAAGACCGAAGACGGCGAGTTCTACATCATCAACGGCGAGAAGAAATGGGCCACCTCCGGCGCGATCTCCGGCCTGTTCACCGTCATGGCGCGCGAAAAAACGCCTGATGGGAAGGGCAAGATCTCCGCGATCGTCTGTCACCCGGACATGCCGGGCGTCGACATCTTCCAGAAGAACCGCTCCAAGTGCGGCATCCGCGGCACGTGGCAGGCGCGCATCAAGTTCACCAACGTCCGCGTCCCCAAGGCCAACCTGCTGGGTAAAGAGGGCCGGGGGTTGCAGATCGCGCTGTCGTGCCTCAACTACGGGCGGTGCACGCTCTCGGCCGGCATGCTCGGCGGGGCGAGGCGCGCGATGGACCAAAGCGTCAAATGGGCGCAGACCCGCTACCAGTTCGGCGCACCGCTGGCCGAGAAGGAGCTTGTGCGCGGGCGGATCGCCAACATGGCCGCGTTATGCTACGCGATGGACTCGGTGCTCTATATCACCACCGGCATGCTCGACCGGCACGAGGTCGACCATCAGGTCGAGACGGCGCTGTGCAAGACGTTCGTCAGCGAGATGGGCTGGCGCGTGGTCAACGACGCCGTGCAGATCATGGGCGGCGAGTCGTACATGACCGAGAACGAGATCGAGCGCATCTTCCGCGACTCGCGGATCAACCTCATCGTCGAGGGCGCCAACGAGATCATGCAGTGCTACATCTTCGCCTACGGCGGCAAGCAGCTCGCCGAGCAGATGCTGGGCGTCAAGAACGCGCTGATGCGCGACGAGGGCGAGTCGCTGGGCTCGTTCTTCTCCAAGGCGCTCAAGTCGGCGACGAACATGAAGCTGATGAAGGTCGCCGCCCCGCTGGGGCTGGAGGTCTTCCTGGGCATCCGCCGCCCGGCGCCGCGGGTGAGCAAGGTGCTCTTCGAGCTGATGCCGCACGCCGAGCGGCTGGCGCGGTGGACGCGCGAGCTGAGCTACCAGTTCAAGGCGATGAGCAAGAAGTTCGACGCCAAGATCCTCGAGCGGCAGTCCGTCCAGGCCCGCGTCGGCGACATCGCGATCTACCTGCACGCCTGGGCGTGCACGCTCGCCAAGCTCGACGCCGACATGCGGGCGCGGGCCGGGGGTGCGGGCGGCGGCAAAGATGCCGGGGGGGGCGCAGGTGACCTGGAGTTCCAGCGCGACAAGGCCGCGGCTCTGCACTTCTTCGACATCGCCGAGCTGGAGATCCGCCAGCGGATCCAGAGCCTGTACGAGAACGCCGACGACACCATGCTCAGCGCGGCCGACGCGGCGCTCAAATACACCGATTCGCTCCCCAACAGCCAGTTTGTCATCCCCGAAAAGTCGCCCGTCGCCAAGGGCACCGGCCGCGTGAACAAACAGGACGGGATCAAGCAGTTCCCGGGCGGACGCGGCGACGACAAACACGCCGACGAACTGGTCGAAGTCCGCTCGTAAAATGGGCTTTGTATGAGAACGCGGAGAAGCGGAGTAAGGCGGAGGGCGCAGAGATATGCGGAGAACAGGCAACGACCGTATTTGAAACTCATCTGCGTCCTCTACGTTTAAAATAGTTTGTACTCCGCTCGCCTCCGCACCTCCGCGTTCTCGGATATTCCGCGCCCGCCTCGTCTAAACTCGACCTGACCAAACTGTTCGAGACCTAAAGACCACTCCGCTCCCGCGAGGATAAGAAAAATGCCACAGAAGACCGTCTTTACCGCGCAGATCGATTACCTTCAGATCCTCGACGAGAACGGCGTGCTGGACGAAAAACTCGTCAAGCAGGCCGGCGGCCTCGGCTCGGACACGATCCTCTCCGACGAGCAGGTCGTGTTCCTCTACGAGCAGATGATCACCTGCCGCCAGCTCGACGAGATCGCCTTCAAGCTGCAGCGCTCCGGCCGCATGGGCACGTACCCGCAGAACAAGGGCCAGGAGGCCGCGGCCCTCGGCTCGGGCTTCGCCGCCAAAAAGGGCGTCGACTGGCTCGTCCCCTGCTACCGCGAGAACGCGGCCCTCTTCCTCCACGGCCTGCCCATGGAGAAGATCCTCCTCCACTGGATGGGCGACGAACGCGGCAACCAGATCCCCGACGGCGTCAACATCACGCCCATCTCCATCCCCATCGGCACGCAGATGCTCCACGCCACCGGCATCGCCTGGGCGTCCAAGATCCGCAAGGAGCAGGCGTGCGTCATCACCTACTTCGGCGACGGCGCGACCAGCGAGGGGGATTTTCATGAGGCGATGAACTTTGCGACGGTGATGAACGTGCCGTGCGTGTTCTTCTGCCAGAACAATCAGTGGGCGATCAGCGTGCCGCGTGAGATCCAGATGGCTTCGGAGACGGTCGCGCAGAAGGCGATCGCGTACGGCGCGCCGTCGATCCAGGTGGACGGCAACGATTTGTTCGCCGTGTACAAGGCCAGCCGCGACGCGCTGAATCGGGCCCGCGGCGGCGGCGGGGTCACGTTCATCGAGGCCCTGACGTACCGACTCGGCGACCACACCACGGCCGACGACGCCCGGCGGTACCGCGACGAGGCCGAGGTCGAGTCGTGGAAGGCCAAGGACCCGATGATCCGCACGCGGAAGTACCTGACGGCCAAGGGGCTGTGGAGCGACGAGCAGCAGGCCGCCCACGAGGAGAAGGCCAAGGCGATCGTGCAGGACGTGGTCAAGCGTGCCGAGGGAATCGAGCCGCCGGCGTTCGAAGACATCTTCGACTACACCTTCGCCGGCGAGCTGCCGGCCGAGCTGGAGACGCAGAAGCGGACCCGCAAGACGCACAGCCTCGGGCAGCAGCCGCAGGTGGGACTTGCGAAATAGTCGTGCAGGCATCGCTAAAAACGCATTGCATCCGGCTCCACGTATCCGTCACACTCGCTGGTTTGAATTTGGCCCTTTGGCCATTGAGCCCTTTGGAAATTTCCCATGGCAAATCTGACCCTTGTCCAGTCCATCAACACGACCCTCGCCCAAGAGATGGAGCGTGACGACCGCATCGTCCTGCTCGGCGAGGACGTCGGCAAAAACGGCGGCGTCTTCCGCGTCACCGAGGGCCTCCAGGAAAAGTTCGGCGCCGAGCGCGTCGTCGACACGCCGCTCGCTGAGTCGGGCATCATGGGCTCGGCCGTCGGCCTGGCGATCGGCGGCATGCGCCCCATCCCCGAGATCCAGTTCGAAGGGTTCCTCGGCCCGGCGTACGACCAGCTCGTCAACCATGCCGCACGCTACCGCACACGCTCGCGCGGCGCGGTCACCGTGCCGATGACCGTCCGCGTCCCCGTCGGCGGCGGCATCCACGCCCCCGAGCTCCACTCCGACTCACCCGAAGCCATCTACGCCCACCACCCTGGCCTCAAGGTCGTCATGCCGTCGACGCCGTACGACGCCAAGGGGCTGCTCCTCTCGGCGATCCGCGACCCCGACCCGGTCGTCTTCTTTGAGCCCAAGCGCGTGTACCGCTCCTTCCGCGAAGAGGTGCCGGACGAGGAGTACACGATCAAGATCGGCGAGGGCAAGGTCGTCAGCGAGGGGACGGACCTGACGCTGGTGACGTGGGGCGCGATGGTCTTCCAGTGTCTGGAGGCGCTCGACGAGCTGCCGGAGGACGTGAGCGTCGAGCTGATCGACCTGCGTTCGATCTACCCGTGGGACGCCGAGCTGGTGTGCCAGAGCGTCGAGAAGACCGGCCGGTGCGTGATCGTCCACGAGGCCCCCAAGACCTGCGGCTTCGGCGCCGAGGTCGCCACGACGATCCAGGAAAAATGCTTCCTGAGCCTCGAAGCCCCCGTCCAGCGCGTCTGCGGCTACGACACCGTCATGCCCTACTACAAGCTCGAGCTCGAGTACCTCCCCGACGCCAAGCGCGTCGCCGAGGCCGTGCAGCAGTGCCTTGGGTATTGAGCCATGCTTCACCTGCTCGCCTACATGACCGCCGATCCTCCCCCGACGCCGCCCACACCGGAGGAGATGATCGCGGATCGCACGGGCAAGGCGCTGGCGATCTGCGTTGTGGCGATCGTCATCGTCTTCGCCGTGAAGAAACTCGCCAGCTCGCCCAAAGCAAAGCCTGCTCGGCCTGACAAGCCGCCGAGTTGAACAGAGGGTGGCTCGATGAACGCATGGCTCTCATCGACGCTCGCGCAGTTCGGCGGGCACGCGATCCCCGAAGGGGTTCAGTCTGTGCCGGCCGCTCCTTCGTCGTCGCCGACGCAGACCGTGTTGTGGGCCGTGCTCGGCGTGATCCTGCTGGTGATCGTGGCCGGGCTCGCGATCCGAGTGCAGCGAGAACGTTAGAACAAGTGTCTGACCTCGCTGCGAACTTAGCCTCCCGGCGTCTCCAGCAGCTCTTTGAGCCGTTCACTCAACGGGGCCGGCAGCTTTTTCAGCCATGAGTCGTCGACGAGTCCGACTTCGATGAGATCGCGGAGGTGGACGCGGTCTTTGTCGCGGAAAGCCGTCAGCTTGATGCGGACGAGGGCGTCAAGGCAGAGGATGGGGTAGACCGGGTTTGCTGAAAAGTCCCGGCTATTGATCATACGAGACGCGAGCGTGAGCGAGCGTGTAGAGGGCTGGAAAGCCAGACACGCTCCCTTACGGTCGCGTCTCGTATGAGAGCGCCAGGTTTGACGGCCTAAAACCCTCTGCTCAACATTGTGCCCCGCCGAGAACGCGCCATCTTCAACAATCGGCATATGATTCCGCCCGTCGCCCCCCGACCGACGGCCGCCCTACCGCTCAACGCTTGCCGCCTCGCCGATCCCAACAGGCCTTCCTCGCTGGTACAGACTCGTTGTGTTCCCGTTTTTCTGGAGACCGCCGAATGGCTCACGCAAAGTCCGCTTCGCCGAACGATTTCATCCTGCCGGACCTTGGAGAAGGCGTGCACGAGGCCGAGCTGATCAAATGGCGTGTGGCCGTGGGCGATACCGTCAAAGAGCACGACATCCTGGCGGAGATGGAGACCGACAAGGCCCTCGTCGAGGTCCCCTCGCCGCGTGACGGCACCATCGCCGCGCTGCACGGCAAGGAGGGCGAGATCCTCCACGTCGGCAACCCGCTCGTCTCCTACGAGGGAGCCGGCGGCGCTGCCGCTCCGGCGGTCGAGGCCAAGCCCGCCAAGCAAGCCGCGTCGCCGACGCCCGCCGCCAAGCAGCCCAGCCAGAACGGCTCATCGCACCACGACGAGGAAGTCCCCGAACCTTCGGCCGAGCGCGAGGACGCCGGCACGGTCGTCGGGCAGATGGGCGGCTCGCTCGGCGGCGTGACGGCCGCCCCCGGCAAGGCCCTCGCCACCCCGGCCGTCCGACGGCTGGCCCGCGACCTGGGCATCGACATCAACACCGTCGCCGGCACGGGCCTGGCCGGTCGCGTGACCGAGAAAGACGTCCGTGCGGCGGCTACGGGAAGCGGCGGCGGCGCGAGCCGTGGCGTGTCGCCCCGCCCCGAAACCACGCCCGGTTCACGCGGCGGCTCCTGCGGCACGTTCCAGCCCTCGCTGCGCGAAGCCCCGGCCGCATCCTCGCCCTCCATCCCCCGCCGTGAAGTCTCGTCCTTCGCACCCGGCGAGGCGACGACGCGCATCCCCTTCCGCGGCGTGCGTCGCACCATCGCCAGCCGCCTCCGCGAGAGCGTCGACCAGGCCGTCCACTTCACCGTCATGGACGAGGCCGACGTCAGCCTCCTCGACGGCCTCCGCAAAAAGCTCGCGGCGGCCAGCGGCGAGAAGGTCTCCTTCCTGCCGTTCGTCGCCTCGGCCGTCTGCCGCGTGCTCACCGACGAGCGTTTCCGCGCGCTCAACGCGACGGTCGACGAGAAACCCACTGACGCCAACTACGAGGCCGGCATCGTGCAGCACCGCGCGGTCCACCTCGGCGTTGCGACCGACACCGAGACCGGGCTGATGGTGCCGGTGATCCGCGATTGCGACGCGCTGGGCGTCCTGGAGATCGGCCGCGAGATCACGGGGATCGCCAAGTCGGCCCGCGACCGCTCGATCCCGCGTGAGAAGCTCGTCGGCTCGACGTTCACGATCAGCAACGTCGGCAGCCACGCCGGGCGATTCGCGACGCCGGTGATTAACTACCCCGAGGTCGCGATCATCGCGGTCGGCCGTGCGCGTCCGGCCCCGGTGGTGCGGACGGTCGGCGGATTTGGGGAGGGGGGGGCGGCGGGGGTCTTCGCGGGCAACGTGTTGCCGCTGAGCCTGGCGTGCGACCACCGCGTCGTCGACGGCGCGACGGCGGCCCTCGCCCTCGCCGAGATCATCGCGCTCCTGCAGAACCCCGAGCAACTGCTCACGCCGGCACGGGGGTGAGCGGGCATAGTTCGAAAGGCCGCGCGCCGTTCTTGTCGGAACAACGGGTTCTCGCCGTCTAAAAACCGAGGTCTTTGACGAAATCCGTCTCGGGCCGGATCTCGTCGAGCGGCTTGCCGACCTGCTCGGCCGTGATCTCACGCACGGTCCGCAGCACGTCGAGCTGCGCGATGAGCCGCTGGCCGGAGGTTTCCCCAGGGAGCACCGGTGACATGACGCGCTTGGCCAGATCACCCACGGTGGCGATATGGGCCGGCACAACCGAAAACCGGTTCAAAATAGGGTTGACGATCCACAGGTGTACCGGAATAACGACGAACACCGTCACGATCGTGAACGATACAGCAGTCATAAAAT
Source organism: uncultured Phycisphaeraceae bacterium (assembly GCA_964652945.1). Taxonomy (GTDB): domain Bacteria; phylum Planctomycetota; class Phycisphaerae; order Phycisphaerales; family UBA1924; genus CAZZDW01. The sequence goes on from CAZZDW010000031.1 coordinate 33,538, forward strand.
CAACAAACGAAGCGAACACGACAAAGATCGCCGCAACGAGCACAACCGAGCCAAGCATCAACGAGGACGCGGTTGTCTCCGCCCACCGCGGCAGCACGCGCAAAGGCATCGCTGGTTCCGCTTTCCGAAGCCGCGCCCAGAGATCCCGATCGTCCGCCAGCCCGGCTTCCTCAAGCCGCGTGCTCGGCCGAATCGCCGATCGAGCGAGCGGTTTGTGCCATAACAGCAACCGCCGCACTCGATAAAACGCCTGCGCCGACGGGCACACCTCCGTGCCGCGCGGCAGCCTGGCGATCACGAGGGCCGCCAGGTCGGCCACCGTCCGTACACGTGAACATTCGTGGTCAGCGAGCCGGATGCCGAAACGGTCTTCGACGTCCATCACGAGTTCGACGCTGTCGAGTCCCATGCAGAACTCCTCTGGCTGCCGAGTGATCTCAGTGTCACAGCCTTCTCCGCGTCACCACGCGCACCAGCTCGACGAGCGATTCGGCCGCGTTCTGCAGGCGCAGCCGCAGGCGTAACCGCCGCAGCGACGCGTCATCCGGGTCGACGGCCAGCGCCTCACGCACCCAGTACCGCGCCCTTCGCCACTGCCGGTCGTGCAGCGACGCGACGGCGAGGTTGTGCATCGCCGGCACCAGCCGCGGATCATGCCGCACCGCCTCACGGCTCGCCTCCACGCCCCGCGCCCGATCGCCCGACTGATAGCACGCAACGCCGAGGTGGTGCAGCGCCATCGCGTTGTTGGGCCGTTCTTTGAGCAGGCGTTCGAATACCAGCCGCGCCTCGGCCGGCAGCTTGGCGTCCAAGAGCGCCCGGCCCAGGTCGTCGAGGTCCTCCGGCGTGATCGCCGCGGGGTCGGCGCGGAAGGCCGCGAACTCCTCGTTGAGCAGGTCGCGAGCCGCGGCCGCGTCGCCCTCCTGGTTGCGCCGCACCAGCAGCATCGCCAGCCGCCGCCGCGCCGAGCCGTAGTCGGGCTCCAGCCGCAGCACGATGCGGTACTGGTCCGCCGCCTGCTCGGCAAGCCCCTGCTTCTCGGCCAGCTCGCCGAGGTAAAAGTGCGCGTGCGGGTTGTCCGGCTCCATCTCCAGCACGCGCCGGAACTTCTCCGACGCGTCCTGCAGCCGGTTCATCTCGACCAGCAGGCACCCGAGGTCGAGGAGCGTGTCGAGGTCGCCCGGCGCCTGGCGGAGTTCTTTCAGGTAGAGCTGCCGCGCCCGCTCGAGCCGGCCCGTCGCGGCGTACGCCTCCGCCAGCCGCGCGTGCACACGCGGCAGGCGCGGGTCATGGTGCGCCGCCTCGCGCAGGCACCACACCGCACGGTCGTACAGCCCCCGCGACAGGAGCGAGTCGGCCATCGCCGCATACAGCCCCGCGTCGTCGGGGTTGATCTGCTGGGCGAGGTAATACACCACCTCGGCCTGCTCGTGCTCGCCGAGGCGGGCGTGCGCCTCGATCCGGTACACCAGCCCCGGCATGTACTCGTTGTCGAGCTTCGACACCTTCTCAAAGAACGCCAGCGCCTCGCGGGCCTTGTCCACACGCAGCAGGTTGAGCCCCATCGCCATGAGCACCTGCGGGTCGTCGTCCTCCAGCTCGTGCGCGTCCTTGAAGGCCGAGAAGGCGTCGTCGAACCGACCGGCCGCCTCGAGCGTCAGCCCCAGGTTAAAGTGCCACTCGGCCCGGTACGGATTGATCGCCAGAGCCCGGCGCAGCTCGGACTCGGCCTCCTCCCACCGCCCCGCCTCGAACGCCTCGTGCGCACGCTCGACGTGCCCCTCCGCGTCCGACCACTCGTTCATGTCGCGCCCGCTGGACATGCCCACTCCGCCACGGGGGGCCGGCCCCCCCCCCCCCCCCCCCCCCCCCCCCCCCCCCCCCCCCCCCCCCCCCC
>CAZZDW010000032.1:0-33257 GCA_964652945.1 uncultured Phycisphaeraceae bacterium
CCCCAGCCCCCCGCGACGGCCGGCGACGGGGACGCCGAGAAAGACAAGCCCAAAGCCGTGGGCAAGCCGGCGTACATCGAGCACGTCATCACCCGCGACGACACGCTGTGGGACCTGGCCAAGGCGTACTACGGCAAGGGGTACTTGTACACGCGCATTGTCGAAGCGAATCGGGATGTGATTACCGACCCGGACCGGCCGCCGATCGGCGCGACGATCAAGATCCCGCCGGTGGAGAGCGAGTAGGAACAAAAACACGTTGAGTCGTTCTTACGAGACGCGAGCGTAAGCGAGCGTGCATGTTGTCAACGGTTCAAACACGCTCGCTCACACTCGCGTCTCGTACGAGAGCAGCCCGGTCGCGATGATTCTTGTCGGCGGCGAATACCGCTCCGGTGAGCGCTCAAGATCACGGATCAGGTCTGTCAGCGGCAGCCACCGTGTATTTGCGTATTCCCACGTCGGCAGCGTATCGGCCGCGGGAGATGCCCCGAGGCTTGGTCGGTGCGACTCGGGTGCGACGCTAACGCGGATCACGACGTCGAGGCTCTGGGCGGTGTCGTCTTCGCACAGGCCGAGCACGTGCGCGGGTCGGTTGACGAGTGCGGCGACATCAATCCCAGTGCCGGCGAGTTCTTCTTGAGCTTCGTTGAGCAGTTCGGCATGCAGATCATGGACGTTCATCGAGCGAGTCCCGGCATTCTGCGGCGGTCTGACGCCGCCGGCGGGGGCGAACTCGTCGAGGCGGGGGTACATGCGAACATTCGGCCCGCGTGTGCCGACCAGCACGCGGTCGACGCCGTGCTCGTTGCGGGCGATGAGCACGCCCTTCACGCCGAGCGAGCGTGCGTTGGTGGGCAAGCCGTGTTGTGCAGCGACGAGGTGCTTGTACGAATCGCGGCAACAGGTGACGAGGCCGCGCTGCGCGTCGAGCGAAACCACGCCGAGGATCGACCCGTCGTACAGACCCGGGTTGGCGCGGCACTCGTCGAGCCAGACCCGCTCGGTCTCGGCGGCGAGCGACGCGCGTTGAGCCGGCCAATCACCCGGCGGGTCGACGATCTCGATGCGAGGGTCGTTCCTTGTCGGATAGACCCGCACGGGTTGCTGCGGAGATGGTCGCGGCGACGCGTTCATGCTGTATCGGTTTACACGCTCGCTCGGGGGGCGCTCGCGTCTCGTATGAGAGCATCAAGTTGATGTCGTCACCCGAGCATCCGTTCGAGGCCGGGCATGTCGCCCAGGCCGAGCGCGTCGGCTTCTTTGGAGATCTCGCGCTGGGCCATCATCTGCGCCTGCTTGACGGCGTCGTTGAACGCCTCGGCGATGAGCGACTCGGCCATCTGCTTGCTCGCCGCATCGGCGCCCAGGTGCGAGACGAGGGCCTGTTCGAGCTTGACCTCGACGACGTGCATCTTGCCGTCGACGGTGACGCGGACGGCCCCGCCCCCGGCCGAGCCGGCGGCCCGCAGCTCGGCCAGACGCGCCTGCACCCGCTCACCCGCGGCTTGCAGGGCGGCCTTGTTCTTCATCAGCCCCGCAAGGGCACCGGCGGCTTTGAGTCCTTCAAACATGGGCGAAGAATATGCGGCGAATCGGGTTCCGGGTTCCGGGGCCCGGGTTCCGGGTCAAACGAGCCCGAAGCGCCAGCGAGGGCCGGCGCACGGGGTAGAGGTGCGCTCGCGAAGAGGAAGACGCTCGCTCACGCTTTGCGTCTCGTAGAAAAGCGATAGGGACATTCACGTCAGCTTGGCGGCATCGCCTCGAACGGTTCCCACGCCGCCGGCGTCCTCGCGGCTGCTTCAAGGTCGGCAAGAAACTTCTCCAGCGGCTGCTCGTCCACGCCGAACTGCTCGAGGTGGGGGTTGGTGAACTGCACGTCGAGCATCGCGAACCCGCGGCGTTGCAGGTGCCCCACCAGCGCCGCCAGGCAGACCTTTGAGGCGTCGGTGCCGCCGAGTTCGGGGCGACAGAATTTGCTCTCGGCGAAGAAGGCCGAGCCGATGTGCACGCCGTAGATCCCGCCGACGAGCGTCGCCGAGCCGTCGGCGGCGTCGAGCCACGCCTCGATGGAGTGGGCGAATCCGGCGCGGTGCAGCGTGGTGTACGCCGCGATGAGGCGCTCGTCGATCCACGACCTGTTCCGTGCATGGAACAACGGGGAATGGGGGGAGTGGGGGGCGGCGCAGCCGCGGATGACACCGGCGAAGTCGGCGTCGGTGGTGAGGCGGAAGCGTCTTTGTCGTAGCCGGCGGCGGAGTGAGCGCGAGACGTGGAAGCCGCCCGGCTGGAGGCTGATGCGTGCGCGCGTGGGGGGTTGATACCACGCCAGCTCGCCGGTGTCGGGGTCGCCCATGGGGAAGACCCCCTGGAGGTACGCCGAGACGAGGGTCTCGACGATCGCGCGGTCACGCTCGGCGGGCGAAAGGGGCATCGGGGGAATCGTAAGAACCCGCAAGAAGCCCAGAAAAAGCTGGGCGGCGGCGGATTGTTCGGTATCCTTCAAGATCATGCCCGAGTACGCGTACATCAGCGTCGTCCAGTGGCCGGAGCGGTTCACGCGGCAGGACTGCACCGTCGCGGTCGTCGACGCGACGGGGATGGACCCGTTCCACGCCGACCAGCGCGTGGCCAAGGGGACGCCGGTGGTGATCCAGCGGATGGAAGTGGGTGGGCCGGCCGAGGCGGCGGTGGCGCGGCTGCGCACGCACGGGGCGATGGTCTTCGCCCCGACCGAGTCGGTGATGGCGAGCGTGCCGCCCCCGATCAGGCTCAAGCGGATCGAAAAGGCGATGGGAGCGCCGAAGCCGATGTTCATGGCCGAGCTGTGGCCCGCGGGGCGGCAGGCTTTGAGAGGGGGGCGAGACGGCGAGACGCACCGCGGCATCATCGCCGAGGAGATGCTGCTCATCATCCGGGCGCGGGTTCGGCAGGGGAGCTCTGTCACCAATATCGACGTGACGCCGAACCCTCTGTACCACAACGCCTACGGCGTGGGCTTCGACCTGGAAACCAGTGTGACCCGTGAGAGCACCATATCTGTCCGCGACGTCATGGACATCTACCTGCGCGACGGCACCCGCTACCGCATCGACGGGAGCAAGTTTAACTTCGACGGGCTCGGCAAAGACCGCGGCTACTCGGACAACGTCAACGCCGACAAGGTCGCCGTGATGCTCGCCGAGTCGAACCGGCGGGCGATGGTCGACACCGACTTCGGCTCGTTCAACTGCCCGGAAGGGCTGGTGCGCGGGGCGGGCGGCAGGGAGCGGTGGATGAACAGCACGGGCGTGCTCAAGCGCGACGACATGCCGCTCTTCGAGTTTTATTCGATCTGGGCGTACCTGATGTACCGCCGGCTCATGAAGGGGTAGATAATCGCTCTGAAACATCGGGCGTCTGACGCCGAAGAAACGACCGGGGGGGGGGATGGGGCAAGGAGCTTGGCGATGACGGGTGCGGACGTGATCGGGCGGCTCTTGGATTCGAGCATCTTTGTGCCGCTGCTCATCGCGGGGTCGGTGGTTGTGGTGGTGGTGATCAAGACGATCGCCGCGATGGTCGTCGGCGTGCAGCGCGAGAAGAGCCGTCGCGAGATCGCGGCGTACATCGCCGAGGGGTCGATGAGCGCCGAGCAGGGCGAGCGCCTCATGAAGGCCGGGGGCGCGTGGGATGGGGGAGGCGAGAACGGCCGGCGTTCCTGCTGATCGTTCGGTTTTTACCTGGAAAACCGAAGAAGGTGCGCAAAAACCGCCATTGGCGGTGAAGGCCGGCGTACGCACCGCCCGATAAGTTCAGCCTTGGGAGGGGGGGGGGGGGTGGATGGGGGCGGTGCCGCGCATTTGCCGCGCGGCGATGGGTCGGGCGACGCGGAGCGGATGTGGCCGAGCAGGACGTGACCAACCCGGTTTCGCACACGCCGCCGGCTGCGGAGGCGTCGCCGTCTGCCGGTGTCGCGAGCGCGGGGAATGGAGGGGGCCGGGGGGGCGGGGGGCTGCCGAAGGTCAACTGGAAGGTGCTGTGGCCGATCCCGGTGCTGGCGGTGTCGACGGTGTTGCTGGCGATGGCGCTGGTGACGGGACTGAAGAATCGTCCCAAGGCCGATCCGCGCGAGCCGTTGCACAAGGCCGAGGCGTTGGTGGAGAAGGGGGACTACGACGAGGCGATCGACGTGCTGAACACCGAGCCGCTCGCGCACCTGCGCAGCGGCGAGGCCGACGACGCGTACGAGCGCGACTTCCGGCTCATCCGCGCCGAAGCGTTCGCGGAGGGGCAGGCCGAGCACGGGATCAGCGTGCCGGCGAATCACCGGATCATCGTGGAGGATTATCAGGAGGCCGCCAAGCTCGGCGCGCACCTGGGGGCGTCGGAGATCAGCCGTCTGGTGATGTCGCTCTTGGCGCTCGACGAGGTCGACGACGCGATGCGTGAGGTCTCGGCGCTCGGCGAGAGCGACCGCGAGACGCGCATACGGCTTATTCGCGCGGTGATCGACCACAACCTCGCCTCGCCGAACATGCGGCGTGACCTCACGCTCCGCCTGCTCACCGAGCTGTCGACGGACAACTCGCTCTCCGACGAGGACCGCGCGTGGACGCTGGCGCGGCAGTGCGACCTGCTGCTGGCGGAAGGGGACGCCGAGGGGGCGGTCAACAAGCTGCTCACGCGGCTCGGGCGGATCGGCGACGTGTCGCAGCGCACCACCGCCGAGCTGCACCTGCTGCTGGGGCGGGCGTACTTCCGGCTTGAAGAGTGGAACAACGCGGCGAAGAACCTGCGCATCGCCGAGGACCGCTTCGAGGAGGACGACCCGCGCTCCGGCATCGCCTCGGTGCTGCTGGCGCGCGTGCAGATGCAGAACGAGGAGACCCGCGAGGAGGCCCGCGAGCGGCTGCTGGAGATCGTCGAGCACGCCGCGGCGTCGCCCGCGCGGCTGCCGGCGATGCTGAGTTTGGCGGAGGTCGAAGCGGCCGAGGGGGACATGGAGTCGTCGATCCACCGCTACGCCGAGCTGACCTACGAGCTGACCGGCGCGCACGTCCCCGGCATGCCGGGCGCGTCGCACGGTCATGACGCCGACACCGACGAGCACGCCGACATGCACGCCGACGCGCATGAGGATGCGCACGGCGAGGGGCACGGTGAAGAGGGGGGCGCGCACGGCGACGAGCACGCGGCTCAGGCGGGCGGAGCGCACGGGCACGAGGTCCGGCCGGAGGTGATCGACGCCGGCGAAGGGACGGGGATCATCGGCGCGGGGTCGATCTCGCGGGCGGAGGTGATGCGCAGCGTGATGGAGCGGCAGCGCGAGCAGTTCGGCGTGGGCAACTACGAGGCCGCGTTGCAACTGGCGCAGATCGCCGAGACGCTCGCGCCCGGCCAGTCGACCCCGGCCGAGGTCGTGCTGGCGCTGGCGCAGACCAACCGCAAGCTCGGGGACGAGGCCGTCCACACCGCCCTCGGCGAAGAGCTGGGCCGCCTGCGGATCGCCGACCTCGACCCGACGACGCGCGAAGAGGTGAAACGGCTGTACCTGACCGCGGGGGACCTGTACCGTCGGCACGCCTCGATGATCGCCGGCGGCGATCCCAACGACTATCTCGAATCGCTGTGGCAGGCGGGCGTGGTGCTCGACATGGCGGGCGACCTGACCTCGGCGGCCGGTGCGCTGACGGATTACGTCGACAACGCGGCCGAGGACGACCCCCGCCGCGCCGAGGCGAAGTTCCGCCTGGGCCAGACCTACGAGGCGCGCGGCGAGTACGCCACCGCGGCCGACTATTACCGCGGATTGGTCGAGGGGACCGGCGGCGGCGCGGGGGGCGGGGCCAACGCGGGGTTGTGGGGCGACCGCGCGATCGTGCCGCTGGCGAGGTGTTTGCTCAGCGACGGGGACGACGCGAACGACGAGGACGGCGAGTCGCTGCTTGAGCGGGTGGTCGAGGGGCGGGTGGTCTCGCCCGAAGCCGCGGAGTATCGCGACGCGCTGATCTCGCTGGGGACGCACTATTACCGCACGCATCGGCAGGCGGAGGCGATCGCGGAGCTGGAGCAGGCCGTCGAGCGGTACCCGGAGGATCCGGAGATTCTGTCGGTGCGGTACCGGCTGGCGGACGCGTACCGGTTGTCGGCGGAGCAGATCGAGCAGACGCTCAAGCAGGCGCTGCCGCAGGGCGAGAAGATCCGGCTGGAGGATGCGCGGCAGGAGCGGCTGGCGCAGGCGAAGGCCGAGTATGCGCGCGTCAAGGAAGGGCTGGAGAACGAGCGCGACGGCAGCGGGCACGGCGAAGGAGCCGCGGGGCGGCGGCTGTCGCGCACCGAGCAGGTCTACCTGCGCAACGCGTACTTCTACGTCGGCGATTGCGCCTTCGAGCTGGGGGATTACGACGGGGCGATCGCGTATTACGACGACGCCCGCAAGCAATACGGCCAAGACCCGTCGTCGCTGGTCGCGATGATGCAGATCGTCGCGTGCCACGTCGCGATGGGGCGGATGCAGGCGGCCCGCGCGGCCAACGAGTCGGCGCGGAGGGCGCTGGCCCGCTTCCCCGACGAGGTGTGGAACGACCCGACGCTGCAACTGCCGATGGAGAAGAAGCACTGGGAGCGGTGGCTCGACTCGCGCACGCTGCTGGACCAGACGGCCAGCGCCGAGGAGGGCGGGCGTTGACTGGAACGAGCGCACAGGCGGGACGCCTGTGCCACGAAGACAAGGAGTCATGGATGACGCACGACAACCGGCCTTCTCCTCCGTCCGATTCACCCGGGCCGCCGTCCGCGGGCGAGGCGGGGCGGCTGCGCCGGTTGCTGGAGGAGCAGCGCGAGCTGTGCCGTCACCTCGACGCGCTGGGCGAGCGGCAGGAGTCGTGCATCGCCGAGGACGACACGGACGCGCTCCTGCGCGTGCTCGCCGAGCGGCAGACGCTGGTGGACCGCGTGAGCGCGGTGAGCGGCGAGCTTGAGCCGCTGCGCAAGCGGAAGGACGAGATCCTCGCGGGCGTCTCCGAGTCGCAGCGGCAGGAGGTGAAGCTCGTCGTCGGCGAGCTGACCGAGCTGGCCGAGCGGATCACGCGCCGCGACGACGCGCAGCGCGCGATGCTGGAGGCCAAGCGCACGCGGCTGGCCGAGCAGATCGCGGGCGTCAACCGCGGGCGGGGCGCGGTCGCGGCGTATGGGCACCGCTACCCGACGGCGACGCCGCCCGCCCCCGCGCCGCGGTTCGAGGATCGGCAGGGGTGAGAGAGATAGAACGATCAAGAAGGAGACACGCTCGCGTACGCTCGCGTCTCGTATAAAAGCGCGAGGTTGATGCAAAGGATGAGATGTCAGTTGGATCAGGCATAGCAGTCCAGAAAAAATGACCACTCTTCAGACGAACATTTCGACGGCGACGCAGGGCCTTTCCGAGGCCGACGTCGTCGAGCTGCTCGCGGCGTTCAACGACACCGCGTCGCGCCTGCAGGGCGTGCACGAGACGCTCCGCGCCGAGGTTGCCCGGCTCAAGAACGAGCTGCGCGAGGCCAACGAGCAGTTGCAGCGCTCGCGGCGGCTGGCGGCGCTGGGCGAGATGGCCGCGGGGATCGCCCACGAGGTGCGGAACCCGCTCGGCTCGATCCGGCTGTACGCGCGATTGCTCGAGCAGGACCTGACGGACCGCCCGCCGCAGCGGGAGACGGCGGTGAAGATCGCCTCGGCGGTGCGCGGGCTCGACGCCGTGGTCTCGGACGTGCTGGCGTTCGCCCGCGAGATGCGGGTGAGGCCCGAGCCCGTCGACGCGGAGGAGCTGCTGCAGCGCGCGGTCGAAGAAGGGCTGGCCGGCGTGCCGGGGGCGCACGAGGGGGTCCGCGTGGAGTTGATCGCGGACGCCGTCGGCGGCGGAGACGGGCGTGAGCTGCGCTGCGACGCGGGGCTGATGCACCGGGCGCTGGTCAACATCGTGCGCAACGCGGCCGAGGCGATGATGGACGCGGACGTTGAAAGAGCAGTGGATCGTGTGCTCCGTGTCGGGATCGAGCGCGTGGTCGTCGACGACGAGCACGCACCGGAACACGCCCGCGCGTGGGACGTGATCCGCGTCGCCGACACCGGCCCCGGCATCCCGCCGGAGGTGATGGAGCGGATGTTCAACCCCTTCTTCACCACGCGGCACACCGGCACGGGGCTGGGCCTGGCGATCGTGCACCGCATCGTCGACGCCCACGGCGGGCGCGTCGAGGTGCGCAACGTCGAGCGCGATGGACGGGCCGCCGGAGCGGTGGTGGAACTGGCATTGCCGTCACAGACGGCATCGTTGAACAGCGAAACATGAGTGAAAGGCGGGCGCAGGACGCGTCGGCCGGATCGGGTGTGGAACAGTTCTGGTGGGCGGGCGGGGCACGGAGGTTGGTCACATGAGCACGGTGCTGGTCGTCGACGACAAGGAGATGTTGCGGGACAGCGTGGGGGCGACGCTGCAGCGTGCGGGGCTGGGCGTGATCCCCGCGGCCGACGGCAAGGCGGCGCTCGAGATCATCGCGCTGCGCCGCCCCGACGCCGTGGTGACCGACCTGCGGATGCCCGGCATGACCGGCATCGAGCTGGTGGAAAAAGCCCGCGAGATCGACGAGGACGTGCCGTTTGTCGTGATGACGGCCTACGGCGCCGTCGAGACGGCGGTGCAGGCGATCAAGGCGGGCGCGTTCGACTACATCACCAAGCCGTTTGAAGGCGACGAGCTGATCGTCGCCGTCAAGCGGGCGATCGAGCACGCGCGGCTCGTGCGCGAGAACGCCGTGCTGCGCTCGTCGGTGTCGCGCGACGTGTATTCGTCCGGGCCGGCCGGCGGCGCAAGTGTCGGCGCTGCCAGCGGCGGGGGGCTCGACCGGCTCATCGGCGATTCGCCGGCGATGCGGCGCGTCAAGCAGCAGGTGATCGCCGTCGCCGAGAGCCACGGCACCGTGCTGATCTGCGGCGAGTCGGGCTCGGGCAAAGAGGTCGTCGCCCGTGCCGTCCACGAGCTGAGCCCGCGGGCGAGCGAGCCGTTCCTCGCGGTCAACTGCGCCGCCCTCAGCGAGTCGCTCCTCGAGAGCGAGCTCTTCGGGCACGAGCGGGGCGCGTTCACCGGTGCAGAACGGCTGCGCAAGGGCCGCTTCGAACTCGCCGACCGCGGCACGCTCCTGCTCGACGAGATCAGCGAGGTCTCGCCGCGTGTGCAGGCCAAGCTGCTGCGGGTCTTGCAGGAGCGGGCCTTCGAGCGCGTCGGCTCGAGCCTGACGATCGGCGTCGACGTGCGCGTGATCGCGACGAGCAACCGCGACCTGCCCGCGGCCGTCGGACGCGGCGAGTTCCGCCAGGACCTGTTCTTCCGCCTCAACGTGCTGCCGATCCACCTGCCGCCGCTGCGGGACCGGCTGGAGGACGTGCCGTCGCTGGCGGCGTCGTTCCTCGCGCGGATCGCGCAGCGTGAGGGGCGCACGGCGCGACGGTTCAGCGACGACGCGATCGCGGTCATGCAGCATTATCCGTGGCCGGGCAACGTGCGCGAGCTGCAGAACATCTGCGAGCGTGCCGCGGTCTTGAGCAAGAGCGAGGTGATCGAGCGGCACCTGGTCGAGCCGTGGCTGGTCTCGCACGCCGTGATGCCGCCCGTGCATGTCAACGGCTACGCCAACGGGCACGCCGTGCTGGGGATGAACGGGCACGGCAGCGCTCACGCGTCGGTGATGAACGGGAATGGCGGAGGTGGCGGGGTGCCGTCGCGGCTCGCGCCGGTGCTGGCCTCGGCGGGCCTCGCGCACGTCCACGGCGGCATCACCGAGCCCAAGCCGACCGGCAACGGGTTTAGCGGGTTGGGCGGCGGGCTCGGCGGCGGCGTGGACGGGCACGTCGCCGTCGACGGCCGGGCGCTCGAAGACATCGAACGCGACGCCATCGTCCGCACGCTCACCAAGTTCAACGGCCACCGCCAGCGCACCGCCCAGGCCCTCGGCATCGGCGTCCGCACCCTCGGCCTCAAGCTCAAGAAGTGGAAGGAAGACCAGCTCGTCGAGCAGAACCTCTGATATGAGACGCGAGCGGCAGCGAGCGTGTGTATTCATCCGATCATTCGCGCAAGGACTGCGCAGAATCGTTCGGTCCCACTGGCCTCCCGTTTGCGTTGAGAACCCCTGATGATCGGTACGGCTATCGCCAACTCGGACGCCATCCCTGTCCTGGAGCAGGTCATGCGCTACGCCGGGCAGCGTCAACGGCTCATCGCGCACAACATCGCCAACATCGACACACCGAACTTTATCCAACTCGACGTCAGCCCGGCGGCTTTCCAGGCGAACCTGCGCAAGGCCGTCGAAAACCGCCGTCAGCGAACCGGCGGCATGCACGGCCCGCTCGAATGGGACGAGACGCCGCAACTGCGGAAGGATGACGACGGCGAACTAACGCTCAACCCGCTGACACCCAGTAACAACATCCTCTTTCACGACCGCAACAACCGCGACACCGAACGGCTCATGCAGGACCTCGCGGAGAACGTGACCGTCTTCCGCGTGGCGACGGATCTTTTGCGGAGCCGGTACCAACTCCTGAACAGCGCGATCGCGGAACGAGTGTGAGATTGGCCATGGGCCATAGGCCGGTGGCCATTGGCAAGACAGGTGGAAAGTTTGCGGAAAAGTGGGGTTGGAGAACACATGGTGTGCAGGGCAGGAGGATGAACGAGAGCATTCGTGATGCATGAAGCTCTTTGCCTTTCTGCCTTGCCAGCGGCCAATGGCCAATGGCCTGCGGCCTTCCAGTTCGAGTGAGCATCCTTCAGAACCAATCCCCATGTACGGCGCACTGGACATCTCGGTCTCGGCACTCACCGCCCAGCGGACGCGGATGGAATCCATCGCGGCCAACATCGCCAACGCGCACACCCGCTACAACGTCAACGGCGAGTCGATCCCCTACCGCCGGCGTGAGGTCTACTTTGCGCCCGGCGATCCGGCGGCACAGACGGAAGCCGGCCGCGAGGGGGGTGTGCATGTCGCGGCGATCACGCTCGACGATGCACCGTTCAACAAGAAATGGGACCCGACGCACCCGGACGCGATCAAGGAGGGGGCCGACGCGGGGTATGTGTTAGAATCGAACGTCAATGTGGCGTGGGAGCAGGTCAACGCGGTGGAGGCCGCGCGTGCGTACGAGGCGAACGTCGTGGCCGCGGAGGCGACCAAGGCGATGATCGGGCAGGCGCTGCGGCTGATTGCATAGGCGGCACCGGTCTCCCGACCGGTGCGCTGGCACACAGTTTCAGGCTTGCCCACGCACCGATCTGGAGATCGGTGCCACCTAAGACAGAGGTACCAACGTCATGAGTGATCCACTCGGACTTATTCGGGCGACAGGGGCGGGGGCGGCGGGCTTTCAGCCGCGCGTGGGCGGGACGCCGGCGGGCGGCACGCCGGTCGATCCGAACGCGCCGACGTTCAAGGACCTGTTGATGTCGAACATCAACGAGGTGAACAAGCTGCAGCAGGAAGCCACAACGGCGATCGAGGACCTGGCCACGGGCAAACGCGGCGACCTCGAGGGCGTCCTGGCGGCGACGCAGAAGGCCGACTCGGCCTTCAAGATGCTCCTGTCCGTGCGGAACAAGGTCCAGCAGGCCGTGGAAGAGATCAAGCAGCTCAGAGTCTGAGGCAGACTGATATACCAAACGCGCGGAATATGCGCACGGCCCCGGCCGTGCGTTCTCTTTTGCGCTCCCGGCGCACGCTTTGCTCAAGCCGGCCCCCTCAAGGGTCCGAAATAACTCATCGCGAGTGTGATGGGCGTGGGGGGTGGGGAGCCGGCGCGCGGAGCGTGCCGGCCGGTTGACGTGTGTTCGGGGTGAGGCGGGGCGGAGGTCGGTATGGAGCAGCTTCGGCGCGTGCTGGAGACGATCCGCAAGCAGTTGACGACGATGACGCCGAAGGACCGGCTGCTCATCGCCAGCGGCGTGGTCGTGCTGCTCATGGCCCTCTTCCTGGTCTCGCAATACGCCGGCAGCCCCGAGCGGGTCGACCTGCTCCCCGGCTCGAGCCCCGAAGAGCAGACGCGGGCCGCGGCGTACCTCGACAGCATCGGCTTCTCGTACACCATGGACGGCGGGGCGCTCAAGGTGCCGGCCGAGCAGAAATACGTCGCGCTCGCGCGGCTCGGGGGGGCCCAGCAGCTCCCGGCCGACACGCGGCTCACCTTCAGCAACCTCGCCGACAAGCAGTCGTGGCTGATGACCCAGGGCCAGCTCACGCAGATGAACAACACCGCGCTGCAGAACGAGCTGGCGATGGTCATCTCCAGCTTCCCCGGCATCCGCAGCGCGAATGTCTTCATCTCGGTGCCCGAGAGCAAGGGCTTCGGCCAAGCCGCCAAGATGCCGGTGGCCCAGGTGACGGTTTTTCCGCAGAGCGGCTCGGCGCTCTCGGCGGCGACGGTCGACGCGCTGGCCTCGATGGTCGCCGGGGCGGTCTCCGGGCTCGACCCGCGCAACGTCGCGGTCGTCGACGGCGTGCGCGGCAGGACGCACCGCATCAGCAGCGAGGACGACTTCGGCGGCGGCGGGGGTGGTGGTGGGGCGACCTATCTGGAGCAGGCCGCGGCGGTCGAGCAGCGGCTGCAGAACAAGATCAGCGAGCACCTGTCCTACATGGGCGGCGTGATCGTGAGCGTGAACGCGGTGATCGACGCCGCCCGGCGCGACAGCGTCACCGTCTCGACGCTGCCCAAGAACGAGGGCACCGTCTCGGTGCCGAAGAACGAGCGCGAGACGTCGAGCCAGCAGCAGTCGGCCAGCCGCGGGGCCGAGCCGGGCGTGCAGGCCAACACCGCGGCGGACATCAACTACGCGGGGGGCGCGGGGACGACGAGCGTCGAGACGTCGAGCGAGACGGAGTACGAGACGGTCTTCGGGAAGAAAGAGGTGCGCGAGGTGGACGCGCGGGGCAAGCCCTTGCGGATCAACGTGATCGCGAGCGTGCCGCGTGACTGGGTGGTGCAGGTCATCAAGCAGGCCAAGGGCGACCCGGAGGCCCAGCCGACGGAGGCCGAGGTGACGGCGGCGTGGCCGGCGGAGCAGGAGCGGATCCGCTCGCTGCTCAAGCCGCTCGTGCAGACGGAGGCCGGCAAGGACGCGAGCGTGCCCGACGATGACATCGTCGTGACGATGATCCCCGTCGCGATGGCGAGCCTGCCCGGCCCGATGGCGATGGCAGGGCTGGGCGGCGGAGGGGGCGGCCTGTTGAGCGGCGGCGGCGGGGGCGGAGGCGGGCTGCTCGGCTCGGTCTCGGCGCTGGCGCAGTCGGGGCTGGTCAAGACGGCGTTCGTCGGCGTGCTGGCGGTGGTGTCGCTGGGGATGATGCTGATGATGGTGCGCAAGGCCGGCAAGGCCGCACCGGTGCCGACGGCCGAGGAACTGGTCGGCATCCCGCCGGCGCTGCAGTCGAGCAGCGACCTGGTCGGCGAGGCCGACGAGAGCGACACCGCGATGGTCGGCATCGAGATCGGCTCCGAAGAACTCAAGACGCAGAAGATGCTCGAAGAAGTCGGCGAACTCGTCAAGACCAACCCGCAGGGTGCGGCGTCGGTCCTCGGGAGGTGGCTGATTACCGATGAATAAATAGCAAATGGCAAAGAACTAAATGGCAAACTCGGAGGAGCTGGAGTGTTTTTCACGGTTTGAATTGCTATTTGGCCCTTTGCCCTTTGCCATTTAGGTTTCCCCCATGCCCCGCAAGCCGAACGAAAAACTCCCCGAGGACCCCTCGCTGCTCAGCGGCCTGACCAAGGCGGCGATCCTCCTGATGACGCTCGACACCAACTCGGCGGCGGCGATGCTCAAGCAGCTCCCCACCGAGCAGGTCGAGGAGGTGACGCGCGAGCTGGCGAGCCTGGGGCGTGTGCCGCCGGGCCTGCGCAACGCCGTGATCGAGGAGTATTACAGCCTCTCGATCGCCAGCCAGTACATCAACGAGGGCGGGCTCGAGTATGCGCGGGTGTTGCTCAAGGAATCGCTCGAGGGCGGCGTCGCCGACCGCGTGCTGCAGCAGATCCAGACGCAGGTGCAGAAGACGCCGTTCGCGTTTTTGCAGAAGGCCGAGAGCGAGAACCTGCTGACGTTCATCCAGGACGAGCACCCGCAGACGATCGCGCTGATCGTGTGCCACCTGACGCACGCCAAAGCCGCCGAGATCATGTCGGGCCTGCCGATGCAGAAGCAGATCGAGGTGATCAAGCGCATCGCGAACATGGAGCAGACCAATCCGGAGGTCATCAAGGAGGTCGAGCGCGGCCTCGAGAGCCGTCTGGCGAACATGCTCACGCAGAGCATGGAGAAGGCCGGCGGCATCAACACCGTCGCCGAGATCCTCAACCTCGCCGACCGCGCGACCGAGAAGGCGATCATGGAGGGCCTGGAGGCGGAGGACCCGGAGCTGGTCGAAGAGATCCGCCGACTGATGTTCGTCTTCGAGGACGTGCTGAAGGTCGACGACAAGGGCATCCAGATGCTGCTCAAGGAGATCGACAACGACGAGCTGGGCCTGGCGCTCAAGACGGCCTCGCCGGCGCTGCAGGAGAAGATCTTCAAGAACATGTCCGAGCGAGCCGCGACGCTCATCAAGGAGGACATGCAGTACATGGGGCCGGTGCGGGTGAGCGACGTGGAGACGGCGCAGCAGCGGATCGTCGACATCGTGCGACGCCTGGAGGATTCGGGCGAGATCATCATCGCCGGCCGCGGCGGCGAGAGCGACTTGATTGTGTAGAGCAAATTATTTGGTTATTGGCGGATCGAAATGGCAAATCGCAAATAACCAAATAGCAAATTCAAACCGAGGAAACATCTCCGCCATTTCGAATTTGCCATTTGGTCCTTTGCTATTTGCTATTTTTATGCCTCTTATTAAGCACGCACAGGCCGAGTCGATCGCGCGGGAAGCCATCGTGCTGGACCTCGGCGATCTTGCGCGGCAGGGGGAGCAGATCGTCAAGGTCGCCAAGGACCGTGCGGCCAAAATGATCGCCGACGCCGAGAGCGAGCGCAAACGCCTCATCGCCGGCGCGGTCGAGCAGGGGCACCAGCAGGGCTTCCAGAAGGGCCTCGAAGAAGGCCGAGCCAAGGGCCAGATCGAGGGGCACGCGGCTGGGCTCAAAGAACGCAAGGCCGCGACCGAGCAGGTCGAGAAGGCGTGGGCCGAGGCGCTGGGCGTCTTCGAATCGGCGCGTGGGAAGATCGTGTCCGACGCGTCGCGCGACGTGCTGAAACTCGCCGTGCGGATCGCCGAGCGGGTGACCAAGCGGGCGATCAGGCTCGACCCGCAGGTCGCGGCGGCCCAGCTCGAAGAGGTCCTCGCGCTCGTGCTGAGGCCGACGTCGGTCGTCGTCGAGATCCACCCCGACGACCGCGAGATCGTGACGGCGGCGCTGCCCGAGCTGATGCAGCGCTTCAGCACGGCGCGGCACGTCGAGCTGCGCGACAACGCCGCATTGTCGAAAGGCTCGTGCGTCGCACGGTTGCGCGACCCCAAAGACGATGAAGACGCCGGCGATGCACGCGCGGGAGGGCGGCAGGGGGGGGAGATCGACGCGTCGATCGACACGCAGCTTGCGCGCATCATCGAGGCGCTCATGCCCGATGAGACCGACGCGGACCTTGCGGAACATGGGGGTGAAGAACATGGGGGTGAAGCATGAACTGCTTCAGTTGTGGCACAGGCGGTTGCGAGGGTGATGCCGCATGAGCATCCTCACGCCCGCGCTCAAAACCCTCGCGCACCTGCAGCCCGCCAAGGTCGTCGGGCGCGTCGATTCGCTGCGCGGCCTCACGGTGCTCGTCCGCGACCTGCCCATGTCCGTCGGCTCGCTCGTGCGCGTCCACGGCGCCGACGTCGATCACGACTCGTCGGGCTACGGCGGGCTCGGGCAGGTCGTCGGGTTCACCGACCACGCGAGCATCGTCATGATGCTCGGCTCAACGGCCGGGATCCGCAGCGGCGACCGCGTCGAGGGGCTGCACGCCACGCAGACGATCGGCGTCGGCGAGTCGATGCTCGGACGCTGCGTCGACGGGCTGGGGCGGCCGATCGACCACCTCGGCGCGATCCGCGGCACGACGCCCGTGCCGCTCGACAACGAGCCGCTCGGACCGCTCGACCGCAAACGCATCACCGAGCCGATGCACACCGGCGTGCGGGCGATCGACCTGATGACGACGCTCGGCCGCGGGCAGCGGATGGGCATCTTCGCGGGCCCCGGCGTGGGCAAGAGCACGCTCGTCGGCACGATCGCGCGGAACGCGTCGAGCGACGTGAACGTGATCGCGCTGATCGGCGAACGCGGGCGCGAGGTGAAGGACTTTATCGAGCACACGCTCGGGCCCAAGGGGCTTGCGCGGTCGGTGCTGGTGGTCTCGACGAGCGACGAGTCGCCGCTCATGCGCGTCCGCGCGGCGATGGCGGCGTGCAGCGTCGCCGAATATTTCCGCGACCGCGGCGCCGCCGTGCTGCTCATCATGGACTCGGTGACGCGTTTCGCGCACGCGCAGCGGCAGATCGGTCTGTCGGCCGGTGAGCCTCCGGCGACCCGCGGCTACACGCCCAGCGTCTTCGCCATGCTCGCCCGGCTGCTCGAACGCGCCGGCGCCAAGCAGGCCGGGGGCGGCTCGATCACGGGCCTGTACGCCGTGCTCGTCGAGGGCGACGACATGACCGAGCCGGTCGCCGACGCGGCGCGCGGCATCCTCGACGGGCACGTGATGCTCTCCCGTGCGCTCGCCCAGCGGGCGCACTACCCGGCGATCGACGTGCTCGACTCGATCAGCCGTATCGCCGACGACGTGACCGACGCGACGCACGCGACGGCCCGCCGTCAGATCATGCGGATCCTCGCGGCGTACAAGAAGGTCGAGGACCTCGTGCAGATCGGCGCGTACGCGCGGGGCTCGAGCGCCGAGGCCGACGCCGCGATCGAGTACATCGACGCGATCAACGCCATGCTGACGCAGCGCGGCGGCGAGCAGGAGGCGTTCGAGTCGGCGCGCAAACGGCTGGTCAATATGGCCGTCGAGATCGGCTCGCGGCTGGCCAAGGGGACGACCAACCGGAAGACGTAGATCCATTTTGAACACGGAGGTCACGGAGGAGCACAGAGAAAGACATGGTGTGAACGCAAAGGCCGCGAAGACTCGAAGGAATACAAACCCGCATGATTTTCTTCGCGACTTTGCGAGCTTTGCGTTCAAAGCATTTTTTCTACTCCGTGATCCTCCGTGACCTCCGTGTTCAAATGTCTTGAAAGGATTGTGCAGTGCCGAGAGGGTTTACATTCACGCTCCAGCCGGTGCTCGAACAGCGCGAGCGCGTCGAGAAGGAGCAGCAGAAGCGCGTCGCCGAGATCGAGCGCGAACGGCTGGCCCACGAAGACCGCCTCCGCGGCCTGCAGCAGGGCATCGTCGTCGCCAAGGCCGACCTGCGTGAACGTCTGGCTACGCACGGGGCCGCGGGCGTCGAGCTGTCGTCGGCGCGGCTGCAGGCCAACGCCGCGTTGCACATGGTCGCCGAGGCGCAGCGGACGGCGCTGCAGCTCGCCGGCACGCACCGACGGCTCGAAGCGCAGCGCGCCGAGCTGGCCCGCCTCAGCGCGGCCAAGAAGGCCGTCGAGGTTCTCAAGGCCCGCCGGCTCGAAGAGTGGAAGCGTGAGCAGGCCCGCAAGGAGCAGCTGGCCGCGGACGATCTGACGATGGCGCGCGTCGCCCGGCGGATGAGCGGCGTGGATGAAGGGAGCGTCGAGGCATGAAGTCGCTGAAGACCATCATCGCGGTGCTGGCGATCGCCAACATGCTGGCGATCCTCGGCTTCGTCGGCTGGCTCAAGATGAGCGACCGCCTCAGCCCCGAGCGGATCGAGAAGATCAAGGCGATCCTGCGCCCGACGCTCGCCGACGAGGCCGCCGCGATGAAAGAGGAAGAGCGCAAGGCCGAGGTCGCCAAGGTCGAGGAGGCCGTGCAGGCGCGGCTCGACGCGCCCCCGGTCTCGGCGGCCGAACAGATCAAGGACCGCGAGGCCGACATGGAGGCGACGCTGCAGAACGAGCAACGCCGCGCGTCGGAGATCGCCCAGCTCCGGGCCTCGCTGATCAAGCAGAAGGAGGATCTGGAGGCGCGTGAGAAGCAGCTCGCGCGCGACCGTGAAGCGTTTGAAGCGGAGCGGAAGGCGATCGCCGAGATCGAGGGGACCAAGCAGTTTAGGACGGCACTTTCGACGCTCGAAGCGCAGAAGCCGCCGGCCGCCAAGGCCGTGCTCAACGAGCTGTGGATGCAGGGGCTCACCGACGAGGTGCTCTCGTACCTCGCCAAGATGGACGAGGGGAAGCGCGGCAAGGTGATGGCCGAGTTCGTCAAGGACGACGCGGCGCTGGCAGCCGATTTGCTCGAACGACTCCGCACACGCGGGGTCGAAGTGCCGAAGGACGCGGGCAGCGCAGCGGCTGGCCCGTCGAGCGCCTCGGCGGAGGGCGGCACGCCCCGGTGAGCGCCGGGACTGCGCCTTGAACTCGACGATCACGGACACACTGCTGACTTCTCCCGCCAAGCCGCGTGCGGCGTCGCTCTTCCAGTCGCGGAGCGCGGGGGAGGCGCACTCGGCGCTGTTCGTGCAGCACCTGAGCCGGCTGAACCTCGCAACGCCGTCGGAAGACCGCTCGCCGCTCGACTCGGCGGGCGCGCGGCCGGACGAGCCGCGGGCATCGCACGCCGATGAAACCCACGCCGGCGCAGCAGAGTCAGACCAAGCACCCGAGGAGGCGGACGCCGAGGCCGGTTCGGAAACGGACGAGGCTGAGGCTTCGGCTTCCGCGGAAAGCGAAGCGACGGCCGACGGCGAGGAGGTTTCCAGCGAAGCATCCGCCGAGCACGCGGACGGCGACGCCGAACAACCAAGCGAAGACGCCGCACCGAAAGAGGCCAAGGACGCGGCCCCGATGACGGTGCGCATGCTCAACGCGCTCCTACTCAGCGGCAAGACGCCCGAACAGATCACCCGCGGCCAGGCGCTCGCGCAGCAACGGCTGGACACGCAGCCGGACCCGACGCCCCGCGCGGAGACGCCGCCGCAGACCGACACCGAGCAAACGCCGTCGACAAACGAACGCGCGTCGCAAGCCGAAGACTCGGAGGGCGGCTCTTCGCGAGCGGATGCGCGGCGTGTTCCTGCGGGCACGGCCGCCTCGGAGCACGGTCGGACTTCCGAAACGGCCGGCGAACGCTCGGCACGCCATCCGCAAAGCGCCGCCGCCACCGGCGAGCACGCCGCCGAACGAGCGACCGCGGCAGCACAGGCGTCAACCGTGTCCGCCGGTGCTCCGCAGGCTTCGGCGAACGCAGCGCCCGCCGCGGCGCAGGGCGCGATCAACGCCTCAACGGCCGCGAAAAACAGCGGAGCATCGTCGAAAGACGCACCCGCCGCTCAGCCGACCGCGCTCGACCCGGCCGCACTCGCCAAGGCGGCCGGAGGTGGTCGGAACAACGGGAGCACCTCGTCGAACAGCGCCAAGGACCAGGGCGCATTCTCCGCGCACGAGGGGCAGCAGGGCGCAAACCCGGCGTCGTCCCGCGCAAACGCCGCGGAGACGGCCTTTTCCTCGCAGGTCACCCGCGGCGTGCTTGCCGCGATCAACCAACGCGGCGGCAGCGTCACCATCAGGCTTTCCCCCGAGCATCTCGGGCCGATGCGCCTGCATGTTAAGTTGAAGGAAGGTTCGATCTCGGCGCGATTCGAAACCTCGAACGATTCGGCACGCGACTTGCTTACTCGTTCGATCGACATGCTTCGGACCACCCTCGAGGATCGGGGGTACACGGTCGAAAGCCTGCGCGTCCACGCGGCGGAGCCGCACGAGAACACACCGACGTTCGGCCAGTTGCGCGAGCACGAGGGCCGATCCGGTTTCGGTGGCGACGGGTCGAGCGAGCACGGACGCTCCTTCGACGACCCGTCTCACGACCCCGGCGGCAACGGCCGCCCGTGGCGTGAGGACGCGCCCGAGCGCACAGCCGCGCTCGGCAACGGACGGCTCGGAGAGCCGCCGGGCAGCCTGGGGGGATGGGGCGGCAACGGATTGCCGAGCCCGCTCACGGAGTGGTCGCGGGTCAAGCTCAACATACCGATCGCGCACGCGGCGGAGCCGGCGGCGCAGTCGATCGACGCGCTCGCCTGATCGGCGTGACGCCGCGTGCACCGGCCGACGTGGTCTGCTGCGCGTGCGTGATGTCCGCTCGGGCGCACGGGGCTGTTCTTCATCCCCTGCGCGACGGAGGTTCTCATGAGCACGATCGGCGATATCGCCGGCGCGGGCGGCGCCACGGCAGCAGATTTCTCCACGCCGCCCGACGCCTACAACAACCTCTCCAGCGAGGACTTCCTCAAGATCATCCTGCAGGAGCTCTCCAAGCAGGATCCGCTCAAGCCCAACGACACCACCGCGCTGGTCGAGCAGATCTCCACGATCCGCTCGATCCAGTCGGACCTGCAGCTCACCGAGCGGCTCGGGACCATCGCGTCGCAGAACCAGCTCGCCGCCGCCGGCGCGCTGATCGGCAAGAACGTCACCGGCCTCGACGAGTTCAACAACACCGTCACCGGCCTGGTCGGCTCCGTCAGCAAGACCAAAGACGGCCCGGTCCTCAACCTCAAGAACGGCTCGCGCATCCCCTTCGACCAGATCCAGCAGATGAACGCGGGGGAGAGCGAAGGCTGAGCGCGTCCGTGAGACGGGGCGTGCCGCCCCGATGACGCGCGATGACGTGAGAGCACCGCCGCCGCAATACCGTGTCGTGACCCGATGAACGATCCCTCCCAACTCCTCCGCGTGCTCGGCTCGGGCGTCCGCCCGGTCTCGCCGACTTCGCCCTCGCAGCCGGCGGGCAGCGTCGCCTCGGGGATCGAGCACGCGTCCTTCGATCAGCTCCTCTCCGCCGCACGCACGCAGGCCGGTACGCTCGGCGGAGTCGCCAGCGGGCGCGAGGTCAGCGTCGCGGACGAGGCGGGGCTGTCGCTCACGCCGGAGCTTGCCGATCGGTTATCGCTCGCCGCCGACCGCGCCGAGGCCGCGGGCATCCGCAAGGCCGTTGTGCTGCTGGACGGCGGCGCGTACACGCTCGACGTGCCGACGCGGACGATCACCGCCAAGGCCGCGGGGGACAAGGGGATCTACGCCGAGGTCGACGGCCTGGTCGACCTGCGCAGCACCGCCGCCGACGCGGCCGAGGCCGCCACCGTCCTCTCGACCGCCGCGCTCAAGCTCGGCAACGCCTCGTTGATGGACCTGCTGACGAAAGCAGTGAACAGTGAACACTGAAAAGGGAGCAGGGAACAGGGACAGGAAGTAAGCAGGAAGCAGTGAGCCGAAGCGCTGGGTGTATCAAGCCTGGCGCTCTTTTACGAGACGCGAGCGTAAGCGAGCGTGCGGATCGACAAGCGAGCATCGAACATCCTTCATCGCAGGGATCACACCGACCTTTCGTAGAGCCCTTCACTGGGGCGTTCCGGAGTTTTTCTCATGGCCTCCACCGTCGCCTTCTATTCCGGGCTCTCCGGCCTCAACGCCAACGCCCGCAACCTCGACGTCATCGGCAACAACATCGCCAACGTCAACACCACCGCCTTCAAGTCCTCCAAGCTCCTCTTCTCCAACCTCATCAGCCTCAACCACACGCTCGGCTCGCCCCCCGGCGCCAACGACGGCGGCTCAAACCCCTACCAGATCGGCCTGGGCGTCGGCATCGCCGGCACCCAGCGCGACACCACCGGCGGCTCGATCTCCAGCACCGGCGACGGCCGCGACCTCGCCATCGAAGACGAGGGCTACTTCGTCGTCCAACGCGGCGACTCCACCTACTACACCCGCGCCGGCTCCTTCCGACTCAACGCCAACAACGAACTCACCAACATCTCCGGCGACCGCCTCCAGGGCTTCGGCGTCGATGACGACTTCAACATCCTCCCCGGCGAGCTCACCAACCTCACCGTCGCCCTCGGCTCGCAGACCATCGCCGAGGCCACCTCCGAGGTGCGCTTCAAGGGCAACCTCAACGCCGACGGCGACCTCCCCACCCAGGGCACCACCATCACGCTCAACGCCCTCGGCCTGCTCACCGGCCCCATCGGCGGCCCGGGCGGCAACCTGCTGGAAACCACCAGCCTCCTCACCGACATCGAAGACCCCGGCTCCACCGGCTCGCCTCTCTTCACCGCCGGCCAGCAGGTCGAGATCTCCGGCGCGACCAAGGGCAGCAAGACCATCCCCGACGCGCGCTTCACCGTCGACGCCGCCTCCACCGTCGCCGACCTCATGACCTTCTTCGCGCAGGCACTGGGCATCAACACCTCCACCGGCAACAACCCCGACGGCTCAACGCCCGGCGTCTCGCTCGACCCGGCCACCGGCGTGCTGTCGATCGTCGGCAACGTCGGCAGCGTGAGCGAGCTGGAGATCGACGCCGCCGACATCCGCGTCCTCGATTCCAGCGGCAACCTCGCCGACCTCCCCTTCACCCCCACCGCCACCGCCGAGGCCGACGGCGAGTCCTCACGCACCACCTTCGTCGTCTACGACTCACGCGGCACGCCCGTCTCCGTCGACATCACCTTCGTCCTCGAATCCAACTCCGCCACCGGCTCGACGTGGCGCTACTTCGCCGAGTCCGGCGACGACTCCGACACCGCCACCGTCGTCGGCACCGGCACGCTCAACTTCGACGTCTTCGGCCAGCCCATCGGCACGACCACCGGCACGATCTCGATCGACCGCGACGGCACCGGCGCCGCCTCGCCCCTGGCGGTCACCCTCGACTTCGACGCCGGGGCCAACGGCCTCACCTCGCTCACCGACACCGACTCCAATATCGCCGCCACCTTCCAGGACGGCTCGGCGCTGGGCACCCTCACCAGCTACGGCATCGGCGCCGACGGCACCATCACCGGCACCTTCTCCAACGGGCTCACCCGCACCCTCGGGCAGGTCGCGCTGGCCACCTTCAACAACCCCGCCGGCCTCGTCGACGCCGGCGGCAACCTCTTCTCCGTCGGGGCCAACTCCGGCGAGGCGATCGTCGCCGCACCCGGCGAGCTGGGCTCCGGCCGCATCATCGCCGGCGCGCTCGAGCTCTCCAACGTCGACCTCTCCGAGGAGTTCATCAACATGATCCTCTCCTCCACCGGCTACTCCGCGGCCTCGCGCGTCATCACCACCACCGACCAGCTCATGCAGCAGCTCCTCGTCCTCGGACGATAAACCGCGCACGCCGTGAGACGGGGCGTGCCGCCCCGTCCTGATATGTAAGCGCCAGATCGTGCTCAACCCGCCCCCGCTTTCCACCGATAACACGTCCATGGACCTTTCCGCGCTCGTCGATCTCGGGGTCGTCCTGCTGGCCGCCTGCATGGCGACGGCTGGGTGCCTGCTCATCGCCCGCTTCGCCCGTCTGGGCCGCCTCGTCGATCGGTGCAACCGCCTCTTGAGCCCTCAGCCCGACGACACGCTCTCGAAGCTGACGCGCCTGGCCTTCCCCGTCGCGGCGCTCGTTCTGGTCGTCACGGTCGTGGCCCTGGGCCTGATCGCCCAGCCGATCTGGGCCGCGACGACGCTCGTCCTGCTGTGCGCCGGCATGACCGCCTTCGCCATCTCGGGCGGCCGTTCCCCGGCCCGGCTCGAACTCCGCGCCCAGCAGCGCGGGCACGCGCACGCCTCGCTTAAGAAAGCCGCCTGAGCCGCGCGCGGTTCTCGGACGCTCGCCGGTTCCCCGTGCGGCTTGCATCCCTGCGGCTTATGCGACCCGGCCCCCGCGCCACGCCGCCTTTCTTGCCGTCCGTACTGACCAGCCCCGCCCATCCGGCCGATCCTGCATGGAGAGTCTGGATGCGCAAGGCGGAGGCAACGACCGATGGCCGAGAATGAAACCAAGGACGCCGGGGCGGAAGAGTCGAAGGACGCGCCGAAGAAGAAGGGGAAGAAGACCCCGCTGATCATCGCGGCCATCATGGTCGTCGAGGGGATCGCCGTCTTCATGCTCGTCGGCGGGGGGGGCCCCAAGAAAGCCGCGGCCGACGTCGACGCCGAGCACGTCGTCGTCGACGATTCCGAGAAGACCCAGGAGGTCGAGGTCATCGACTCTCGCTTCCAGAACCTGACCACCGGCAAGGTGTGGATCTGGGACATCGCGATCTACGCCCAGGTCAAGAACAAGCACGCCGAGCGCGTCACCAACGAGCTGAAGACCCGCTACGCCGAGATCAGCGAGGGGATCAACCAGATCGTCAGCCGTGCGCACCACAACAACCTCAAGGAGCCCGAGCGGCAGACGCTCATCCGCCAGCTGACGGCCTACCTCAACAAGACGATCGGCCCCGACGCCGAGGGCAAGCCGCTGATCGAACGGGTGATCATCCCCAAGTGCAACGGCTTCGCCGCGGACTACTAGGTCCGTGGTAGCACGGCACTCCGTGCCGTGTCCTCGGCTCAGAGAGCCGAGGTACCACGCGCAATATCCGCGCTCGCGCACTTTCTTGCCGGGCGTCGCGCGAAAACTGCACGCGACCTCGGCGACCCTCCGATACCCTCCACACTCGATCGGCCGCGCGTGCGGCGTGGTCGCGCGTGTGGACCTTTCCCGTCGGAGCCGGGATGAGCGAAGAAGAAACCAACCCTTCCAGCGGGCAGGACGCCCCGGAGGCCTCGGGCGGCGCGGGCAGCCCCGGCGACGCCGCGGCCGATGCGCTGCGGGCCGCCCAGGAAGCCATCGCCAACCTGCAGAGCGACGCGGGCATGTCGCCCGCCGCGCCGACGGCCAAACCCGGAGCCGGGGCCCCCGAGGTTTCGGCGCAGGCCAAGTCCGCCGACGACGATGCCGAGGCGCAGATGATGGCCGCCCTCGCCGCGGCCCAGGCGGCGATCGACCAGGCCAAGGCCGACAACCCCATGCCCTCGCCCGCGGCAAAGCCGCCCGCCGCACCCGTTGGCCCCGTACCCTCGCCGTTCAACATGCCCGACATCGCCTCGGCGCCGCTGGCCAACAAGCCGGAGAACCTCAACCTCCTCGGCGACGTCAACCTGAACGTCAAGGTCGAGCTCGGCCGGACGCGGATGCTCGTCGAGGACGTGCTCCGCCTCGGCCCCGGCGCGGTCGTCGAGCTCGACAAGCTCGCCGGCGACCCGGTCGACATCTACGTCAACGACCGGGCCGTCGCACGCGGCGAGGTCCTCGTCCTCAACGACAACTTCTGCGTCCGCGTCAACGAGATCCTCGGCGACGGCCTCGACAAGAAGAAGTGACTGGAGAGTATTTCCGTGGCACAGGCGCCCCCCCTCTCGCCTGTGCATTGTCCAACTGCGTCTCGGAACACGCCGCGAAGGATTCGCGGCCCCGACGACCCCGCACAGCATCCCCCACCCGCCAGGATGGCCAATGGGTACGCGTCGATTCTTTCAACAAACCGCCTCTCTCACCAGCATCGTCGCGCTGCTCGCGACGGCCACGGCGTCCGCCGCCGTCGAATCGCTCGGGCCGTATGCAAGCCCCGCCGAAACGGTCGCCGCGGAACCGACGAAGGGCACCGCAGACGCGGCGGCCGCTGTTGCGAAGGTCGCTGTTCAGCAGGCTTCGCCCGCCGCGCCCGAACACATCAGCGCCGCCGCGGCACCGACCGAAAAGCAGTCCCTCGGCCAGCCCGCGCACGCCGCGCGTGAATCGCTCCCCCTCCCGGCGGCCTCATCGGCTCGCTCGCCGTTGACAGGGTCCGTCGCGCGGACGGCGGTCTCACTCGGCATCGTCGTCGGGCTCATCATCCTCCTCGCTTCGCTCTACAAAAAGTTCGGCGCGGGCGCGAAGGGCTTCTCGCTCCTGCCGAATGGTTCGCGCACGGGCGCCGGGCCCTCCGGCATCGTCGAGGTGCTCGCACGCTACCCGCTCGACACCGGCCTCACGCTCGTGCTCCTGAAAGTCGACCGGCGCGTGCTGCTCCTCTCGCAGTCCGGCTCGCTCGGCATGGCCCGCTTCTTCGGCCGGAAGGGCGCGGGGAGCGGCCGGGGCGGCGGGGGAGCGTCGCTCTCCACGCTCGCCGAGTTCACCGAGCCCGGCGACGTCGCCTCGATCCTCTCGCGCATCAGCGACGCCGACGGCTCGTCGATGAACGCCCGCTTCCGCCAGCTCGTCGAGCGCTTCGGCGGCGAGCACGACGGCGCGCTCGCCGACGACGCACGCGTCGAGACCTCCGGCCGCCTCATCCGCACCAACGACGAGGGCGACTCGGCCGAGCTGCTCGACGAGCGGTCGCTGCTCCTCCGCGAGGCCGCGACCGTGGAAGCCCCGGAAACACCGCCGACGTACGCGTTCCGTGCGCCGAGTCTCGGCGCTGCCCCGCCGCGTGTGCATCAGGCCCCCGCGGCGAGGCGTACAACACCGGAGCCCGATTCCGTCGCCGCACTCAAGCGGCGGCTGGAGTCCATGCGGGCGACGGGGGGTGGGCGATGAGCATCAAGTGCTATGAATCGAACGTCGCGCTCTCATACGAGACGCGAAGCGTGAGCGAGCGTGCCCTGTTCTCCAGCGTCCTTCCTCGGATCATCCCGTTCCTGCTCGCGGTCTTTTTGTCCACCTCGATCTTCGCGCAGGACGTGCTCGGGCCCTTCCCCGCCGATGCGAGGTCCGCGCCGGTGGTCACGCCGCGGCTGTTTGATCCGACGACCGAGGCCCGCGACCTGGGCGACATCAACCCGATCTCGATCCTCGGCGAAGCGGGCAACACGCTCGAACGCCTGCAGAGCCGCGGCGGCGGGGGGGGCACGCCGTCCGGCGGTCCGTCCGAATCGACCTCGCACGCCTCCGGCCTCTCGACGGCGCTCAACATCGTCATCCTGCTCACCGTGCTGACGCTGGTGCCGTCGGTGATGCTGATGACGACGTGTTTTCTGCGGATCGTCGTGGTGTTGGGGTTGCTGAAGCAGGCGATCGGCACGCAGACGCTGCCCCCGCCGCAGGTGGTGCTGGGGCTGTCGCTGTTCATGACGCTCTTGGTGATGTCGCCGACGCTGGATCGGCTGCACGCCGAGGCGGTGGTGCCGTACGCGAGCGGCGAGATCAAGGATTACGACGAGCTGTGGGAGCGGGTGCGCACGCCGATCCGCGACTTCATGTTCGCGCAGATCGACCGGCAGGACAACTGGTCGAGCGTGTACATGGTGCTCAACTACCGCGGGATCGACACGTCGGACCCCGGCAAGCTCACGCGGGCCGATGTCGACATGATCTCGCTGGTGCCGGCGTTCATGCTCAGCGAGCTGAAGACGGCGTTCCTGATCGGCTTCCGCGTGTACCTGCCGTTCCTGGTGATCGACATGGTGATCGCGAGCCTCTTGATCTCGATGGGCATGATGATGCTGCCGCCGGTGCTGATCAGCCTGCCGTTCAAGCTGCTGCTGTTCGTGCTGGTCGACGGCTGGCAGCTCATCGTGGGCTCGCTCATGGCGTCGTTTGCCGTGGGAGGGGCGGCGGGGTTCACGTGATCGTGTCTTTGGGGTGGGGCGGGCGTCCCGCCCGCCCACGGGAACAACTTGCACATGCGAGGGCGGGCGGGACGCCCGCCCCACCCGAGCAAAGGAAGTTCATGCTCTACGACGAAGCGACGGTCGACCTGCTGCGGCAGACGCTCATCATCACGCTCAAGATCGCCGGGCCGATCCTCGCGGCCGGCGTCATCGTCGGGCTGGCGATCAGCCTTTTGCAGTCGGTCACGTCGATCCAGGAGCAGACGCTGACGTTCGTCCCCAAGATCGTCGTGATGGTGATGGTGGCCGTGCTGCTGATCCCGTGGATCGTCGCACGCCTCGTCGAGTTCACGGCGAGCATGCTGACGGGGTTTTGATCAGACGTATGAACGAGACGCGATCGGGAGCGAGCGTGCCGGCGTCTCCAAGAGTTACACGCTCACTTCCGTTCGCGTCTCGTATGAAAACGCAGACACACAGTTAGCTCACGCATGACCGGTATCGAGCTCATCTCGGCGCACGTCCCCGCGGCCCTGCTCACCCTCGCACGGCTGAGCGGCCTGTTCGTCTTCGCGCCGGTCCTCTCCAGCCCGATCATCCCCGGCAGGGTCAAGGCGCTGCTGGTGTGCATCCTCACGCTCGCCGTCTACCCGACGCTGCACCCCTCGCAGCTCGGCTCGGCCCCGCCCATCCCGCCGCACGGCCCGAGCGCCAGCGACGTGTTCTTCGCCAACGCCGACGTGTTCACGCTCGGCTTCTCGATCGTCGGCGAGGTGCTCCTGGGGCTGTGCATCGGGCTGCTGGCGTCGCTGCCGCTGTATGCGGTGCAGCTGGCGGGGATGGTGATGGGCCAGCAGGTCGGCTTCGGGCTCGGCGCGGTGTACAACCCCGCGCTCGACAGCGACGGCGACGTGCTCAGCCAGCTCATGCTGATGGTCGCGATCGGCGTGTACATCGCGGTGGGGGGTGTGGAGGCGGTGTTCACGTGCTGCGTGGATTCGTTCTCGCGTGTGCCGCTGGGGGGGTGGACGAGCGAGCTGACGCCGCTGGGTTTGTGCACGGGGCTTGTCGGGGCGGGGTTTGAGCTGGCGCTGCGCGTGGCGGCGCCGGTGCTGGGGATCATCATGCTCGAGACGGTCGCCTCGGGGACGCTGATGAAGACGATCCCGCAGGTGAACATCCTGACGGTGGGCTTTGCCGTCAAGATCGTGCTGGCGCTGGGCGTGCTGGTCTTCGCCGTCGGCGCGATCGACGCGGCGATCGGCGACGAGGTGCTCCGCACGTTCGGCTTCATCGGCGAGTGGGTGAACCAGTTGGGCGGCGCACCGGCCGCGGGGAGGGGCGCGTAATGGCCGACGACCTGGGCGAACGGACGGAGATGCCGACGGGGCGGCGGCTCAGTGAGGCGCGGCAGCGCGGGCAGATCCCCAAGAGCCAGGACCTCGGGGCGGTCATCGACCTGGTCGGGGGGATGATCCTGCTGTCGATCCTCGGCACGGGCGTCTTCGCCGGGATGAAGGCGCTGATGCGGGCGCTGCTGGATTCGCGGATGGCCGGCGGGGGCGACGCGACGGAGGGCGTGGCGCAATCGTTCTCGATCGACTGGCTCGGCTCGACGCTCCTGCTCACCGGCAAGGAGATGGCGATGCTGATCCTGCCGTTCTTGGCGGTGATGTTCCTGATCGCGGCGGCGTCGCAGTTCGTGCAGGTGGGGATTTTGTTTACGCTGGAGCCGCTGAGGCCCAAGTTCAACAAGCTCAACCCGATCAGCGGCGTGTCGCGGCTGTTTTCGAAGCGCAGCCTCATCAAGTCGCTCATGGGTGCGGCGAAGATGGGCGTGCTGATGCTCGTCGCGGGGCTGATGATCCGCTCGTGGGTCGGGCAGCTGGCGGCGCTGCCCGTGCTCGGGGCGGCCGCGGCGTGCTGGGTGATCGCCGGCCTCATCGCCGAGCTGATGACGGTGCTGCTGGCGATCCTGCTGGTGATCGCGCTGGGGGACTTCTGGTACCAGAAGTGGCAGCACCTGCAGGATCTGAAGATGACCAAGCAGCAGGTGCAGGACGAGATGCGCTCGATGGAGGGCGACCCGGAGGTGAAGGGGCGGCGGCTCAAGATGGCCCGCGAGATGATCGTGCAGCGGATCCGTCAGAGCGTGCCGACGGCCGACGTGGTGGTGTCGAACCCGACGCACTTCTCGGTGGCGCTCAAGTACGACCCGGAGACGATGGCCGCGCCGGTGGTGGTGGCGAAGGGGGCGGATTATCTGGCGCTGCGGATCCGCGAGATCGCGGCGGCCAACGGCGTGCCGTTGATCGAGCGGCCGCCGCTGGCGCGGGCGCTCTATCACCACGTGCCGGTGGGGAAGGAGATCTCGGCGGAGTACTTCGAGGCGGTCGCGGAGCTGCTGGCGTACGTGTACCGGTTGAAGCAGGAGGCGGCGTAAAGACAAGGCCATTGGCCATGGGCCGGTGGCCATTGGCAAGCAATTCAGGGAATAGGCAGCAGGCAGCAGGATAAAGAAACAGGAGTTGATGGGTGGCCAAGGCGGGTGCGAACAAGGCGGGCAGAGGCGGGGGAGGGGCGGCGGCCAAGCCGAAGGCCGCGGCCGCGCCGACAGCCGGGGCGGGCGGGATGGGGGGGGCGGGAGGGGGCTTGCTGCTGCCGGGGTGGATGCAGCAGGTGCAGAAGCACCGCGGCCTGATCGTGCCGTTCGCGTTCGTCGCGCTGCTGATGGTCGTCCTGGTGCCGATGCCCACGTGGGTGATGGACATCCTCATCAGCCTGAACATCAGCCTGAGCGTGGTGATCCTGCTGACGACGATCTACATGAGCCACCCGCTGGATTTCTCGGTCTTCCCGTCGCTGCTGCTCGGCGTGACGCTCTTCCGGCTGGTGCTCAACGTCGCGTCGACGCGGCTGATCCTGACGGCGGACGCGAGCTCGCCGGAGCAGGCGGTCGGCGTGGCGGGGGAGGTGATCTCGGCGTTCGCGTCGTTCGTTGCCGGCAGCTCGCTGTTTGTGGGCATCGTGATCTTCGCGATCCTGGTGATTGTGCAGTTCGTCGTCATCACCAAGGGCGCGACGCGCATCAGCGAGGTGGCGGCGAGGTTCACGCTCGACGCGATGCCGGGCAAGCAGATGGCGATCGACGCCGATCTCAACGCCGGGATCATCGACGAGGCGGAGGCGAAGCGCCGGCGTGAGCGGATCAGCCAGGAGGCGGACTTCTTCGGCGCGATGGACGGCGCCAGCAAGTTTGTCAGGGGCGACGCGATCGCGGGCATCATCATCACGTTCGTGAACATCGCCGGCGGGTTTGCCGTGGGGATGATCGAGCGCGGGTGGGAGCCGCTGCAGACGGCCAAGGTGTTCACGCTGTTGACGATCGGCGACGGGCTGACGTCGCAGATCCCGTCGTTCGTGATCGCGATCGCGTCGGCGCTGATCGTGACGCGCTCGGGGGCGAAGGAAGAGCTCGGCAACGAACTGACCGGGCAGCTCGTCAGCCAGCCGACGGGGTTGCTGATCACGGCGGCGTTTCTGGTGATGCTGAGCGTGACGCCGCTGCCGACGGTGCCGCTGATCGCGACGGCGGGCGTGCTGGGCGGGCTGGCGTGGGTGATGCGTCGGAACAAGGTGGCGGCGGCGGCGCACAAGAAGCAGCAGGAGATCGCGGCGGCGGGCGGGGGCGGCAAGGCGAGCGAGGCCGCGACGCCGGAGAGCCTGCTGAAGCTCGACACGCTGGAGCTGGAGGTCGGCTACGCGCTGGTCGCGCTGGTTGACGCGGGGCAGGGGGGAGATTTGCTGGAGCGGATCTCGGCGGTGAGGCGGCAGCTCGCGGTGGAGCTGGGGTTCATCATGCCGCCGGTGAGGATCCGCGACAACATGCAGCTCGTGCCCAACGACTACCGCGTGCGGATCCGCGGCAACGTCATCGCGACGGGGCACGCGCGGGTCGGCAAGCTCCTGGCGATGGACTCGGGGATCGCGACCGGGCGCATCCAGGGCGAGCCGACGAAGGAGCCGGCGTTTGGGCTCGACGCGTGGTGGATCGACCCGGCGCTGAAGACGCGGGCCGAGACGATGAACTACACGGTCGTCGATCCGACGTCGGTCGTCGCGACGCACCTGACGGAGATCGTGCGGCAGCATTCGGCCGAGCTGCTGACGCGCGAGGAGGTGACGAATCTTGTCACGCAGCTCAAGGACAAGTCTCCCAAGCTGGTCGAGGACGTGATGGGGGACAAGGGGCAGGGGCTGGTGAAGCCGGGGGACCTGCAGCGGGTGTTGCAGAACCTGCTGCGCGAGCGGGTGCCGGTGCGCGACCTGGAGACGATCCTGGAGACGCTGGCCGAGTGGATCGGCAAGACCAAGGACATGGACGTCTTGACGGAGTATGTGCGGAACGCGTTGAAGCGGACGATCTGCCAGCAGTACGCCGTGCCGGGCGCGGAGGGGAAGGGCGGCTCGGCGGGGCGGCTGGTCTGCGTGACGCTCGATCCGGCGATGGAGGACCTGATCAACGCGTACATCGATCGGAGCGCGGGGGCGACGGTGGTGAACATGCCGGCGAACGTGGCGGGGCAGGTGACGGGGCAGATCGTGCGGGCGCTGCAGGGCGTGACGGCGGGGGGGCACCAGCCGGTGGTGATCGCCTCGCCGCAGGTGAGGGGCGTGGTGCGGCAGTTGCTTGAGCCGCACCTGCCGACGGCGGCGGTTTTGGGGTACAACGAGATCGTGTCGGGGGTGGAGGTGGAGTCGATGGCGCTGGTGGGGCCGCCTTCCCAGGCGGGGGCGGTGGCGGCGGCGTGAAAGGCGCGGGGTCCGGGTTCCGGGTGAAAGGCAAAGTGTTCGAGATACGAACAGGCAGATCGAGAAGCGCTGGAAAAGGCGAAGGCTGTCGTCGCGTGCTGATGCTTTGTGGTTCGTTCATGAGCGAGTTGGTGTGACCCGGAACCCGAGCCCCGGAACCCGGAACCCGATCTCCACCGCTTATGCACATCAAGATTGTGAAAGTTCATGGCTTGACGCGGCGTGTGCCGATCGCGACAATCGACACGCAGATTCTTCGGGGTAGCGCAGGATGTGCTTCCCTCCTGATGAGCCGAGCCACGGAAGGCGACGATGAGGCTGAAGACGTACCGCGCGAGTTCGATGGCAGATGCGCTGGCCGCGGTCAAGAAGGACCTCGGCAGGGACGCGGTGATCCTGCACACGCGGAGCGTGAAGGCCGGGGGGTGGATGGGGATCGGGGCCAAGACGGTCGTCGAGGTGATCGCGTCGGACCAGGTGAACACGGCGCGAGGTGGGCCGGCTCTGGGGGGGCGAGCCGGGCGCGGGCTCTCTGGTGCAGCTTCGCCCTCACACCGCTCGGAGAGCGGTGCCACCAAAGACAGTGCCACCAAAGGCACGATCTCGACGGCGGCGGTGAACGCGTACAAGGCGGCGGGGCGGGCGACGGCGGGGGCGGCAAGCGTCCATGGCGTTGAGAGCGTGGGAGGTGGTGGGGGTGCGGTGGTCGCTGAGCCGCGGGCGATGGCGGTGAGCGCGGCAGCAACAGCAGCACCGGTGGCAAAGGCGGCGGCCGAGCCGATGATGATGCCCGTGCGCCAGCGGCGGCCGGACGCCCGTACAAGCGCGGACATGCATGAGGAGAGCGCGTTCTTCGCGTCCGTTGTCGGCGGCGGCGGCGGGATGGGCGCGCACGGCGGTAAGGGCGGGGG
>CAZZDW010000033.1:0-33066 GCA_964652945.1 uncultured Phycisphaeraceae bacterium
CACGGCCTCGCTGCCGCGCCACCCCGCGCCCGATTATTTTGTGCGATTGGTATAAGGCGCGCAAAAATGCGGGCCCCCGGCGTGTTTGGGCTCGCCGTCTTATAAAACCCGATGTATGCTTGCGGCGTTCGCGTTCGGTTGGCGCGAACGAGATTCTTCTATTTTATGTTGTTCAGGAGAGATTCCGATGATGAACCCCCGTCTTCTCGCCGTGGCCGCGCTCTGCGCCGCCGCCCCCGCGGCACTGGCCGACATCACCTATATCAGCCAGACCCGCGAGGTCAACTCGGCGACGAGCGAGGACGGCGGCGGGATCCCGCTGACCCTTGACTCGATTTCCACGCTGCCGATCGCCGCGCCGGATTTCGGCCCGTTCAACGAGCGGTCAGAGACGTCCGCCACGGACAAGACCGGCTGGTCCGAGCAGCACTCGTCGCTGCTCGGCGACCGGGTCACCTTCTCCGGGCTGACCGGCGGCGAAAACAACTCCGCCTCATCCTTCTTCGGGCAGGCTTGGGGGACCTCGATTCTCACGACCGAGTTCTCGATCGCCAATCCGAGCGATTTCTTCTTTACCTTCGACGCCGACACGGTTGTGCAGTCGCAGAACACCACGGCTGGGAGCGACGCGTTCGGCCACGCTCGCCTGCTCGATGCGTCCGACAACGAGGTCTTCAGCTACCTGTTCAATCGGCTCCTGACATGGGAAGATACCTACACCATCACCGGCTCGCTCCCGGCAGGAACGTACCGGTTCGAGTTCGACATGATCGCGGGGCAAGGCGGCGGCGGCCACCATCAGGTCGTCTACTCCGGCCAGCTCGTCGTTCCCGGCGCCTCGACCGCCTCGGCGGTGCTCATCCCCGCGCTGTGCGTTGCACGCCGCCGTCGGCGTTGATCATCGGCAGGTCCATCTCCTCAACAACAAAGCCACGGGATACATCCCGTGGCTTCTGTATTGACCCTTG
The DNA here is from genome assembly GCA_964652945.1 of uncultured Phycisphaeraceae bacterium. Classification (GTDB taxonomy): domain Bacteria; phylum Planctomycetota; class Phycisphaerae; order Phycisphaerales; family UBA1924; genus CAZZDW01. The sequence continues at coordinate 969 of CAZZDW010000033.1, forward strand.
ATACTTCACACGCGGGCTGTCGCCGGGTTTACTTCACACCGTCTTTACTCGCCATGAGCTTGATCATGTCGACGCAGCGGGCCGAGTACCCGGCCTCGTTGTCGTACCACGAGACCACCTTGAAGAACCGGTCGTTGAGCTGGATCCCGGCCCTCGCGTCAAAGATCGACGACCGCCGGTCGCTCAGGAAGTCCGACGAGACGACCTCCTCCTCGGTGTACCCGAGCACGCCCTTCATCGCCCCCTCCGAATACTTCTTCATCGCGGCGTTGATCGCCTCCAGGCTCGTCGCCTTGGCCGTGCGGAAGGTCAGGTCGACGCACGAGACGTCGGCCGTCGGCACGCGGAAGGACATGCCGGTGAGCCGGCCCTTGAGCGCGGGGATCGCCAGGGCGACCGCCTTGGCCGCGCCGGTCGAGGCGGGGATGATGTTCTGGTAGGCGTTGCGCCCGCCGCGCCAATCCTTCTTGGAGGGGCCGTCCTGCGTCGGCTGCGTCGCGGTGACGGCGTGGATCGTCGTCATCAGCCCTTCCTCGAGGCCGAACTCGTCGTTGATCACCTTCGCCACGGGGGCCAGGCAGTTGGTCGTGCACGAAGCGTTGGAGATGACGGTGTGCTTACTCGGGTCGTAGCCGTCGCAGTTGACCTTGTGCACGAACGTCGGCACCTGCGAGCCGTCGCTCTTGGTCGGCGCGGAGATGAGCACTCGCTTGGCCCCGCCTCCAGAAATGTGCGCCGACGCCTTCTCGAAGTCGGTGAAGAGCCCGGTGGATTCGAGGACGTACTCGACGCCGAGGTCTTTCCACGGCAGCTTCGCCGGGTCTTTCTCGGCAAACGTCCTGGTCGTCTTGCCGTTGGCGGTGAACGAGTTCTCGGTGGATTCGACGCTGACGGCCTTGCCGTCGGCGGTGCGGAACCTGCCGTGCATGGTGTCGTATTTGAGCAGGTACGCGAGGTTGTCGGCCGGCACGAGGTCGTTGACGGCGACGACCTCGACGCCGTGGTCGAGGCACGTGCGATACACCAGACGACCGATGCGGCCGAACCCGTTGATGCCGATGCGAATAGGCATTATTTCTTCCCTTCTGGCGTGTCGGCCAAGCGTTCATCCTCAGAACACCCGGCCGACACAGCCCCTGAATGCAACGGTAGAAGCAAACACCACGGGTTTCCAACGATGTTTCTTCGCCATGCAGAGGGGGCTCGCCCCCTCTGCAACTCCCCCAACTCCTCCGCACGATCAGAGCGGCACGCACAATCCTCAAGTCTTGAAAGCCGCGGGGCTCAGCCCCGCGGGAACGAGGCACGCACGCGGAACATGCCTCCTACCACTCCAGCGACAGACGCCTCACGCCTTCTCCGATCTCTTCTTCTCGCAGATCTCCATCGCCTGCACGACCGCACGGCTCAGCCCCCCGCGATCGAGCACGCCCAGGTGCCGCATGATCTCGTCCATGTGCGACCTCACCGCGTGCCTGGTCATCGTGAGCATCACGGCGACCTCCTCGACACCGGCGTTCTGCAGCATCATCGCGACCACGCTCGCCTGCGTCGGCGTGAGATCCAGATACTCGACCGCCGCGGGCCACATCGGATCGTCCAGGTCCACCCGGCACTGCCGCAGCTGCGGCGCAAGCGGCGGCACGGCACGAGGTTCGAACTCGGGCTCGCGTGGGCCGGCATCTCCTCCACGCTCATGATCCGCGGCCATGAACAGCGCGCTCCTTTCCCCCCGCACGAGGAAGCAGCGCACCCGTTTTCAACAGTTCAATGAAAAAGGGGGCGCCGGACTGGGACGCCCGGCGAACCCATACCACTGGGTATACAGAACGTGCCACAGCCGGCACCCCCTTGGGGGCCAGCGGGCACTGCTTCCGTATAAGGCGTTGTGGTATTTTTCGCCGGAACAGTGACCCGACGTCGTACGTCGGGTTTTGAACGAAACGAGATGTCGCCGGGCTCAGATCAGGGAGCCCGACAGAACATCATATCACTGAAGACCGGAATAAGTTCGGGAGCGACAAGAAGCGAACTCGGCCTTTGGTGGCACCGGTGGGGGGGGCAGACCGGTGCGTGGGAGAACTTAGAGACCGTTTCAGAACGTATGGTTTTCAGGTGGCTCGGCTCTCCGAGCCGAGCGCGGGCGCCCGGTTTCAGGCTTGCCCACGCACCGCTCGGAGAGCGGTGCCACCAAAGACCACCACGCCTTCTCACTCCCACTCGATCGTCGCCGGCGGCTTGGACGAGATGTCGTACACCACGCGGTTGACGCCCCGCACCTCGTTGATGATCCGCGACGAGATGTCGCCGAGCACGGCGTAGGGGATCCGCGCCCAGTCGGCCGTCATGAAGTCCTGCGTCTCCACCGCGCGGACCGCAACGACGCTCTCGTACGTCCGCCCGTCGCCCATCACGCCGACGCTCTTGATCGGCAAGAGCACCGCGAAGACCTGGCTGGTCGCGCGGTAGAGGTTGGCCGCGACGATCTCCTCAAGCAAAATCTCGTCGCAGTCGCGCAGCACGGCGAGCTTTTCCTGAGTCACCTCGCCGATGATCCGCACCGCCAGGCCCGGCCCGGGGAAGGGGTGCCGCCAGACGATCTGGTCCGGCAGGCCCAGCACCTCGCCGAGCTTCCTGACTTCGTCTTTAAACAGGTCGCGCAGCGGCTCGACGAGCTCGAAGTCGAGGTCTTCGGGCAAACCACCCACGTTGTGATGCAGCTTGATGTTCGCCGACTTGCCGGCGTGCCCGTGCCCGGACTCGATCACGTCCGGGTACAGCGTCCCCTGCGCGAGGAAGCGGAACGCCACTCCATTCGGGGCGGCACGCCCCGTCTCACCAGACTTCTCTTCCGCCAGTTCGTTCGCGGCCTTCTCGAACACCCGAATAAACCGATTCCCGATCCGCTTGCGCTTCTCCTGCGGGTCTTCGATGCCCTTCAAATCGGCGAGGAACTCGGCCGAGGCGTCGATCACGCGGAGGTCGATGTCGAAGTGGTCGCGGAAGGTGTTCTCGACGAGCTCGCGCTCGTTCTTGCGGAGCAGGCCGGTGTCGATGAAGATGCAGGTGAGGCGGTCGTGGATCGCGCGGTGCAGCAGCGCGGCACACACCGACGAATCAACACCGCCCGACAAGCCGCAGATGATCCGCCCGTCGGGGCCGATCTGCTCGCGGACGCGTTCGATGGCGGTTTCGAGGTAGCCGGACATCTTCCACGAGCCCGTGCAGCCGCAGACCTCGTAGAGGAAGTTCTGCAGAATGTCCACACCGTGCGGCGTGTGCGTCACCTCGGGGTGGAACAGCAAGCCGTAAAACCGCCGGCGTTCGTCAGTGAGCCGCACAACCGCGATCGGGCACGTCTCTGTCGAAGCCAGGATCTCCAAATCGGGCCCGGACTCTCCGGCGTTGACCTGATCACCGTGCGACATCCAGACGGCGGTCTTCTCGGGGATTGCGGAAAGAAGATCGGTGCGGTCCTTGAGCAGGAGATTGGCCCGGCCGAACTCGCGATGGTCGCCTCGCATGATCTTGGCGCCGAGCATTTGGCAGCCGAGCATCATGCCATAGCAGATGCCCAGCACGGGGATGCCAAGATCGAGGATGCGGGGATCACAACGGGGCGCGCCTTCTTCGTATACCGAGGAAGGTCCACCAGAGAAGACAATGCCTCTCGGTTTGAGCGCAAGAATCTGTTCTGGGGTAATGTCTGGCGAAACCAGCAGCGAGTACGCTCCGGCTTCACGGATACGCCGAGCGATGAGTTGGGTCGTCTGCGAGCCGAAGTCGAGGATCACGATCGCCTCGTGATGCGGCAGCTCATCGACCGAAGCAGGGACCGGCGAACGGGAAACTGGGGCGGAAGCTGAAGGCATGGCGGGCTCTCAACAAGACTCTTCGCAGGGCTCTCAAAGGGGAAACGGAGATGATAGAAGCCTTTTCCGACCGTGGCACAGGCGTCTCGCCTGTGCAGGGACGCTAGAGCCATACGGCACAGGCGGGACGCCTGTGCCACCAACCAATCAAACCCCACAAAATGGGTGGAACCGCCGCAGCGGTGTCCGACTATAATCCTCGGCGGCCTTGCGACGGCTCGGCGTCAGGCAAGGCCCCACCCGAACGGTCGAGAGGGTGAGGGGAAACACGCGAATGCACGACGGAACCTTGAGAACCCTCTTGCTTTTGAATCGGCAAGGCTGGATAGTGGGCATGGTTATGGGGACCACCGTGTTTGGGGGATGTGCGTCGGAACCGCCCAGTTTTTCGGCTTCCGATCCGAATAAGCGGCTGGGGGCCTTAAGAGAGGCGGCCGCGACGAATGACCCGGAGACCATCCAGCCGATGATCGAGATGCTGGAATCCGACGATCCGGCCCAGCGGCTCCTGGCGATCGCCGCCCTTCGCGAGCGGACGGGCCAGACGCTGGGGTACGACCACACCGCCCCGGAGGCCGATCGGCACGAGGCGGTCGAGCGCTGGAAGGCGTGGTACGAGCGACAGCACCTGGCCGCGGAGGCGGCACCGTCGGGAGGCGGCTGAACGACAACCCGAACGAGCCCAGCGGGCGAGCCGGAGGCGGGGACTTCTTGATGGTGACACTGGCGAAACCGACGATGGACCTGGAGCGACCCGAAATCCGCCTTGAGCTGACGAGCAACCCGCTGTACCTCAGCGGGGCCCGCGAGCTGGTCTCGGCCGTCGCCCGCCGGCTGGGGTTCTCCGAAGAGTCGTGCGGGCAGATCTCCCTGGCCGTCGACGAGGCGTTGTGCAACGTCATCCGCCACGGGTACGGCAGGGAGAGCGGGCGGCCGATCTGGGTGAGCCTGTTCCCGGTTCATGAAGGCGGCGACCCCGCACAGCCCCCCGCGGCCCTCAAGATCGTCATCGAGGACGAGGCGCGGCAGGTCGATCCCTCGACGATCCGCAGCCGCGACCTCGACGAGATCCGCCCCGGCGGGCTGGGCGTGCACATCATCCAGGCCGTCATGGACGAGGTCCGCTACGAGCTGCGCGACGGGCAGCCGGGTATGCGGCTGACGATGACCAAGGCCCGCGCCGAGCACCCCGGCGGGTGCGTGCCGCACGAGCACGACGACGGCTCGTGCTGCGGCGGGCGTGCGTGCGGGATGGAGAGCGGCACGGAAGCCCAGGCGGCGCGAGGGGCCAAAGATACCGTCGGCAAGACGCCGTCGTCGCGCCCCGTGGCCGCCGCTTCGAGAGGGAAGGACGTTCCTCATGGCTGAGTTCGCCGGAGAGAGTTTGTCGGTCAAGACCGTCGCCCGCGAGGGAGCGCTGATCGTCGCGCCCCAGGGGGACGTGGACCTGACCGCCTCGCCGACGCTCCGCCAGGAGTTGAAGAAGGCCCAGGCGACCAAGCCGCAGCGGCTGATCGTGGACCTCAAGGGCGTGCCGTATATGGATTCGTCGGGCGTCGCCACGCTCGTCGAGGCGATGCAGCAGGCCCGCCGCAACAATACCCGCATGGTCCTCAGCGGCCTGACCGACCGCGTCCGCTCCATCTTCGAGATCGCCCGCCTCGATACCGTCTTCTCCATCTCGGCCAACACGGACGACGCGATGAAGGCGTGAGGCCGCACGAGCCCGACGCGCAAGCGAGGGTTGACATTCGAACACCATCGATCTCGTGTGGAGATGTTGTGCGCCGGCCCTCGCTCGCGCTTCGGGCTCGTTCTCTTGTACACGCCCCACGCCTCCTAAACTGCCCCCGTGCCGACTCTTTACCTCATCGACGGCTATGCGCAGTTTTTCCGCGCCTACCACGCCATCCGCACGCCGATGACCAGCCCGGTCACCAAAGAGCCGACGAACATGACGTTCGGCTTCATCGGGATGCTCCTCAAACTGCTGCGCGGCGAGGGCAAAGTCAGCTCGACTCCGCTCGACCAGCGCCCGGCGGACAGGCGGCTCGGGCCGGACTACCTCGCCGTCGCGCTCGACGTCTCGGGCGACCGCGGCACGTTCCGCACCGAGTTGTACGAAGACTACAAGGCGACGCGGAGCGAGCCGCCGGATGATCTCAAGCCGCAGGTCGACCGCTGCCTGGCGATCCTCAAGACGATGGGCGTGCCGGTGCTCGGCGTCGAGGGCTTCGAGGCCGACGACGTGCTCGCGACAATCGTCGCGCAGATGCGCACCGAGCACCCCGACCTGCGCGTGCGCCTCGTCTCCAAGGACAAGGACCTCAAGCAGCTTCTCGGCGAGCGCGTCGAGTTGTACGACGTCCACACCGACGGCCTGATCGACGCCTCCGTGTTGATGGCCGAAGAAGGCATCACGCCGTCGCAGGTGGTCGACGTGCTGGCGCTGATGGGCGACACGGTGGACAACATCAAGGGCGTGGAGGGCGTCGGGCCGAAGACGGCGGCCGCGCTGATCGCCCAGTACGGCTCGATGGAACACCTCATCGAGCACGCGGGCGAGGTGAAGGGCAAGCGCGGCGAGGCGCTGCGTGCGGCGATCGCCGACCACCGCCTCGCGCTCAACCGCCAGCTCGTGCGTCTGCGCGAGGACGTGCCGCTGACCTTCTCGCTCGACGACGCGGCGACGCGCAACCTCAAGCTCGACACGCTCCTGCCGTCACTCAAAGAGCTCGGCTTCAACCGCTACCAGGACGAGCTGAAGCTGCTCATGGGCAATGCCGCGGCAGAACCCGTTTCAACAACGCCAACAACAGGCAAGCCCGCCGCGCCGAAGAGGCGCGCCCCTGTTGCGCACGGCGACCCCCGCTTCATCCCCGGCGGGCTCTTCGACTCGGTCACGCTCGACGGCTCGGGCACGACCGACGTCGCCGGCGACCTGCCCGCGGAGGCCGAGTACAACGACCTCTACGCCGGCTATCGCTGCGTGCGCACGAACGCGGACCTCGACGAGCTCATCAAGGAACTCCGCGCCGCCGAGATCATCGCGGTCGACACCGAGACGACCGGCCTCTCGCCGCGGCGCTGCAAGCTCTGCGGCGTGTGCCTCTCCACCAAGCCCGGCACGGGCTGGTACGCCCCCGTCCGCTCGCCGGACTGCGCGTCGCACCTCGATCAGCACGCCGTGCTCGACGCGCTTCGTCCGATCCTCGAAGACCCGAAGATCCCCAAGTGCGGGCACAACCTCAAGTACGACCTGCTCGTGCTCCGCAACCACGGCGTCGAGCTCCGCGGCATCGAGTTCGACTCGATGGTCGCCTCGTACCTCATCGACGCCTCACGCTCCAGCCACGCGATGGACGCATTGGCGCTCGCGCTGCTCAACCGCACCAACATCTCGATCAAGGAGCTGCTCGGGCCGGTGGCGCGGGGGGAGCCGGAGCGGACGTTCGACTGCGTGCCGATCGACGCGGCGACGCGCTACGCCGCGGAGGACGCGGACGTGTCGTTGCAGCTCCGCAACCTGATGCGGCCGCAGCTCGAGGTGATGGGGCTGATGGAGCTGTTCCGCACGGTGGAGATGCCGCTGGTGGAGGTGCTGGGCGAGCTGGAGTGGAACGGCATCCGCGTGGACCGGGCCGAGCTGGACCGCCAGCAGCAGCGCCTCGCCGACCGGCTGCTCGTGCTGCGCAAGGAGATCGACGCCGAGTCGCTCAGCGCCGTCGGACGGACCTTCAACCCCGACTCGCCCAAGCAGCTCTCGGCGATTTTGTTCAACAAACCCGCCCCCCCCACGCCCGACGGCGGCATGAGCGATGGCGATGGCAACGGTGGACTCGGCCTCAAGATCGTCAAGCGCACCGCGACGGGCGCATCGACCGACAGCGAGGTGCTGGAAAAGCTCGTGCTCGACCCCGACGTCGCCACGCCGCTGCCGAAGCTGATTCTTGAGCACCGCGAGCTGAGCAAGCTCGTCGGCACGTACCTCGTCGCCCTCGCCGACGAGATCAACCCGCAGACGGGGCGCATCCACGCGTCGTTCCACCAGGCCGTCGCGGCGACGGGGCGGCTGTCGTCGAGCGACCCCAACCTGCAGAACATCCCGATCCGCACGGAGATCGGCCGCGAGATCCGCCGGGCGTTCGTCGCCGAGGAAGGGCACCTGCTCGTCTCGGCGGACTATTCGCAGATCGAGCTCCGATTGCTCGCGCACCTCTCGCGCGACCCGGCGCTCATCGAGGCGTTCCACGAGGGGCAGGACATCCACGCCGCGGTCGCGGCGCAGGTCCACGGCGTGCCGCTCGACCAGGTCACCAAAGAGCAGCGCTCCGGCGCGAAGATGGTCAACTTCGGCATCGTCTACGGCGTGACGGCCTTCGGGCTCGGGCGACGCCTGGGCATCTCCAACTCCGAGGCCGCGAAGATCATCGACGATTACAAGCGGAGGTTCGCGGGGATCACGACGTTCCTGCAGGAGTGCGTCGAGCAGGCGCGGCGGCTCGGCTACGTCGAGACGATGCTCAAACGCCGCCGGCCGATCATCGACATCGACTCGAACAACCCCTCGCGGCGGGCGCTGGCCGAGCGGATCGCGATCAACTCCGTCGTGCAGGGCTCCGCGGCCGATCTCATCAAGCTCGCGATGGTCGACCTGCACGCACGCCTCAGCGAGCACGCGGGCGACATGCGCAAGGGCAAGCCGGCGGAGATCGACGGCGTAAGGATGCTGCTGCAGATCCACGACGAGCTGGTCTTTGAAGCGCCAAGGGACAAGGCCGAGGAGGTCAAGCGGCTCGTCGTCGAGCGGATGGAGCAAGCGATGACGCTGAGCGTGCCGATCAAGGCCGACGCGAGCATCGCGGCGAACTGGTTTGAAGGCAAGTGACCGACCAGGCCATTGGCCAGTGGCGATAGGCCGATGGCAAGGCATTGAGCTGATTTGCGAACGTTCTCACGTGCTCCATGGCCATCGGCCAAGGGCCTATGGCCATTTCACTTGGCCCACATGAACTTCCACGTGCCGTGCTCGAGCTCGACCCACAGCTCGGTGAAGTTGCTTCCTTTCCGCGCCAGCGGCGGCAGCTTGAGCACAAACCGGTTCCGCGCCCGCTTATCGAGGAACACTCCGGGTGTGTTCTCGCCGAAGGGCAGCCGCGAGAAGAGCACGGCGATGTCGCGCTGGTGCTCGTGCAGGTAGTCGATGATCTGCGACGGGTCTTTGCCGGAGCCGGAGAACTCGTCCTTGGTCGTCTGCGCGACGACCTGGTCGAGCAGCAGCTTGTCACCTTCTTCGCCCTCGTCGAGCCGCCGCTCGATGTGCGTCATGACATGGCGGATGGACTGGATGATGAGCGTCTTGGAGCCGTCGGGGTTGACGATGACCAGCGGGTCGGCCGACGCCTGCGAGGGGTCGAGCGGCTCGCCTTCTCCCTCGACACCGCCGAGCGGCGTCTGCGGCGCCGGCGAAGCAGACGAGTTCCGCGTTCGCGTCGACGATGACTCCGCCGCGCCTTCGGCGCCCGGCAGGCCGGCAAAGAACGGCTTGTACTCGACGACCTCCTCCTCGGTCTTGCACGCTGATAGAGCAAGCAGGCTTACGCACAGCACAACACACTGACGGGCCCACCTTTGTCTTGGGTGGGGCGGGGCCACAAATCCCGACCGCCCACGGGCGAACAATGGCATCATTGAGGGCGGGCGAGACGCCCGCCCCACCCAAGGCACGCAGATGATTGCCCGAAGCGTCATGCACATGGCTCCATCGATGTCGCCACCGGCACGATCTTCGGCTCATTACTGTTGCAACCCCGCCGCCAGTGGTCGTGGACGCGGAACTCCTCGCGCGGCTCGGGCGTGTCGCTGCGCCAGTGCCCGCCGCGGGACTCGGCGCGCCACGCCGCGGAGCGTGCGATGAGCGCGGCGACCAGCAGCAGGTTCTGCGTCTGCCAGCCGGCGGGCGCGTCGAAGATCTTGTCGAGCGTGTACCGCGCCCAGAAGTCGATCATCTCGCAGGCGTCGGCGAGGCGGTTGCCGGAGCGCTCGATGCCGGCGTTGCGCCACATCGCCGAGCGCAGCGACGAGAGCACGTCCGCCAGGTCGATCTCGCCGTGGTCGGAGGGGCGGATGTCGCTGATGATCGGCACCGGGGCCGACGCGGCGGCGGCTTTCCGCGCCGCTTCGCGCGCCGTGCGCCCCGCCGCCTCGCCCATCACCAGCCCTTCGAGCAGCGAGTTGCTCGCGAGCCGGTTGGCCCCATGCAGACCGGTCGAGGCGACCTCGCCGACGGCAAAGAGCCCCGGCACGTCGGTCCGCCCGTGCTCGTCGCTGACCACGCCGCCGATGGTGTAGTGGCACGCCGGGTTGACGGGGATGAGGTCTTTCGCCGGGTCGAGGTCGTACTTGGCCAGCAGCGCGGCGATGCCGGGGAAGCGTGCGCTGAAGTGCTTGATGTGCCGCACGTCGAGATAGACGTGCGTGCCGCCGTGGGTGGCGAGCCGGCGGACGATGCCGCGTGAGACGACGTCGCGCGGCGCCAGCTCGGCGTCGGGGTGGATGTCGCGCATGAAGCGGTAACCGGATTCGTCGAGGAGGTGCGCGCCCTCGCCGCGCACGGCCTCGGTGATGAGCAGCCGCGGCACGCCGGCGAGGTACAGCGTCGTCGGGTGGAACTGCACGAAGGCCATGTCGGCCAGCGTCGCGCCGGCGCGGTAGGCCATCGCCAGGCCGTCGGCCGTCGCGCAGCGCGGGTTGGTCGTCTCGCGGTAGACCATCCCCGCGCCGCCGGTCGCGAGGATCGTGCTGCGCGCCCAGATCATCTGCAGGCCGTAGCGCGGATGGTGCGTGATCGCGCCCATCACCGGCGAGCCGACCTCGCTCGACGGCGTGATCAGATCGAGCGCAAAGCACTTCTCGAATACCCGCACCGACGGGATCGCTTTGACCTTCTCCCACAGGCAGCGGGCCAGCTCGCGGCCCGTCGCGTCGCCGTCGGCGTGGATGATCCGCGCGTGCGAGTGCGCGGCCTCCATCCCGAGCGCGACCCCTTCGGCGGCTTTGCTCGCGGTCGAGCGGTCGAGCCGCATCCCCCAGTCGATCAGCTCGCGCACCCGCGCCGGCCCCGCCTCGCAGATCCTTCTCACGATCGGCTCATCGCACAGCCCTGCACCCGCGGCCATCGTGTCGGCGACGTGCGAAGACGGCGAGTCGTCGGCCCCCAGCGCCACCGCGATCCCCCCCTGGGCCCACGCCGTGTTGCTCATCTCCGGGCCGTCTTTGGTCAGCAGGATGACGTCCCCACCGCTTGCGTCATTCTCGCTCGCGGCGATCGCCGCACGCAGGCCGGCGACCCCGCCGCCGATGACGAGCGTCTCCGTGAAAATCTGCGGCAGCAGACTCGACCGGAACGGGATCAGATACCGACGCTCGTCAAACAACTCGTGCATGTGGGCGAATCGTAGACGGGCTTAGACAGCACCGATCAACAACACCCAAGCCCCGATTCGCACTTCCAACCGCGGTTTATTCTCTGTAGTCGGTCGCCCAGTTTGACCACAGAGGCACAGAGAGCACAGAGGACACAGAGATCGAAGTGCTCAGACCCAATGCCTTCTCTGTGATCTCGGTGTCCTCTGTGCCTCTGTGGTAAAACCAGACACAGACAACCAGCATCCACAAGAAAAAACTTTGGCCGCCGAACACAATGCGTTTTCGCAAAAACGCCTAACCCCGAAACTTTTTGACTTTCAGGTTCAGGTAATACGCGTGGTGTTCGAGGTGGTAGGTGTCCCACGCGGCGATGTGGGCGACGGTCTGCTCGCCGCGCTCGGGGTGCAGGCCGGTGCGCTGGGTTTGCTGCGGCGTCAGCGTGCGGAGCCACGAGGCCGTCCACTTGCGGAGCGTGTGGACGGCCGCGACGAAGCCGGCGATCGGGTATTGCTCGCCCGTCTCCGGCGTGCCGTACATGCCGCTGTCCACGAACGCCGTCTCGTCCCACGGCTGGAGCATCGGGTGCTCCTCCGCGACGATCCGCCGCATCCGCATGACAAACGGCAGCTCGGCGTCGGCCAGGTGCCCCAGCAGCACGCGGCACGGCCAGCGCCCGACGCCCGCCTCGGGCAGGAACGCCTGGTCGAGCTGCGCGTCGGTCAGCTCGAAGACCCGGCGGTCGAAGTTCTCGACGCCGATCTCGAACCGGTCGACCAGCTCGGCAAACGGCAGGTCCTTCAGCTCGGCGAACTCGACGTGGCGGGCGATGGGCTGGGCGTGCGTCATGCCGGAGGGTAGGTCGGGTCAGAGGATCCGCTCGCTCCGCGGGTAGCTGCCGAGCACGTGCAGGTCCTTGCACAGCCCCTTGGCCTGCTTCACCCCCGCGGCGAACCACGGGTCCTCGATGTGCCCCTCGGCGTCGATGAAGAACGTGTACTGCCAGTTCACCCGCCCGCTCGGCCGTTTGTCGATGTGGGAGAGGTTGATCCCCGCGCGCTGGAAGACCGCCAGCACGTTCACCAGCGCGCCCGGCTCGTCGGCCGTCGTGAACATGATCGACGTCTTGTCGCGCGGGCGGCCCTTGTCGTCCGCGCCCGCCGGCTTGGTCGCGAACTTCGAGATCACCACGAACCGCGTGATGTTCCCGGCGTGGTCCTCGATCTTCTCGAAGAGCACCGGCACGTTGTACAGCTCGGCCGCCAGCGACGAACCGATCGCGGCCGAACCGCCGCCGGCCTTGTCGCCCACGCCGTTCTCCGCTTCTTCCATCACCCTCTTCACGGCCCGGCTCGACGACGCCTCGGCCACCAGCTCGGCCCGCGGGTACTGCGTCGCCAGCCACGTTCGGCACTGCGCGAAGACCTCGGGCTTCGAATAGATCCGCTGCACCTCCGCCGGCTTGCAATACGCCAGGAGCGAGTGGTGCACCTCGATCTGCACCTCGGCGTAGACGCTCAGCTTGTCATGGAACAACTGAAAAGCCTCGAGCGTCTCGGCGATCCCGCCGCCGATCGAGTTTTCGATCGGCACCAAACCGTAATCGACGTGCCCGCGCGCGACCTCCGTGAACACGCCCTCGATCGCGTGCAGGTCCTCGAAGTCCACGCTGGACCCGAAATGCCGCACCGCCGCCAGGTGCGAGTACGAGCCTTTCGGTCCCAAAAACCCGATCCGCGGCGGCCTCTCCAAGCGAAAACTCCCGCTCATCAGCTCGCGATAGATCCCCTCGATCGTCCGATCGGGCAACAGCCCGCCGAGTTCCTTGTTCAGCCGCAGGGCCTTGGTGATGACCTCCGTCTCGCGGTGCGGCGTATAAATCGGCAGCCCCCGCTCGCGCTTGATCTTCCCGACGGCCACCACCACCTTGGCCCGCTCGTTGAGCAGGCGGATCAGCTCGCGGTCGATCACGTCGATCTTCTTGCGCTGCGGCGCGAGAACGTCGCCCAGCTCTTTGCCGGCGGCAGCGCCGTCGTCAACGGCGCTTCTGCCGCGTGCCGTGGATTTCGCCGGCTTCTTCGCGGCCGGCTTCGGTGCGGGCTTCTTCGTGGATGCGCTTCGTTTGGCCATTTGACAAGCAGTCCAAAGAGAGTTCGGGTGAGCATGAGCGCCGGTTCACGCGGGGACCAGCAAGCATACCGCTCGGGGGCCTGGTATCGACCGTCCGCCGCACCGATACCGCCGGCCGCCCCGCTTATGGACCTTGCCCGACCTATTCGGACCCTCGCCACCCGAACAGCGGCCACAGACCCACCCAAACCCCCGTGAAAAGGGGCTTACCCGTGGCCGGGGCGAGAGTCCGCCGGCCGGGCGTCCGACCTGAGAGTGCCGCCCGGCGGCCTGCGTTCGTCTTCTTCGAGCGTTCGAAGAATCCAGCACAGGCGGAGGGGGGTGGCATCAGCCGGGCCGATTCCCCAAGAAACGACCGTTCCCGCATGTGTTGATAAAGTGGTAGCACTCCGTGCCGTGTCTCGGCTCGGAGAGCCGAGGTACCAAGCCGTGTATCCTCAAGGAGGTGCGGGGTGCGTGTCGAGGGCCTGCTTGAGCGGATGAACGAGATCTTCGACGCGGCCCGTTCGCTGCCGTGGGGGATGCACGCCCTCGTGGCTGTCGCCCTGCTCGGGGGCCTTGCGCTCTGGCTGGTCGGCCAGTCGATCCTCAAGCCGCTGATCGTCACCCTGTGCACGATCGTGGGCGGGGCCGTCGGGCTGATGCTCCTGCCGAGCTTCGGGCTCGGCGAGCTCCGCTCGTACGAGCTCATCGGCCTGGGGCTCGTGGGCGGCCTGGTCGTCGGGCTGGTCGTCTACCGCTCGGCGATGGCGCTCGCCTTCGGCGTCGTGCTCGGCACGCTCGCGCCGCTCGCCGCCGCGGCGTACCTCGACTTCCGAGCCACCCACTTCGACAGCATGTCCGAGACGGAGCACGCTTCGGCCTCTTCCGCATGGTTCTCCGAGACCGGCCGATGGGCGATGGACCGGACCGAGGCGGCCCGCGCCTGGGGCGACGACGCCCGCCGCCGGGTCGAGACCGTCCGGCCGTTCATGGGCTTTATCCAGCCGGCGAGTTACCAAGGCGAAGAAGGCCCCGGCGACGACCCCGCGCCGAGCCGCTCGCGCGTCCGCGAGGCGATCGACGCCCTCCGCAACAACCCCGCCTATCAGGCCAACATTCCCTCCGATCGCGACGCCAACGCCGACACCGAGCCCGGCCGCTTCCTCGGCGATTCATCCGACGCACGCGCATCCTTCGATGACAGCACGGGCGGAACCGTCGGCGCGGCGGTCAAACAGTTCATCGGCGACGCGACGGCCAAGCTCGGCGAACGCTGGCGCAGCCGAAGCGCCGACCAGCAGGCGGTCATCGCCGGGGCCGGCGTGATCGGCCTAGGCCTGGGCGTGACGATCGGCCTGTGGATGCCGGCGTGGGGCGCGGGGGCGGTGACGGCGATGTTCGGCTCGGCGGTCTGGCTCGCGGCCTTCTCCTGGCTCTCGGGCGCGACGAGCATGCCCTGGCGCTACGCCCTCGAACGCACGCCCGGCGAGTGGCTGGGCATCTGGGCCGGGTGCGCCTTCCTCGGCGCGTGCATCCAGTGGAGCGGCGTGCTCAAACGCAAGAAACACAAGCCCAAAGCCGAAGGCGAGTAGCTTCCGAGAACGCGGAGAAGCGGAGGAAAGCAGAGCCGCGGAGATTGAATATTGAACACGGAGGTCACGGAGGAACACGGAGACAAGACATTCAAAAAAACGCTTTCTCTGTGTCACTCCGTGACCTCTGTGTTCAAAATAGTTTTCTCCGCAACTCCGCTCCACTCCGCGCCTCCGCGTTCTCCGAATCTCATCCGGTTGTTTCCACCGTGTAGTTCGGCGCTTCCCTGGTAATCCGGATATCGTGCGGGTGGCTCTCGATCACGCTCGCCGGCGACACACGGCAGAACCGCGTGTGCTCGCGGAACTCGGCCATCGTCCTGCACCCGCAGTACCCCATCGCCGCGCGGACGCCGCCGACGAGCTGGTACACAAACTCGGCGAGCTTGCCGCGATACGGCACCAGCCCCTCGACGCCCTCGGGCACAAACTTCCGCCGCTTGTCGGCGTCGGCGCCCTGCCCGTACCGGTCGGCGCTGCCGGCCTCCATCGCCCCCGCCGAGCCCATGCCGCGGTACGACTTGTACCGCCTCCCGTGGCTGATCACCAGCTCGCCGGGGCTCTCCTCGAGCCCCGCAAAGAGCGAGCCGAGCATGACGCACGACGCTCCCGCCGCCAGCGCCTTCGCAATATCGCCCGACATGCGGATCCCGCCGTCGGCGATCACCGGCACGTCGCGCCCGCTCTGCCGCACACCCTCGATCGCCGCAAAGATCGCCGTGAGCTGCGGCACACCCACCCCCGTGACCACTCGAGTGGTGCAGATCGACCCCGGCCCGATGCCGGCCTTGACGCCGTCGGCCCCCGCCTCGACGAGCGCCCTCGCCCCCTCGACGGTGGCCACGTTGCCGGCGATCACCTCGACGCCGTGCTTCTGCTTGATCGTCTTGAGCGTACGCAGCACATTGGCCGAGTGCCCGTGCGAGGTGTCGATCACCAGCACGTCGGCCCCCGCGGCGATCGCCGCCTCGACCCGCTCGTACTGGTCCACGCCGCACGCCGCCCCGCAGCGGAGCCTGCCGCGTGCGTCGACGTTGGCCTTGGGAAAATCGCTGAGCCGGTCGATGTCGCGCTGCGTCACCATGCCGGCGAGCCTGCCGTCCTTCTCGACCAGCAGCAGCTTCTCGACCTTGTTTTTGTTGAGGATTCGGCTCGCCTCTTCGAGCGTCGTGCCGGGGGCGGCCGTCACCAGCCCGTCCTTGGTCATCACGTCGCGGATCGGCGTCGACTCGTCCTCGACGAATTTTAGATCGCGCCGGGTGAGGATGCCGACGACCTTACCTTTGGAGCGCTGCGGCGCTCCCCCCTGACTCCCGGCCGCGCCGTTCTCCGTGATCGGAAAGCCCGAGACGTTGTGCTCGCGCATCAATCGGCGCGCCTCGCCGACGGTCTGCGCCGGGCCGAGCGTCAGCGGATCGGCGATGACACCGTTGGCCGAACGTTTGACCTTGGTCACCTCGCGCGCCTGCGCCTCGACCGGCAGGTTGCGGTGGATGATGCCCATGCCCCCCTCCTGGGCGAGCGCAATCGCGATCGCCGACTCGGTGACGGTGTCCATCGGGGCCGAGACGAGCGGGATATGCAGGCTGATCGTGGGGGTGAGCCGCGTGGACGTGTCGGCGTCGCCGGGCATCACGTCGCTGCCGCGGGGGAGCAGCAGCACGTCGTCAAAGGTGATCCCCTCGGTGACGATCTTCCGGGCGGCCAGGTCGGTGAGCGAAGCGGCGTTGGTGTCCATGCACATTTATGCCCCCCCGCGCGTATTCGTCAACTTTCAGCTTCCGCAAAGACCATCGAAAACACGCGGGATCAGAGCAATCGCAAGATCGCAGAACGAATCCCGATTCCGAAGTGAACCGTGCCTGGAGCGGATACGCCGGTCGACCCGCAAACGGGAAACCACCGAGAGCCCCCCTCGCTCTTCGCGTACAGTCCCGCAGGCATGGCTTCCTCCGCACCCGCCCACCCCTCGCACGCCGCCTCGCTCCCGACCTACGCGCTGGAGACCACCGGCGGCGACCCGCGCCGCCTCCTCCACGCCGAATGGCTCCTCGCCAACGGCCTCGGGGGCTTTGCGATGGGCACCGCTCTGGGCGTGCCGACCCGGCGCTACCACGGCCTGCTCGTCGCCGCCGCCACGCCGCCCGTCGGCCGCATCGACGCGCTGCACGCGCTGGCCGACCGCGTCGTCCTCTCCCCCGGCACCGACCGCGAGCAGGCCTTCGACCTCTCCTCCTTCGCCTTCGAGCACCAGCCCGACCGGCTCCACCCGGCGGGGTTTCAACACCTGGCGGGCTTCGAGCACGAGCCGGCCGCCAGCACCTGCCAGTGGACCTACCACGTCGGCGAGGGCCCGTGTGCGCTCGAGATCATCCGCGAGCTGACCCTCGCGCACGGGGGGGAGAGGGGGGAGGGGAGAAAGGGGGGGAACGCCGCGTGCATCCGGTACTTCGTCCGCGCGATGGACACCACGCCGTCGCGGCTGCCGTTCACGCTCGAGGTCCGCCCCCTCGTCGCGATGCGCGACTTCCACGCGCTTCGCCGCCGCCACGACTTCGACCGCTTCGCCACGCACGCCTCGACCGACGCCGTCACGCTCGCGCTCGACCACCACCGCCTCACCCTCGACTCCGGCGGCGGGCTCTTCCACGCCGACCCGCACTGGTGGTACAACTTCTTCTACAGCGACGAAGCCGCACGCGGCATGGACTGCACCGAAGACCTCTTCTCACCCGGCCGCTTCGCGGTCAACATCGACGCGCACCGCGGCACGGGCGTCCTCCCCGTCCTCACGCTCTTCGCCCGCTTCGACGACGCGCCCGCCTTCAACCCCGAGAACACGCAGCACGCACGCCGCGCGCACACCCGCCGGCTCGTCGAGCAGGCCGCGAAGACAGCAGGCCATGCCGGCGACGACGCCCTCGCCGCGCTGGTCACCGCGGCCGACGTGTTTGTTGTCAAACGTGATCCTGATCTCTCCGGTTTGAAAGCCGAGGGGCTCAGCCCCTCGGTCGACCATCTCGGGTCGATGTTCTCCATCATCGCCGGCTACCCGTGGTTCTCCGACTGGGGCCGCGACACCTGCATCGCCCTGCCCGGCCTCTTGCTCGCCACGCGCCGCTTCGACGAGGCGAAGCGTGTGCTGCTCGCCTTCGCCGCCCTGCGACGACGCGGCATCATCCCCAACACCTTCTCCGACCAGTCGGGCCAAGCCGAGTACAACACCGTCGACGCCTCGCTCTGGTTCGTCCTGGCGTGCTGCACATACACGCGCGCAAGCGGCGACGTGCACACGTTCCGCGACTCGCTCGCCCCGGCGTGCCTGGACATCCTCGACTTCTACCGCCGCGGCACCGACCACCAGATCGGCATGGACCCCGACGACTTCCTCGTCGCCGCGGGCTCGCCGGCGACGCAGCTCACCTGGATGGACGCCCGCCGCGACGGCGTGGTCTTCACGCCGCGGCACGGCAAGGCGGTCGAGATCAACGCGCTCTGGCACGCCGCGCTCGCCGAGCTGGCCGACACGCTCGGTACCTTCGCGATCGAGCCGAGCCGCTCGGCCGACCTGCGCGACCTCGCCGCGGCCGTCGCCCGGTCCTTCCGCGCCTCGTTCTGGAATGATCCGCGCAACTGCCTGTACGACCGCCTCACCCCCCCGCTCCCGCACCACCGCGCCGGCGACGCGTGGCTCCCCGAGGCGGAGCTGCGCCCCAACCAGCTCTTCGCCGTCAGCCTGCCGCACTCGCCGCTTTCGCGACAGCAGCAGCTCGGCGTGCTCGCCGCGGTGAAAGAGCGCCTGCTCACGCCCGTCGGCGTGCGCACGCTCGAGCCCTCTTCGCCGCACTACCGGCCGCGGTACGAGGGGACGATGTTCGAGCGCGACCGGGCGTACCACAACGGCACCGTCTGGCCCTGGCTGCTCGGCCCGTACGCCGAGGGCGTGCTCCGCGCGGGGAACTTCTCGCCCGAGTCGCGCCGCGAGGCGCTTGCCGCGATCACGCCGCTCATCGACACGCTCGTGCGCACAAACCCCGCCGACCTCTCGCAGCGCACGCCCCTCGGCGGCGTCGCCGAGGTCTACGACGCCGAGCCCGACGCGCTCGGCAACCGCCGCCCGGAAGGGTGCCCGATGCAGGCCTGGTCGGTCGCCGAGCTGCTGCGCGTGTACGTCTTGTGCGAGGCGGGACGTGCCGCCCCGAAATGAAGGCAACACAACGGGGCGACACGCCCCGTCTCACGACGGATTCACTCGCTCTCGTCTTCCTCTTCTTCCTGCATCACCACGGCCGTGCGCGCCAGCAGGTCGCCGGGGTGCCGTCGCAGCGTGTCGAAGAGCATCGCCAGCCCCAGGATCGGCAGCACCCACTTCACCGCGTTGCGCAGCACGGCCTGGGCCAGCGTCGGCTTGCGGAGCGGCCCGACCAGCTCCGTCGGCGCATCCCCGCCTTCACCAGCACCGCGGCTCGGCTTCTTCCGCAGCGGCGACAGCGAGATCACGCCGCAGCCCACCATGCTCTTGCCGATGCTCGCCCCCATCAGCCACTCGCCCAGCGTCGTGTGCGCCCACGCCAGCAAGACGGCCACCAGCAGCGTCCGGTAGTCGCCGGTGACGATCGCCATCGGGTCGAGCGCCGCCGACACGCTCACGCCCGTCACCAGCGAGGCGACCAAGACCGCCGGCAGGAAATCCAGCATCGCCGCCACCACCCGCCGCGACACGTTGCACGGCGTCAGCCCCGCCGGCAGCACGGCCTTGGGCTTCTCATCGCGCAGCACGAAGAACACCACGCACGTCATCACCACGATCAGCAGGCTCACCAGCATCTGCAGGTCGCGCTTGGAGATCGGCCCCGTCGAACGCGCGTCGCCGCTGTAGAGCACCTGCCCGTCGAGCGCGATCTCGCGCACCTGGATCGCCGGGTTCTTCGGCGTCGGCAGCAGCGTCGCCCCCCCGCCGCCACTCCCTCCCCCGCTCCCGCCACTGCCCCCACCCGGCAGCTCGCTCGGCGGCACCTCCCACGTCACCACCAGCCGCCCGCCCCCGACCGCCGGCTGCTCCTCGGGCTCGGCCTGCGCGGGCGTCAGCGTGCTCAGCGAGCTGCCGGCGCCCTGCATCCCCCGCCACGTCGCCCGCGACGGCACGCCCTCCAGCGACGCGACGTGCGCGCTCTCTCGCGCGCGGAGCAGGAACACCTCCAGCGTCCGCTCGTCCTCTTTCTCGCCGGCCTTCGCCGCCGCCGCCCGCCGGAGCGCCAGCACCTGCCCGTCGACACCGACGAAGTCGGCGCCCCGCACGTCCGCCGCGCTCCATCCCGTCGGCAGCGCCAGCGTCGACGACGCCCACGCCGTCTCGATCGTCTGCTCCTTCTTGAGCGCCTTGATCTCCTTGATCGCCGGCAGCACCGTCGTCCACAGCCGCAGGGTCGGACGCGGCGTTCCGCCCTCGCCCCCGCCCGCATCAGCGTACTCGAGCGTCAGCAGCGCCACGCCCCACGGGTACGACACGGCCCACACGCCGCCCGAGCTTTCCGTGTTGCTGTCCGCCGCCGCCCCCGGCGTGGGCGGGCCGTCGACCCGCTGGATCTCCTCCGGCAGGCTCACGTCCATCCACCGGCCGTTGGAATAGACCTTCAAGTCCCAGCGAGCGTGCTCGCCCGCGCTCTCCGTGTGCAGCAGCGCCGCCGGGCCGTGCGGCGTGCCGACAAACGAGACCAGATCCGGATCCGCCGGGAGCGAATCGACCGCCGTCAACCGATCGGATGGCTCCATCACCCACCCGCCGCCGACGCTGGGCTGGGCCATCATCGTCAGCACGCGGCGCTGACGGACCTCCGGCCCGCGCTCGGGCTGCAAGACCACGTACACCCGCGAGCGCACGCCGGCCAGGTGCGTCGGCCGCCGCGCCAGCACCGTGCCGAGCTGCACCGCCCCGAGGTTGGCCCCGTCCACACGCCGCGGCGGCACGTGGAAGACCGCCCACGTGTTCTCCCCGTCCGTCGACGGCGGCAGCACAAACCACCCGTGCCCCGTGTGCGTCTCCGACTCGGCGCCGCGCGCCGGCGAAGCCGCCCCCAACGCCGCAATGGGAAGAACCGCGGCGAGCACATACAGAAGCGCCCGCGCCAGCCGGACGAGCCGAAGATCAAGAAGGGTGCTGTTCATGCGCACCGATGATACGGAGGCTCGGTCTTGGCGGCACCGGTCGGGGGGGCCAGACCGGTGCGTCGGCGTTCTTGATGCCGTGCGCCCACCCTCGGCTCGGAGAACCAAGATACAACAGCTTGGTGGCACCGGTCTCCCGACCGGTGCGTGGGCGTTCTTGATGCCGTGCGCCCACCCTCGGCTCGGAGAGCCGAGGTACCACGTTCGTCCTACCTACCGATCCGCCTCGATCACCTTCTGCACGCCGAGGTATTCGCACAGCGCCTCGAACCGGAAGGCGTCGTCGGCGATGCGTGCAAACCTGCCGCTCTGGGCGGAGGAAAGGTCCAGGCGGATGAACGCTCCCGTCGGCACGTGGCTGGCCGAGATCCTCGCCGGGATGATCGGCCGCTCGCCCGCGCCGGAAAACTCCACCCGCTCGGTCCCCGTCATCTCGGCGACCAACAACGGCTGGTGCGCCTCGTCGAACCACTCCGCCTTCACCGGGCGCTGGTCGTGCGGGTCGATCCACAGGCGCAGGAGCGTCCGCTCGTTGAGGCGTGTGGTGATGCCGAGCCGCCGCCCGTCGGCCGACCACTGCGTCCCCCCTTCGGCGTGGATGTCGATCGGCGTCAGCCCCAGCATGACCAAGAGGTCGCTGGGGCGGATCGCCAGCCCGAGCATCGAGCCGTGGTCGCGGTCGATCGCGTCGTTGCTCCGCACCAGCGCCGTCGGCTCGTCGCTGATGAGGTCGAAGAACCAGCTCCGCGTGTCGTCGCAGCCGAGCCACAGGATCGGCGTGCCGACCTTGCGCAGGCTCAGCGCCACGCGGTCCGGCGGGATCACCTGCAACAAGCCGTCCCCCTGCTCGTTGTGGACCTCCCCCTCGTCGTCGGCGTAGGTGATCCGCACCACCCCCGGCACGCGCAGCTTGTCGATCTTCGGACGTGCCGCGTTGTAGTCGGCGACCGCGTCGATGTACCGCGGCGCCGGGCCGCGGGTGACCACGCCACCGTGGTCGTCAAATCCGCGGTGCTGCGAGCAGGCTGGAAGTACAACGAAACTACCGAGAACGCCCACGGCCAACCAACTCATTCGACGCGGTAACGCACTCCAGCCGTGGCACAGGTGTCGGGGGGGCGCCTGTGCCGATTGGCGGTTGCGCTCATGCACAGGCGGGACGCCCATGCCACGCAGAAGAAGCACTGCGCGTTTCACGCCCCATCTCCAGAACCCGCTCCGTCGCCCGCCGCATCGTCGAGGCCGAGCAGCTTCTGCAGCGACATCGTCACCTCCGCGGCTTGCGCGTCGCTCAGCTTCGGATCCTCCACGACGATCGCCTCGTCGCCGAGCGACTGCCGCGCCATGCCCCGCGGCTTGACGACCAGGTCTTCGCCGCCGCTTGCTTCCCCGGCGTCCGCCGGCACCAGCAGGCGTTTGCGCATCAGCAGCAGCGCCAGCACGAACCGCAGCGACCGCCGCGTCTCGTCGAGCCGCGCCTGACTGGCCGCGTCGGCCTCGGCGTTCTCATCGCCGCGTTCGTCGTCCGATTCGGGTGCAAGGCCCAGGTCGCTCATCGCCGTCTCGTCGTCGCCGAGTGCGGCGAACAGCTCGACCAATCCCGGATCGTCGATCAAGATGGGCCGCCGGGTCTGCCCGGTGGTCATTTTGGTGCGCCAGAAGGCGATGGTGGTCCGCGGGTCGGGCTTGGCCGCGTCGTCGCTCTCCCACGCGTCGAGCGAGTAGTCCACGCGGCTCATCACCTCGGCGTCGAGCGGCTGGACGAGCACGGAGACGTACGTCTCGCCCTGCTCGATCTCCCGGCCGGTCGCCGCACACTGCCGCGTGCTCTTGGACACCTGGTACGAAGTGGTCATCCGTGACATAGCCAGAGTGTACCGGGAACCGAGCCCGCCGAACGAGCGCACCCGCCGGATTCCAGGGCTCACTTCTTCGGGCGTCTTTCCCTCACTGGCGCTTCGTAATCCCCCGAGCCCCGGGAACCCGAATGTTCAGCAACTGACTTCGAAGAACCGCTGGCTTGAGCCGCCGGGCCCGATGGAGAAGCGGAGGGTCTTGCCGCAGGACGGGCAGCGGGCGTGGTAAGACCGCCCCGCGGCGTCGCGGTACGCCCGGGCGTACTGCTTCGAACACTTGAACCAGATCCGCAGATACGGCCGCCCCTCCCTCCCCCCCGCTCCCCCTCCTGCGGGGCGCGGGGTTTCCACCGGCCGGCCTTCGACGGTCAGCGGCGGACCGATGCCGGGGATATCCACCTTGTCACGCGGATCGGGCATATCACCATTCTGATCGGCTCGGCTCGCCACGGGCCCGCACGCGCGCATCAGGAAGCCGCGGGATATCTCCCTCGGCTTCTGGAATGATCGTGCTCCGTGTCGCGTTTCTTCGGTCTGACGCCCAAATCCGATCACGATGCGAACATCGAGAACTTTCTGGCTGGCGGAGGCCGGTCGGTGCCGATATCCTCATACACGCGTCAGGCCGAGGGGCCCTGGAGCGGCAACACCAGCACATACGGCCTGACCGAACAGGCCGGCGGGGAGCGGGACTGGGGGGCGACACGATGGCCGGAACGATCTCCATTTTGCCCGATCCTCCTTCGCCGCCGACGCCGGTGGGGCTTATCGCGGGCGAGGGCCGCCTGCCGGTCATCGTCGCCGAGGGGCTCATCGCCCGCGGCCACCCGGTGCACGCGCTGGGGTTGTCGAACCTGTGCGACGCCGTCCTGCCGCGGATGTGCACGAGTTTTCAGCGGGTCGGGCTGCTCCGTGTCGGTCGATGGGCCCCGCTGCTCCGCCGGCACGGCGTCGAGCACGCGATCATGGTGGGCCGGGTCGACAAGGCGAGCCTGATGCACGACCCCCTGGCGATCGTGCGCAACATCCCGGATGTGCGCACGGCGATGGCCTGGTTCCGCCAGCTCCGCCACGACCGGCGGTCGCACGCGGTGCTTAAGGCGATCGCCGACGAACTCGGGAGGTCCGGCGTGCACCTGATCGACTCGACCGCCCCGATCACCGACGCGCTGGCCGAGGCCGGCGTGATGACGCACAAACAGCCGACGACGGACCAGCGGGCGGACATCCTTTTCGCGTGGCCGCTCTTGTCGCACATGCTCCGGCTGGACATCGGGCAGGCGATCGCCGTCAAGGACCGCGACGTGATCGCGGTGGAGGCCGTCGAGGGAACGGACCGGATGATCGAACGGACGGCTCAGCTCTGCAAGGCGACGGGGTGGACGCTGTGCAAGGGCGCGCGGGCCGGGCACGACCGCCGCAGCGACGTGCCGACCGTCGGCGTGCGCACGATCGAGAACCTGCACGCGGCCGGGGGTCGCTGCCTGGCCCTGGCGGCGGGTGACGTCATCATGATCGACAAGCCGCAGGTCCTCGACCTGGCGGACAAGCTGGGCGTCTCGATCATCGGGGTGCCGCCTGCGGCTCAAGGCTGAATCGGCGACTGTGCAGAACGACCAACGACGGAGCCCACCGGCCGAGCCGATGGGCGTGGCGGCTACTCGATCGTGTGCGCGGGTCTGGGTGTTGAGTCGTCGACTTTTTGCCGCGAGACTTTTTCGGGGTCGTCGCAGGAGAGCAGGATGTCGTCGTCGTCGACGCGGAGCTGGAGGTGGACGGGGCGTCCCCAGACGAGCCGGAGGTTGAGGAGCACCTCGCGGGCCTTGGCCATGTCGACCTCCAGGCCGTTGAACTGGTGCATGAGGTAGAGCTCGCCGCGGTTGCGGTAGTTGCCGTCGACGACGTAGATGAACGGCTGGCCCATGTTGGTGAGCCGGTAGAGGAGCGTCTGCTTGATACGGTCGAAGTCGCGTGTGACGATCCGCACCTCGCCGGTCTGCGGGTCGCGGCGGTACTGGTACATGTTGTACCGCTCGACGAACTCCGGCGTGAGGAACTCGTCGATGAACTGCACGTCGTTGTAGATGCGGCGGACCTCGAAGATTTTTTCGCGGCCTCGCATCGACTTGTCGTCGTACGACTCCTTCTGACCCAGCGTGTCGAGACGCTCCCACGCCGGGCCGTGCTGGCCGCGGTCCCAGCGGCGTTCGATGTCGCGGAACAGCTCGTAGCCGATTTTGTACGGGTTAAACCCGCCGGGGGCCATCGCGAGCACGCCCGAGTGCTGGTCGGCGTACTGGATGATCTCCTTGGCCTCGACGAAGTGCTGCGTCATCAGCTTGGAGTGCCAGTACACGGCCCACCCCTCGTTCATCACCTTGGTCATCGCCTGCGGGGCGAAGTAGTACGCCTCGTCGCGGACGATGCTCAGGATGTCGGACTGCCAGTCTTCGAGCGGGGCGTTGCGCTGCAGGAAGAGCAGGACGTCGCGCATCGGGTGCGCGGGGATTCGGCCGCGCTGCTCGGCCTGGGTCTTCTCGTAGTCGGCCTTCTGCTTGGCCATGTACTCCGCGGGGTTGATGAACGGGTCCATGTAGTCCTTGGCCGGCAGCTTCTCGGGGACGTACGCGGCGTTGTCCCCGACCTGCTCGCGCCCGCCGACCGACCGCCCCGACATGCGGTTCATGAACATCGAGTGCGGGTCGATGAGGTGCTCGAGGCTCAGGCAGGCGTCGAGGAAGCGCTCGACGGATTCCTGGCCGTGGCGTTCGATGTGCCGGCGGACGCGTGTGGCGTGGTTGGCCATCTCGTCCATCATCTTGCGGTTGGTCTGGCTGAACCAGAAGTTGTTCTTGAAGAAGTCGGCGTGCCCGTAGACGTGGGCCATGACGAGCTTCTGGGCGGTGACGGCGTTGGACTCCTGCAGGTAGGCGTAGACGGGGTCGTTGTTGATGACCATCTCGTAGATGCGGCCCATGCCGTAGGCGTCGCGCTTGGAGAGCGACTCGTACTCCATGCCCCACTTCCAGTGCGGGTATCGGGTGGGGAAGCCCTGGTAGGCCGCGATCTGGTTCATGGTGTCGAAGGGGAGGACCTCGTAGACGACCTCGTAGAAGGAGAGGCCGTACTCGATCGCCTTGGCCTTGATGGCCAGCATGTGCTCGAGCAGCTCGGGAGAGAGATCGGTGGAGGGTGCGCCGGGCATGGTGTACCTGTTATCGGCTCGATGGCCGCCTTCTCTTGGTCATACGCAGACAAAGGGCGAAAAGATCGGTCGAAAACTCGACCTCTCGCTTGCGAGGATTATGCACGTCGAGTCGTCTCAAAGATCCATTGGGTGCAGGAAAAACCGGCTTTGGGTGGGGCGGGCGTCCCGCCCGCCCTATATGGGATGCTCAGAGTTGACCGCAGGGCGGGCGGGACGCTGCTCTGTAGAAAACACCCCCGGCAGGGGCGCATCGAATATCTCGGATTGTCTGTGGCACAGGCGTCCCGCCTGTGCAAGAACACTGGAGGCGCACGGCACAGGCGAGACGCCTGTGCCACGTTCAAACAGCCCCCGAAACCCAGAGAGCCTCTTGCGCAAGCAAAAGGTCTGCGTCATCAAATGTCCTCGACGTTCAGCTCGTGCTCGACGAGGTCGTGGTACACCTCGCGCCGGCGGATAAGTTGGACGCGCGAGCCGTCGATGAGCACCTCGGCCGGCGTCGGATGCGAGTTGTACCGGCTCGACATGCTGATGCCGTACGCGCCCGCGGAGTAGACCACCAGGAGGTCCCCCGGCGCAACCGGCGGCAGCGGCCGATCCTTCGCCAGAAAATCCCCGCTCTCGCAGATCGGGCCGACCACGTCGCAGTTCTCAAGCCCCGGCACGTCCGGCTTCTCGGCGCGGCTGGTGATCTCGTGCTGCGGCGAGACCGCCGCCGGCCAGATGAAATGGAACGCCTGGTACAGCGACGGCCGCAGCAGCGTGTGCATCCCCGCGTCACACACCAGGAACTTCTTCGCCCCCGACTGCTTCACATACAGCACGCGCGTCAGCAAGACGCCCGCGTTGGCCGAGATCGTCCGCCCCGGTTCGAGCACGATCTTCAGCCCCTTCGCGACACGATCCTTCAAGAGCGGCACGATCGCCGCCGCATACTCCGCGGCGTTCTTCGACGCGCCCGTCGTGTAATCGGCCGCGAACCCGCCGCCGAGGTCGAGCGTCTCCACCGTGTACCCGTCCGCGGCCAGCTCGTCGACGAGTTCGAGCACCTTCTTGATCGCGTCGACATACGGCCCGGTCTCCCGCACGGGCGAGCCGAGGTGGGTGTGCAGGCCGGTGAGCCGCAGGTTCGGGTGCTTGCCGAAACGCTTGAAGAAGAGGCGGGCCCGTTCGAGGTCGACGCCGAACTTCGTCTCGGCCTTGCCGGTGGTGGTGTAGACGTGCGTGTGCGGGTCGACGTCGGGGTTGACGCGCAACGCCGCGTGCGCGACGACACCGCGCGACTGGGCGATATTCGCGACGGCCTGGAACTCTCCCTCGCTCTCGATGTTGAAGAGAAAAATCGGCTCGGTGCGCTCGTTGGTGCTCGCGCCGGCCTGCGGCGGATTGTGGACCGGGTCGCCGAAGCCGAGGGCGTCGCGCACCTCTTCGTCGGTCTTGCCGACGCCGGCGTACACCACGCGGCTCATCGGGCACCCGGCGAGGCGTGCGCGGTGCAGCTCGCCGCCCGAGACGACGTCGAGGCCGGAGCCGCGGCTGACCAGCTCGCGCAGGATCGACAGGTTGGGCGACGATTTGACGGAGTAGCAGATCAGCGGCTTCAGCTCGGCGAACGCCGCGGCGAGCCGGTCGTAGTGCATGCGGAGCGTCGCCGCGGAGTAGACGTACGCCGGCGTGCCGACACGGGCGGCGACCTCGTGGAGCGAGACCTCCTCGCCGAACAAACGCCCGTCACGATACTGGAAATGGTCCATAGGGGAGGAGGGTATCGGGTTCCGGGTTCCGGGGCTCGGGGTCCGGGTCCATAAGACCCCCGATGTCCGCAAGCATTTTGGAGATCCTCGAACTCTGTGCCACGTAGTCCCACCCTCGCTGGCGCTTCGGGCTCGCCATAGCTTTGAACCCGGAACCCGGAACCCGGAACCCGAGACCCGGAACCCGACCTTCCTACCATCGCTTCCGACTTTCCCGGAGACCCTCCCTCATGACCTGGCTGCGCATTTCCGAAGCCCTCAACCACGCCCCCGGCATCCCCCTGACCGTCAAGGGCTGGGTCCGCACACGGCGCGACTCCAAGGCCGACGGCGGCCTCTCCTTCATCGGCATTCACGACGGCACCTGCTTCGACCCCATCCAGGTCGTCGCCCGGGCCGACCTGCCCAACTACGAGCAGGAGATCGCCAAGCTCGGCGCGGGGTGCGCCGTCGAGGTCGACGGCGAGCTCGTCGCCAGTCAGGGCAAGGGCCAGGCCGTCGAGATTGTCGCCAAGGCCGTCCGCGTGCTGGGGTGTGTCGACGACCCGGACACGTACCCCGTCTCGAAGAAGGGGCACACGTTCGAGTATCTGCGCGAGGTGGCCCACCTCCGGCCGCGGACGAATACGTTCGGCGCGGTCGCCCGCGTGCGGCACACGCTCAGCATGGCGATGCACCGCTTCTTCGACCAGCGCGGCTTCTTCTACGTCCACACGCCGATCATCACCGCCAATGACTGCGAGGGAGCCGGGCAGATGTTCCGCGTCAGCACGCTCGACGCCGTCAACCCGCCGCGACTGAAGGACAAAGGCCGCGAGAACGAGGTCGACTACGGCGAAGATTTCTTCGGCAAGGAATCCCACCTGACCGTCTCGGGGCAGCTCAACGTCGAGACGTACTGCGCGGCGCTCTCGCGGGTGTACACGTTTGGGCCTACGTTCCGCGCCGAGAACTCGAACACGAGCCGTCACCTCGCCGAGTTCTGGATGGTCGAACCGGAGATCGCCTTCGCCGACCTGCGCGACGACGCGAAGCTGGCCGAGGATTTTATGAAGCACCTGATCGACACGGTGCTGACCGAGCGCGCCGACGACATGAAGTTCTTTGATGAGCGGATCGAGAAGGGCCTCATCGCGCGCCTGCGCGACGTGCTCGACAAGCCCTTCCGGCACCTGCCGTACACCGAGGGCGTCAAGATCCTGCAAGAAGCCGTGGCGAAGGGGGAAAAGTTCGAATACGGCGTCGAGTGGGGCAAGGACCTGCAGTCCGAGCACGAACGCTACCTGACCGAGAAGCATTTCAAGCAGCCGGTCGTGCTCATGAACTACCCCAAGCAGATCAAGGCGTTCTACATGCGGGTGAACGACCCCGGCACCGACAACGCCCCCGGCGACACGGTGGCCGCGATGGACGTGCTCGTCCCCGGCGTCGGCGAGATCATCGGCGGCTCGCAGCGCGAGGAACGACTCGATGTCCTCGACCGCCGCCTCGAAGAGATGAAGCTCAACAAGGACGACTACTGGTGGTACCGCGACCTGCGGCGGTACGGCACCGTGCCGCACGCCGGCTTCGGGCTCGGCTTCGAACGCGCGATGATGTTCCTCACCGGCATGACCAACGTCCGCGACGTCATCCCCTTCCCGCGTGCGCCGAAGCAGGCCGATTTTTGATGTCTTTGCCTTTGATTGGGTGGGGCGGGAGCAAAAATCCCGCCCGCCCACTGGTGATGCCCACTGCTCACAATTTGGCGCGACCTACTGAGATCGAAGGACTTTGCGTTTGTAAGCATGTTCGCTGATCTGGGCGGGTGGGACGCCCGCCCCCAGAAATTGAGGACAAGGAATCACCCATGAGCGAGTACACGGCCACCGTCGAATGGACGCTGCGGGACAACGAGTCGCTCGCCGGCGGCAAGTACAGCCGGGCGCACACCTGGTCCTTCGACGGCGGCGTGAAAGTCCCCGCCTCGTCGGCTCCCGCCGTCGTGCCCGTGCCGTATTCCGACCCGGCCGGCGTCGACCCCGAAGAGGCGTTCATCGCGTCGCTCTCGAGCTGCCACATGCTGACGTTCCTGTATATCGCCGCAAAGAAGGGCTTCCACGTCAATCACTACACCGATCACGCCGTCGGCGTCGTCGGCAAGAACGCGCAGGGCCGCACCGCCGTCACCGGCGTGACGCTCCGCCCGCGCTGCGGGTTTGTCGGTAAAGCACCGACCGCCGACGAGCTCGACGCGATGCACCACCAGGCCCACATCGGCTGCTTCATCGCCAACTCGGTGACGACCGACGTGCGTGTCGAACCGGCGATCGCCTGACGAGCCCGAAGCGCACGCGAGGGGGGCGTCGTCCGGCGACGGCCCATCCCACATCCCGCCTCAACGAGAAGTTTCTCCTCTCTCTCCAGCTACAGACGCCTCACGCCTGACGCCCCACGCCCCCTTTCCGCATACGATCCGGTCGCACACGCAAGGAGCACCTCATGGCGATCAATCCCAACGGCCACACCTCCGTCGGTCACGCCGGCTCGCGGCTCTACGACGACGACGCCGACGCGCTGATGACCGGCGACCACGCCGCCGACCGCATCAGCCTCCTCCCCGGCGGCACGCTCGGCAGCGCCGGCGCCGCCTCGCCCGGAGCGGCTCCCGGCACCATCGAACGCATCCGCATCATGTGGGGCCAGGACATGCTCCGCGACCTGCTCGACGGCCGGTACCGCGCCGTCATCTGCGGCGTCAACGACGCCGACAACTCCCACGGCATCATCGCGCAACTGGTCGACTTGGTGGACACGTCCCAATGGACCGCCAAGGGCGTGTCGAGTTTCGCTAAGATGTTCCAGGAGTCGGTCTCGATCCACGCCGCACGGGACCGCGAGCCGTACGTGCTGAAATACGACCTCGACTCGCTGCTGATCCTCGCGCTGCTTCGACCCAAGGGTCGCGACCACTTCACGCTGGAGGATCTCAGCCGCGGATTTGCGACGGTGGTCAAGATGCTCCGCGGCCGCCGCGAGCGGCTGCCCGTCGCCAGCGTCTCGTTCCTCAACGCGCGGGCCAACCGCCTCGTCGGGCCGGACGGCGCGGGGGGGCGGGAACCCTCGATGGAGACCGTGCTCCGCACGATGTACCAGGCCGGCTTCCGCGGCGACGTCTTCCCGCCGCCCGGCATGTGGCGCAAGGGCCACGTCGGCGTCTTCCCCGCGTACCCCTTCCCCGAAGGGCTGGATCGCATGCGCCAGGGGAGCAGCTAAACCCCGGCATTCGGCATCAGGGATTCGGCATTCGCCGAAATACCGAGCAGAACGATCCACGCCGTGTGCAATCCGCGGCGTTTTTTTCGTATGCTGTACCCGCCATGACCACCCCGGCGGCCGAGCCGCCCACGCCCAACTCCCCCACTTCTTCGGCGATCACGCCCGTGCCGGACGGAACATACCACGCGCCGTGGCTGGTGTATTGCAGCGGGCTGATCCAGTTCGAGCGCAAGTTCAGATGGTACGAGTGGGTCATAGCTCTGCCGATCATGACCGGCTTATTTGTGCTGACGATTGTGGTCGCCTTCGCGGGTGGTTGGGGGGGGCGGCGCAGTCTTCTCGCTGATCCCTTTGGGCGTACTCATCTACATCCTTATTCGCATGACCGATACTCGTAGCAAAACCCGGTACGCTTTGCGGCTCGCCCGTGAACCGACGCACTCGATCCGCCAATGCGTCATGCAATGCGTCGTGCTCGCCACCGTTCCCCGCGGCGGCGGCAAGCCGGGCTGCTGGTACATTGATCCGCCGGTGTGGCGAGAACGCTGCGTCGCGCTGCTGGGCGAAGGACAGGCACCGCCAACGGTGGTGTCTGTTGATGTCGAGATCGCCAGCGACCTGCTGGAAATCGGCGACATTTATGAAGAGACCGACGTGGGGACAGGCCGTCGCCTGACCCCAAGAGCAAAGCGATCGCTCCAGCGAACGCTCTTCTTATTGCTGGTCGTGCTGGCGATCATGTATGGTTTTCACTTCTGGGCGGGCCGATCAGTGCCGCCAAATCTATGGTTCTGGTGGGGCCTCATACCAACCGTATTTAGTTTTCGGGCAGCCAAGCGACTTTGCAGAGTGATTT
>CAZZDW010000034.1:0-32063 GCA_964652945.1 uncultured Phycisphaeraceae bacterium
CGCCACGCCAAACACACGGCGTGCGAGGCCGCAAAGCGGGCAAACCTGAAGGCCCGCTCATGCACACATCATCTTTCGCTGGAACGTGCTTCGGCGTGTCCCGTCCGTGCTCGCCGATGCGCCACGGAAGATAACGATGGACAGGAGAACAACACGAACAGATCGCAAGCCGCAAGATGTACGACAACTCATCCAGATCACACCGATATTTCAACGATCTCTTGCATACTCGGGCTGTTCGGTTGATCTTCTCAACACACGCAACAGAAAGGAGCAGACCATGAACCCCATGACCCCTTCGAATCCGACGCCGGGCGCCGCGGGCGGCAATGCCCCGCTGGACGCCGACCGGCTCTTCCAGGCCGCGGAGGCGGTGCTGCTCACCGCCGTCACCGATCCGCACAAACGCCGCCGCCCGGGCGGTTACGACCCGCTCGAACACTTCTCCGCCTATGAGCTGATCGAGGGCGCCAACTTCCTCGCCCGCCTCGGCTACATCCGCTGCGAGCACGACTGAGCTATTCCTTGTTCTTCCTCGTTCTTTTCTCGTTCATCCTTCTTCCCGATGCGGCGTTATCTTGAGCTACCCCGCTTCATGGCTGAGCAGAACATCCCTCGCCGTCGCACGAGTTCATAGAAGACCGATTGCTCAACTACTTTCTGCTCCCCGGCCGCCGGTCAAGATGTTCCCGGCGGCCGGGTCTTTGCGCGCGGCGGCCGCCGGCCCGCCTACCTTTCCTGCGTGCCCGATCCTTACTCTTCGGCGTTAGAGACGACCATCGCGGGGGTTGCGCTGCGGAACCCGGTCCTGCTGGCCGCGGGATGCGCGGGGACGCTGCACGAGCTTTCCGACGTGCTCGACCTCTCGCGGGTCGGCGGCGTGGTCACCAAGTCGATCACCCCCAAGCCGCGCGAGGGCAACCCCTTCCGCCGCATCACACCCGCGGGCGAACGCAGCGGCGGGATGCTCAACGCGATCGGCCTGGCGAACCCCGGCCTCGAAGCCTTCGAGGAGCACTATCTGCCGCGTGCGGAAACAGTCGCGGCGGGCGACGCGCACGACGGCCGCCGCACGGCGATCATGGGCTCCGTCGCCGGCTTCAGCGTCGAGGACTATCAGGCCGTCGCCGCGACGTTCGACGAGCACGCCGACCGCGGCATCGCGGCGGTCGAGCTCAACGTCTCGTGCCCCAACGTGCGCACGGGCGTCGAGTTCGGCGCCTCGCCGTCGCTCATCCGCGAGCTGATGCAGGGCGTCACGCAGGTCGTCACGCGGCTGCCGATCTTTGTCAAGCTCTCGCCGGTGACGCCCGAGATCGTCTCGGTCGCGCGGGCCGCCGTCGAGTCGGGCGCGAGCGGCGTCACGCTCGCCAACACCATCCCCGCCATGGCGATCGACGTCGAGTCGCGCCGGCCGATGCTCGCCAACACCACCGGCGGGCTCTCCGGCCCCGCGGTCCACGCCGTCGCCGTCCGCGTCGTCCACGAGGTGTATCGGAAGTTCGCCAAAGACGCCGACCATCCCCGCGGCGGCAAGGGCGTGCCGATCCTCGGGGTCGGCGGCGTCTACTCGTGGCAGGACGCGGCCGAGTTCATCCTCGCCGGCGCTTCGGCCGTGCAGATGGGAACTGCTCTGTACGCGGATCCGCGCTCGCCCCTGGCCGTCGTCAAAGGGCTGGAGCAGTGGGTCCGCCGCAGCGGGCGGTCGGACATCCGCGAACTCGTCGGCGCGGTCGAGCTTGCATAAGACCGTCTTCGTGTACGTCGATTGCCGACGGGGAGCCGTGGGGTGTATCCCTGGGTCTCTTCTTGCTAAACCAAGATTTTGAAGAACTGCTGAACCATTCGTACATCGACGGAGAAGGCAACTTCAACGGACTTCCTGGTTGGGAAGCTTGATGGCCAGTAGAGTCTGCCAGCTGTAGACGGGGTATTCGATCTCCACGCGATAGCCATGTAGTTTCGAGCCGTCCCAGCCGCGTTTGGAGCACACGTATTCCAGCATGTCCTGGTACTGCCGCACCTGCATGCAGCGGAAGCTCTCGATTCCCCGCCCCAAAGAGCGGACCGACGGCGAGAACGCGACCCGGTCGAGCGTCCGGTCAGTATCCGGGATTTTCGCGAGCTGCCCGTGCGGCACCATATCGTAAACTTCGACCACCGGCGTCTGCACCGGGGCGATCCCTTCGCACAGTAGCACATCGATCACCTGCCACCGCGCCGGCGCATCGATCGCGTGCGCGACGCCAGCCATCGATCGGTCGGGGAGCGCAAAGCGGCTCCGGTACGCCGGTAGCACGTCCGCGAAGACTGAGTCGATCGCCGCCGGCGTGCCCACGTCCTCGCCTTCCAATACAAACCGCACGCTCCGATCGCCATTGTGCACGCCGATTTTCGGAATCGGCTGCGAGCAGTGGAGCATCACGTCCGACGAGTTCGTCACCGGCTCGCCGTCGATGGTCATCAGGTTTGCGCCGGCTTGATCTCGGCACAAGGCCGAGGTTTCGATGGTGGCGTCGCGACGGATTCGGTGCAACTGAAAGTTTCCCACAAGATGCAGCCCGTCCAAGCGGTCGGGTGAGTCTGGAGGCAGATCGCTCGGCGACGTGACATTCCCGTCGCAAAAAGTATGTATGATGGACCCGATCAGCCGGCACGACAAGAAGCCGTCATACTACGCCTACCCCGATGTGGTCCAACCGGTGCTGTTCTTTGATTTTTCTGTTCGAGATATACATTCGGGCCAGGCAGCGGTCGGCGTGCATCCGAACAGCACAAACGCGGCGGTTCCGCTGTATATTAACTATACACCAAACACGAATATCGGGGAGCCGCCGACTCGCTCGAGATCGGCTTCCGAGTTCGTTCTCGCACGCTACCAATGGACATGGCGCGGGCTACAGGGTTTCGATATCGGCGGCAAGTAATGGGTGTCGTGAATGTCGCGTTTGCTCCCGAGGCCGCATAAGCGTCGGTGTGAGTAGCGGGCGAACGACAAAGTAAACACGATTGCCTTCGCCCTCGCGCAGGGCTGAAGGAGAAGAAGTAAACGAGTCAGGATGTCGCCGAGCAGCGGGAGTAGCGGGCGAGCGAAGGGTGTATGCACACCTGGCAACTCAACACCAAGGTCGAGCGGGTCTTCCGCGACATCAAAGCCTGGGCGGCCAAGTCCTCATCGTGCAGCTCATCACCGGGTTCTGATGTTGCGCACAGGAGCCGCGGCCTCGGCCGAGGCGAGGCCTACCGTTCCATACGCGGGAACAGCTTCCGGGTGGGCAAGAACAGCGACTGCACGCAGGGGGCAGAACATGAGCGCCATCCTCGCACTTGACCAGGGCACGACCAGCTCGCGGGCCATCGTCTTCAACCACGACGGCTCGATCCGTGCCGTTGCGCAGCAGGAGTTGCGGCAGATCTTCCCGAAGGCCGGCTGGGTCGAGCACGACCCGAACGAGATCTGGCGAACACAGCTCGACACCGCGCGTGACGCGCTCGTGAAAGCGGGCCTCACCGCCGGCGACATTGCGGCGATCGGCATCACCAATCAGCGCGAGACCACCCTCCTCTGGGATCGGAAGACCGGCGAGCCGATCCACAACGCGATCGTGTGGCAGGACCGGCGCACGGCGGAGTTCTGCGACGGCCTCAAGGCCGCTGGGCACGCCGAGCTGATCCAGCAGCGCACGGGGCTTGTGATCGACGCGTATTTCTCCGGCAGCAAGGTGCGCTGGCTGCTCGACCGCGTCCCCGGCGCACGAGCTCGAGCCGAACGCGGCGAGCTCGCCTTCGGCACGATCGACTCATGGCTCGTGTGGAAGCTCACCGGCGGCGCGCGCCACATCATCGACGTGACGAACGCGTCGCGCACAATGCTCTACGACCTCCGCGGCAGATGGGACGACGAACTGCTCGACCTGCTCCGCATCCCCCGCTCGCTGCTCCCCGAAGTGCGCTCGTCGAGCGAGGTCTACGGCGAGACGACGCTCTTGGGCGCGCCGATCACGATCGCCGGCATCGCGGGTGATCAGCAAGCAGCGCTCTTCGGGCAGAACTGTTTCGAGCGGGGCCTCGCGAAGAACACCTACGGCACCGGCTGCTTCGCATTGATGAACATCGGCGCAAAGCCGCAGATCTCAAGGCACAAGCTGCTCACCACGGTCGCGTGGCAACTGAACGGCCAGACGGAGTACGCCCTCGAGGGGAGCGTCTTCATCGGTGGCGCGGTCGTGCAGTGGCTCCGCGACGGGCTGGGCATTATCCAGAACTCTGCCGACGTGGAACAGCTCGCCGCGAGCGTTCCGGACAGCGGCGGCGTGTACCTCGTACCCGCCTTCGCCGGGCTCGGCGCGCCGCACTGGGACCAGTACGCACGCGGCACGATCACCGGGCTCACACGCGGCACTACTGCCGCTCACATCGCGCGAGCCGCGCTCGAGGGCATCGCGTTCCAGGTCGCCGACGTACTCGAAGTCATGAAGCAGGACAGCGGCATCGACATCAATGAACTCCGTGTCGACGGCGGCGCGTCCGCGAACGACCTGCTGATGCAGTTTCAGGCGGACATCCTCCGCGTCCCCGTGGTGCGGCCGAAGGTCATCGAGACAACCGCGCTCGGCGCCGCGTACCTCGCCGGCCTTGCTGTCGGCTTCTGGAAGGATCGCGACGAGGTCTCGCGCGCATGGCGGAAGGACCGGACGTTTGAGCCACGGATGAGCGATGATGAGGCGTCGCACCGCCGCGCCCGATGGAAGCAGGCCCTCGATCGCGCACGCGAATGGGAAGAGCACGAGTGATCGATCGCAATACTCCAACCGAGATCACCCGATGAACGCTCAGCCACTCCTCAACCGCGACCTGTTCCTCGAGCGCATCGCCGATCGCCGCGAGCCGTGGGACATCGCCGTGATCGGCGGCGGCGCAACCGGCGTGGGCATCGCGGTCGACGCGGCCTCACGCGGCTACCGCGTCGTGCTGCTCGAGCAGCACGACTTCGGCAAGGGCACGTCGAGCCGCTCGACCAAGCTCGTGCACGGCGGAGTCCGCTACCTCCAGCAGGGCAACATCTCGCTCGTGATGGAAGCGCTCAAAGAACGCGGCCTGCTGCTGCGCAACGCGCCGCACCTCGTCCGCGACCTGCGCTTCATCGTGCCCAACTACGCGTGGTGGGAGGCGCCGTTCTACGGCATCGGCATGAAGATCTACGACCTGCTCGCGGGCAAATACGGCTTCGGCCCGTCGCAGATCCTCTCGCGCGACGAGGTGCTCGCGCGCATCCCGACGCTCTCCCAGGACGGCCTCCGCGGCGGGGTGCAATACCACGACGGCCAGTTCGACGACGCACGGCTGCTCATCGACCTCGCCAGCACCGCGGCCCAGCACGGCGCGTGCCTCCTCAACTACACGCGGGTTGTTTCACTTGCGAAAGACACCGAGGGGTACGTCAACGGGTTGACCTTCCGCGACGAAGAGAAGGGTGCATCGCACACGCTCGCGGCTCGCTGCGTGATCAACGCGACCGGACCGTTCTGCGACGAGCTGCGCCGCGTGGACGATCCCACATCAGAGCCGATGATCGCGCCGAGCCAGGGCGTGCACCTCACGCTGCGGAAGGAGTTTCTGCCGGGTGACACCGCGATCATGGTGCCGCACACGCGCGACGGCCGTGTGATGTTCGCGATTCCCTGGCACGGCCACGCGGTCGTCGGCACCACCGACACGCCCATCCCCGCTCCCACGCTCGAGCCGGACGCCAAGAGCGAGGAGATCGATTTCATTCTTGAGACGGCGAGCGATTACCTCGCCAAGCGTCCGACGCGTGTTGATGTGCTCAGCGTTTTCACGGGCATCCGGCCGTTGGTCAAGGCCCGCGACGTGTCGAAGACCGCCGCGCTGTCGCGCGACCACACGATCGAGGTCTCTCCGTCGGGCCTGCTCACGATCGCCGGCGGCAAGTGGACGACGTACCGCCGCATGGCCGAAGACGCGGTCGATCACGCGATCGTGCTGGGGTGTCTCGACGAACGACCGTGCGTCACGCGCGAGCTGCGCATCCACGACCACGGCGGCCACGACGACTCCGCCGCATGGTTCGCACGGCACGAGATGGCCCGCACCGTCGAGGACGTCCTCGCCCGCCGCACACGGCTGCTCTTTCTCGACGCGCACGCCGCACTCGCCAAGGCGCCGCAGATCGCCCGTGAACTCGCGCACGAACTCGGCAAGGACGAGAAGTGGCAACACTCGCAACTAGCCGCTTTCTCCGCGACAGCGAGGCACTTTACGCTTCTTGGCCGCACGTGATGCCGAGCATCGCCACTCCTGCATGGCGCACGAGCGGCGCAACTGCTTCCGGCAGCTCGGCATCCCGTGCGCAATTCAAAGCACTCGCCTGATAATGAAGCGTTTTTCACGCAAGCACGAGCGAGCCCGGCATACACTGACTGCTGATAAGGCTTGACAAGGTTTGGCAACGGCGACCAAGGTTTGACTATGCCTGTTCTCGCAAACCGATCCAAGCTTCGTGACTATCTGACGGTGACCGAGGCGGCAAAGTTCGTGGGCGTCTCGCCGTCGACGCTGCGCAACTGGGACCGGAGGGGCAAGCTCCGGCCGAGGCGTCACCCGGTGAACGGTTACCGGCTCTATACGCGTCACGAGCTCGAGCGTCTGCTCGATTTGTCCCGGAGCAGGGCGGAGACTCCATGAGCGGCTCCGGTTCCAACTCGATCGAGTCAAAGAGCGAGCTTGCACGGCGGTTCGAGTCGGTCTTCCCGCCCGATCCGCGTGGCAACCCGCAGCGCTTCCGCGAGATGATGGACGCGATGCCCGTCGCGGTGTACACCACCGACGCAGCGGGCATGATTACGCAGTTCAACTCGGCCTGCGTCGAGTTTTGCGGGCGCTCGCTCGAGCTCGGAAGAGAGCGTTGGTGCATCACGGCGAAGCTGTTCTATCCGGACGGCCGCCCGATGCCGCTCGACGAGTCGCCGATGGCGGTTGCGCTCAGGGAAGGCCGCGCCGTTCGAGGGGTGGAAGCGATCGCCGAGCGGCCCGACGGCACGCGCATCTGGTTTCAGCCCCATCCGACGCCGCTGTTTGACGAGGCGGGCGTTCTGGTCGGCGGCATCAACGTGCTGGTCGATATCACCGAGCGCAAGCAGGCCGATGCCGCCAAAGCGCACCTGGCGGCGATCGTCGAGTCGTCCGAAGACGCGATCGCCACCAAGGACCTCAGCGGCACCATCACCAGTTGGAACGCCGGCGCCGAGCGACTGTTCGGTTACACGGCTCAAGAAGCGGTCGGGCAACCCGTGACGATGCTCATGCCGCCGGATCGCGTGAACGAGGAGCCGGGAATCCTCGAGCGCATCCGCAACGGCGAGCGGGTCGATCACTACGAAACCGTGCGCCGGCGCAAGGACGGCACGCTGCTCCACATCTCCCTCACGGTGTCGCCGATCAGGGACGCCCAGGGGCGCATCATCGGCGCGTCGAAGGTCGCCCGCGACATCACACGGCGTACGCAGGCCGAGCAGGCCCTGCGCGATCACGCCCGTATCCTCGAGGTCCTCAACCAGGTCGGGCTCACCCTGAGCGCCAAACTGGACACGGAGAAGGTCGTTCAGGCCGTGACCGATGCCGCGACGGAGGTGTCGCGAGCGAAGTTCGGCGCGTTCTTTTTCAACACCGTCAACGACCAGGGCGAGGCGTATCTTCTGTATACGCTCTCCGGCGCGCCCCGCGAGGCGTTCGAGAAGTTCGGCCTGCCGCGCAACACCCCGGTGTTCGCGCCCACCTTCTCCGGACACGGCGTGGTCCGCAGCGACGACATCACCAAAGACCCGCGATACGGGCAGATGGGCCCGCACCACGGCATGCCCGAGGGGCACCTGCCGGTCCGCTCCTACCTGGCGGTGCCCGTCGTCTCGGGTTCGGGCGCGGTGCTGGGCGGGCTCTTCTTCGGGCACCCGGACGCCGGCGTTTTCACCGAGCAGGCCGAGCGGCTGGTGAGCGGCATCGCGACCCAGGCGGCCATCGCTATCGACAACGCCCGCCTCTACGAAGAGGCCCGCGAAAGCGAGGGCCGCTTCCGCGCGATGGCCGAGAATATCCCGCAGCTCGCGTGGATGGCCCGCCCCGACGGGCACATCTATTGGTACAACAGGCGATGGTACGAGTTCACCGGCACGAACGCCGAGTCGCAAGAAGGATGGGGCTGGCAATCCGCGCATCATCCCGAGTATGTCGAAGCGGTGATCGCCAAGTGGTCCGCGGCCTTGCGCGCCGGTGAGCCGTGGGAAGACACCTTCCCCCTGCGCGATCAACACGGGCGGTACCACTGGTTCCTCTCCCGCGCTTACCCCATCCGCGACGAGCAAGGCGCCATCACCCGCTGGTTCGGAACCAACACCGACATCACCGCCCAGCGAGAGGCGGAGGAAGCCCTGCGCCGGCACCAGCAGACGCTGGAAGAAACCGTCAGGCAGCGCACGGAGGAAGCGACGCAGGCCCAGCGGGCGCTCGCGGCATCGGAGCGCATGGCCTCGCTGGGCACGCTCGCCGCGGGGCTCGGCCACGATATCGGCAACCTGC
This sequence comes from uncultured Phycisphaeraceae bacterium, assembly GCA_964652945.1. Taxonomy (GTDB): domain Bacteria; phylum Planctomycetota; class Phycisphaerae; order Phycisphaerales; family UBA1924; genus CAZZDW01. The sequence goes on from CAZZDW010000034.1 coordinate 8,593, forward strand.
TCGTGCCGATCCGCGTGCGCATGGAATCTCTCCAAGCCCGGCATCTGCCCGCGGACGCGGTCGAGGAGCTCTCCGAGATCCAGAGCGGGGTCAGCTATCTCCAAAAACTCGCGAGCGGGCTCCGTTTACTCGCGATCGATCCCACGCTCGCGGCGAACGCCGAGCCCACCGAGCTGCGGTCGTGGTGGCCGGAGGTGAGCTCCGTCCTGACCAGCGCCCTGCCGCGGGGTATCACGCTCAAGCCCGTCCTGCCCGAAGCCGAGTGCTGGGTCACCATGCAGCCGGCGGCGATCATGCAGGCGGTCTTCAACCTGGTGCAGAACGCCGGCGAGGCGATGCGCGAGCGGGGCAGCGGCACCATCACAGTGACCGTGGAGCCGGGTGCCGGCGCGGTGCGACTCATCGTCGCCGACGACGGCCCGGGGATGACGGCGGAGGTGAAGTCGCGCTGTATGGAGCCGTTCTTCACGACCAAGACGCGCGGCGTCTCGACAGGACTGGGCCTCTCGCTCGTCCACGGCCTGGTGCGGCAGGCGGGCGGCGACATCGAGGTCCAATCCGAGCCGGGCGAAGGAACGACCTTCACGCTGACGCTCCCGTCCGCTTCCGCACCCGTCGGCGGCCCGGGCGGCCCGCGAGGGCTCGCCTGTCTGGATATCAAAGACCGGCGGCTTTCCGCCGTGGTCGCCTTCGAGCTTCGCGCGCTGGGCTACGACGTGCGGACGGGAACGGAAGACTCGCACCACGCCGCGGTGGTGATCACCGATCAGCATCGCGCGCACGACGGCTTCCGTGGAAAGCTCGTCATGCTGACCGACCAGGAGAACGCGCCCGCGCACGCCGTCGTGCTCGGCGCAAGGCCGAAGGTGGAAGCCCTCCGCAGCGCCATCCGCGAGTGCTCAAGGACGAATGCGTGATGCCCGAGTATCAACAGGGATCGGCGCCCAGCGTGTTGTGCGTGGACGATAACCCGGACGTTGCCGAAGCCATCCAGCTCAAGCTCCGTATCGTCGGCGGCTTCGTGTGGAAGGGCGTGCTTGCAAGCGCGGATCGGCTTGTGGAAACCGCCGTGTGCGACTGCCCGACCTTGGTCCTCCTCGACGTCGATATGCCGGGCAAAGACCCGTTCGTCACCTTGTCCGAGCTCGTCGAGAGGTGCCCCGAGACTAAAGCGGTGGTGTTCAGCGGCCATGTCCGCGGAGACCTCGTCCGACGCGCGGTGGACGCCGGGGCGTGGGGGTATGTTTCGAAGAACGACGGCGCGGACGAACTCGTCGCCGCGCTCCGCGGCGTGATCGCGGGTGAGCTTGCGCTCAGCCCCGAGGCCCGCACGGCGTACAACTCGTAAGCAGGTCGCCGCGTTTCCCGGTACGCACGCAAGCGCTCGAGTCGCGGGCGGGTGCACGGTTGAACAGCCCGCTTTCACACGCAGCTCGACTACGCGCCCTCGGGCGGCTCAACGATGAGCGAGACCCGCGTCCGCATGATCGGATACGGCATGCGGCAGCGGTACACGTCGAACGCCCTGCCGTACTGGCCGAACCGCTTGAGCACGGACCGGATCATCTCGGTGTACCGCGGCACGCCGTCGGCGGGGGGCACGTCGGCCGACGAGCCCAGGTACTCCGGCGACAGTTCGACCGGCATGAGGTTTTCGTTGAAGATCTTGCCCACGCCGCTGAGCTCGCCGTTCTGGCCGTAGACCTGCGCGAGCATTTTGCGGGGAGAGTCGGAGGCGGGCAGCAGGATGTCCTGGTGCAGCATCGCCGCGACGAGGTTGATGTCGAGGTTGAGCTCGGCGTATTCGCTTTTGTCGAAGCGGGCGGTCGAGGTGAACAACTGAAAATAATGGACCGCCGATTGCCGCCCGATGTTGGGCACGACCAGCCGGACCCGTGCGGCGTTCGTGTCGTTGCCGATCGGCTCCACGCGCAGATCCGGTGAGCAGAACTCGGTGATCAGCCCATCCGACGTGGTGCGCTCATGGGAATGGTCGACATCGAGGTGGGCGACCATATTCGAGATGGTCGGGGGCATGACGGCCGGACGAAGCCGGTGGTAGCCGACGGCCCCGGTGACCGCCGCGGTGCGCGCGTTCGAGCCTTTATCCTCGGGCATGACGATGAAGCAGGCGACGCTGACGTCGGCCTGGTGCCCCCACAACAGCCGGTTGTGCTGGAACAGGCTCTTGCGGAACTTCTCATCCAGCGGGCTCTTCGGCTTGGGCCGCAGCGACGCGAGCATCATCATGAACGACTCGTGGTCGCCCGCGTGCGCCTGCCGGAAGGCGGTGTACATCTCCATCGCCGCACGGACTTCGTCGAGCACGGCGGGGGGCACGCCCTTCTTCTCCGCGGCTTCGGTCAGCGTGCCGACCAGCGCCGGCGTGAGCATGTAGTCCATCACGTCCAGCGGATGGTCGACGGTCGCGATCTTGAAGGTGCGCCAGGCGAGCGTCTGGTAGACGCCCAGCGTGTTCTGCAGATCGACGGTCCGGTTGACGGGACCGGGGAGGGCGTTGACCAACGTGCGCATCGCGTCGCGGATCCGCGTGAAGACCTCCTGCGCCGGCAGATCGAGCTCCGCCGTCGCCTTGTCAGCGGCAAGGGGGGGGATGGGGGGAACACGCGTCCGCATGAAGAGATGGTACCCGAACAAAGCGGTTATCAAAAGGCCGAACGGATTGACTCTATAGTATGGCACATATTCTGTAATGCACAAAAAATTATATAATGATTTACCCGATACATATTTTCATGTACCTTTGGATCAATCGCTTTGCTCAAGGCGGTTTGGTGGACGGAAACCTGTAGAAGAGGAAGGAGCATCCGTACAATGTCCAAATTTTTACAGATGTCACATGGACAGCGGTCGCCGGGAAGACTCGCGGCCATGGCTGCCGGGGGTATTCTCGTTCTCGCATCCGCCGGGCTTGCGGACTGCACGCCGGGGTGGCTGCCGGGCGGCGGCCTGCCGGGTCTGGGCGGCTGGAACAACGGGAACGATGACGGGAATGTCCGGTCCGCGACGATGTGGGACCCCGACGGCCCCGGCGGACAGGACCCGGTCCTGGTCGTCGCCGGCTCCTTCGGCGTCGCCGGTGATATTCAGGCCGGAAACATCGCCGTGTGGGACGGCGCCTCGTGGTCGACGCTCGGCGACGGGCTGGGGCCGGAGGCGATCGACTTCGTCTCGTCGGTGACGGTGTACAACGGCCAGCTCATCGCGGCCGGGCGGTTTACTTCGTCGGGCGGCGGGACGCCGCTGGGCAATATCGCCCGGTGGAACGGCTCGTCGTGGGAGCCGCTCAGCGCCGGTCCCATCAACGACATGAACAACGGCGAGATCGACGCGCTGGCGATCTACGACAACAAGCTCGTCGCGGCCGGCACGTTCACGCGGGTCAACAGCACGACCGACAACATCCGCCGCATCGCGGCGTGGGACGGCTCGATGTGGTCGCCGCTCAGCTCGACCGCGACCAACGGCATCAACGACGGGCAGGTCAACGCGCTCGCCGTCTACGACAACAAGCTCATCGCCGCCGGCACGTTCACCCAGGTCGACAGCACGACCGCCAACTTCCTCCGCATCGCGCAGTGGAACGGCTCGGCGTGGTCGGCCGTCAGCGGCACGGCGGTGAATGGCATCAACGACGGCAAGGTGTACGCGCTGACCGTTTACGACAACAAGCTCGTCGCCGGCGGCACGTTCACCCAGGTCGACAGCACAACCGCCAACTTCCTCCGCATCGCGGCGTGGAACGGCTCGGCGTGGTCGCCCGTCAGCGCTACCGCGACCAACGGCATCAACGACGGCGAGGTCGACGCCCTGATGGTCTACGGCGGCAACCTGATCGCCGGCGGCAGGTTTGCACAGGTCGACAGCACCACCGACGACTTCGCCAGCATCGCGAGCTGGAACGGCTCGGCGTGGTCGCCGCTGAGCACCTTCGCCGGCACGGTCGGCAACATCCGCATGCTGACCGCCTACGACGGCGAGCTGGTCGCGGGCGGCTCGTTCAGAGAGATCCGCCCCGCCGCCAGCAAGCTCTTCTCCATCGCGGGCTGGGACGGCTCGACGTGGCACGGGCTCTACAGCGGGTCCGCGACCGACGGCGAGGTGCACGCGCTGAGCCGCCTCGAAAACGGCGACGTCGCGGTGGGCGGCCAGTTCACGCTGGTCGAGGGGATCGACTCGAGGTATGTCGCGTCGCTCAACAGCACGTTCGGCGGATCACCCCTCGCCGGCGGGCTGTTCGTTTCGCCGTTGACTCAAGCAAACCTGGCCCTCGGCGTTCTGAAGGTCATGCAGGTGCCCTCCAGCACCGCCGGCCCGCTCGCCGGGCGGATCTTCGCCGGCGGGTGGGAGATCGCCGCGACCGACGGCGGCTCGCCGGTCCTCATCGCGCAGTCCGACGGGACGGTCTGGTCGAACCTGCCGACCCCGCTGGTCGCCGGCGAACTCATCCCCGGCCTGTTCTTCGGCGGCGTCAGCGACGCGGTGGTCATGCCCAACGGCAACCTCGCCGTCAGCGGGTATTTCTTCTTCCCCGGAAACCCCACCCCGTGCCTGGTGGCGCTGTGGGACGGCGCCACGTGGACGCGTCGCGCCGGCGGCGTCTTCGGCGAATCGGTCGACTCGCTCGCCGTCATGCCCAACGGCGACCTGATCGCCGGCGGGCTCTTCACCTCGTTCGAGGGCGCGCCCAGCGCCGACAACGTCGCCCGCTGGGACGGCACCTTCGACAGCGGGCTGCCCGTGTGGCAGGCGATGGGCAAGGGCGCGCAAGCCGGCGTCAATGTCGTCCATGTCATGTCCGACGGCAAGCTGATGATGGGCGGCAGTTTCGAGGCCGTCGGGAACGCCGCGGCCGGCGACACCGTCGCCAAGGGCGTCGCGATCTGGAACCCCGCCACCCAGACGTGGTCGCAGCCCGCCCAGGGCCTGTCGCGGTTCGGCGGCGGCAGCGGCGGCTGGGCGTACGCCATGACCACCATGCCCGACGGCACGCTCGCGGTCGGCGGCGACTTTGTCGCGGTCGGCAACGCCGCGGCCGCCGACACGCCCGCCAGCAGCGTCGCGATCTGGAACCCTACGACCCAGACGTGGTCGGCTCTGGGCGACGGCGTCGGCGGCGCGATCCTGTACCACAAGGTGTACGCCCTGGCGACGACCGCCGACGGCACGCTCGTGGTCGGCGGCGATTTCACCACCGCCGGCGGGCAGCTCTCGCCCTACATCGCCCGCTGGGGCTGCACCGGGACCGTCTGCGAGGCCGACTTCAACGGCGTCAACGGCGTGACGGTGCAGGACATCTTCGACTTCCTCACCGCCTGGCTGGCCGGCAACTCGTCGGCCGACTTCAACCACGTCAACGGCGTGACGGTGCAGGACATCTTCGACTTCCTGACCGCGTGGCTGGCCGGTTGCTGATTTCCTCTGCTCGGAAAGCCGCGGGGCTCAGCCCCGCGGTTTCCATTGGGTGTTCACCGGGTACATCGCCGCGGGGCTCAGCCCCTCGGCATTCAAACTCAGGGTTCGATGCTGTTGGAGTATTTCATGGGTATTCGCCGAGCATTTACATTGATCGAGCTGCTGGTGGTGATCGCGATCATCGCGCTCTTGATGGCGATCCTGCTGCCGGCGCTGGGGGCGGCTCGCAAAGCCGCACGCACGGCCGTCTGCCAGACCAACCTCAAGCAGATGATGACCGCGCACCTGACGTACACGAACGACAACAAGGGGTATCTGGCGGTGCTGCACGGGCGCGCCGAGGACCGCCTCGGCCGCGCCATGCCGTTCGCGTCCGGCGCTGACCTTGCGGTGCAGGCGCACGAGTTCATCGGCGAGCACGCGGACCGCGGCTCCACCAGCTCCGACCCGCTCCCGCCGTTCAAGAACGCCGACTCCAAAACCTGGGTCGTCGAGCAGTTCACCCACATCGTGCTGACCGACTACCTCGGCGAGCACCTGCCCTCGCCCGTCACCGTGTGCCCGGAGGACCAGCCTCGTCTGTCGTGGCGGGCCGCGCCGCTGCAGATGGAATCGAGCGCCTTTGCGCCGCGGAGCTCGCACAACGCCGCCAACATGGATTGGTGGCCGTTCAGCTCGTCGTACCAGATCGCCGCGGCGGCCTCCGACGGGGCCGGGTATGAGCGGCGGCAGGAAGGGTCGTACTACCAGTGGAAAGACCACGACCGCTACCACCTCAAGCGGCATATGGGCGGGCGCAAGATCAACGAGGTCGCGTTCCCCGCGCAGAAGGTCGCGCTCTACGACTCGCAGCAGCGGCACGCCGGCAAGCGGGACGTCTTCTTCGCCTACAAGCGCGCGCAGCAGCCGCTGGGCTTCTTCGACGGCTCGGTATCAATCCGCAAGACCGCCGACGCCAACGTCGGCCAGGACGGGCAGAATCCCGCCTACACGAGCGTCACGCTGATGGCCTACGTCCCCGACGCCGGCTTCGAGTCGCCGATCGTGCCGGATGAGCGCGTCACGATGCCGGGGTATTACCGCTGGACGCGCGGCGGGCTGAGCGGCGTCGACTACGGCGGCGGCGAGATCTTCCTCAGCAAAACCAGGGGCTCGGGGACGCGGTAAGCAGCCGCGGCGCCATCCCGCGCTGAGGTGAGGCCTGCCGCGGGCATTGGCCTCTGAGGCGACACTCGGTGCCGTCCAAGTTCGGATCTGTCTGCCCGAGACATGCTGAGTTCCGGGCACAAAAAAGGCCTCACGCATCTGCTCGACGCGTGAGGCCCTGTGCTGTTGGCGAATATCTGTTCAACCTTCTCGGCGATGGTCGGTGTGCGGTGGACGCCGCCGCGGGTTCAGCGCTTCCCGAGCGCCTCGGAGAGCCCCGGCACCTGCTCGGCGCCGGCCGGGACGGTGATCGTCGAGCCTTCGAAGTCGTCGCCGATTGGCTCGAACGGGCCGACTTTGTCGCCCCACATGTGCCGGGCGAGGAAGGCCTCGACGACGGCGTTGTAGGAGAGGCGGTTGGGCGGGCGGGCGAAGCCGTGCCCCTCGTCGGGATAGAGCACGTACGTCACGGGGATGTTGCGCTCCTGCATGGCGCTGACGATCTGCTCGCTCTCGTTGACGTTGACGCGCGGGTCGTTGGCCCCCTGCCCGATGAGCAGCGGCTTGGTGATCTTGTCGACATGGCTGACCGGCGAGCGGTCGGCGAGGAACGCGCGGCCCTCCTCGGTGGTGAAGTCGCCCAGACGCTGCTTCATCTGCTCGAGGAAGGGCTTCCAGTACGGCGGGATCGTCTTGAGGAAGGTGTTGAGGTTGGAGACGCCGACGGTGTCGACGCCGCAGGCGAAGGTGGCTGCGTCGCGGGTCATGCCCACGAGCGTCGCGTACCCGCCGTAGGACCCGCCGGAGATGGCGATGCGGTCGGGGTCGGCGATCTTCTGCTCGATCGCCCACTGGACGGCGTCGAGCAGGTCGTCGCTCATCTTGCCGCCCCATTCGCGGTTGCCGGCGTTGATGAAGGCCTTGCCGAACCCCTCCGAGCCGCGGTAGTTGACCTGCAGCACGGCGTAGCCCCGGTCGGCCAGCCACTGCGCCTGCGGATTGAAGCCCCACGAGTCGCGCACCCACGGCCCGCCGTGGACGTCGAGCACCATCGGCAGGGGCGAGGCCGGGCGGCCGTCCTCGTCGGTGTCGCTGTCGACGGGGAGCGTGAGGTAGGAGACGAGCTTGAGCCCGTCGCGCGCGGTGATGACCACCGGGTGCATGTGCGCGAGGGAGTACTGCTCGAGATCGGCGCGGTTGCTGTAGAGGAAGCGGGTGGACTTGGCGTCCCCGCCCCGGTTGTAGAGGTAGACGCGGGCCGGGCCGTTGTCGACGAGGTAGCCGACGGTCCACAGCGTGTCGTCGAGCGTTCGGCTGGTGATCTGGATCTCGCCGTCGCAGACGGTCTTGAGATACTCAAGGTCGTCCTTGATCGAGTCGTCGAGGATCGTCCAGTGGTCGCGCTCATACTCGAACGACGCCGCCTGCACTCGGCCGGTCCGCGGCGTGGTGAGGATCTGGTTGAGATCGCAGCGCGGATCCTCCGCCAGGAGCGTCTTCTCGCCGGTCTCGGTGTTGATGGCGAAGAGCGCGATCGTGTCGCGGCCGCGGCTGTCGCCCCAGTAGAGGATCTTGCCGGACCGATCGAAGGCCAGCGGGCGGGTGCCCATGGCGTCTTCGAGCTCGACGGTGGTCCACGGCTCCATCTCGGTGCTGCCGGGCTCGACCGGTCGCTCGAAGACCAGCCGCCCCTGATCGTCGTAGCGGACGGCGAAGCGGACGTGGTAGTTGTCGTCGGCGATCAGGCTGGCGTACTGGTCGTTCTGCATGACCAGGCTCATCTGCCCGGTGAGGATGTTGACGCGGTAGAGGTCGTGGTAGGCGGGGTTGCGGTTGTTGAGGGCGACGAGGATGGTCTCGGGGAACTGCTCGGAGACGGTGTCGATCTGGGCCGAGGGTCGCAGCAGCCCGCCGCCGCCCGGCCGCTCGATCGGCTTCCCGTCGGGCCCGGGGATGGTCTCAAAGGGGGTGAGGTCGAGCGGCTCGCCCTCGCCGGCGAGCGCCTTGTCGACGTTGATGCAGGAGATCTTCCAGTTTTCGTCGCCGCCGGTGTCCTGGCGGTAGAGGATGTGGTGGTTGGTGTAAGCCCAGTTGTACGACCAGATGCCCCGGCCAGTGTCGTGGGTGACGGGCTTGGCGGCGGCGAGATCGTCCACCGGGGCGACCCAGATGTTCAGCACGCCGTCAACCGGCGCGATGTAGGCGATGTGCTTGCCGTCCGGCGAGAGGCGGGCGGCGGCCTTGTCGGGGTTGCCGAAGAGCACCTCGCGCGGGATCAGCTCGCGGTGCTGGGCGGCCTGGGCCTTGGGCTCCGCCGCGGCGGTGCCCGTCTCTTGGGCGGAGGCCGGGGCCAGCAGCGTGCCGGCGGCGGCCAGCGCGGCAAGGGCCGCCCATGCCCCGGTTTTCCCCCGTCGACCCCGTGGATGCATATTCATCGGTGTTGCTCCTGTGGTATTCAATGAAAGCCTGCACCCATCATTGCCGGGTGCGGCCGGGATGTGCAGCGAGGTTGTACCGGATTCGGCCTCTTCAGGTCGCATGAATACAGGCTTGAACGTGCTCGCCTGTGCCGTTCTTCCGCAGAGGTCTCGCACAGGCGGGACGCCTGCCACGGACGAGCGGCCTTCTATGGGCTCAGAAATCGTCCTCGTCCATGCCGTAGACGGCCTTGGCGAGGAAGTAGCGCTCCCGGGGCGAGAGGCGTTCGAGCTTGGCGGGGTTGGCGCGGATCTGCTCGATGAGCTTTCGGCCTTCCTGCGTCGTGAGGGGCCGCTGCGGGTCGGCGACGGGCTTGCCGGTGATCGCCGCGACCAGCCGATCGAGCGTGGTCGGCTCCGAGTCGCTCACCTGGGCCGAGACGGTGGACTTGCTCGACGAGCACCCACCCGCGGCGACCAGCACCACGCCGCAGGCCAGGGCCGCGGCGGCGAAGACCGTCACGGGACGACGGCGAGGGGCGTTCGGGGTATGGGGCGGGGACACGGGCATCGGCGGGATGGTATTCGCCCGAGCCCGGCCGGGGGTTTCCTATCCTCCGGTCTCATGCTCGACCTCGGCGACGGATTGCGGCTGGTTCGGCGAGGGCCGGGGTGGGTCGTGGTCGACAAGCCCGGCGGCATGCTGAGCGTGCCGGGCAAGGGCCCGGAAAAAGCGGACTGCGTCGCGTCCCGCGTCGCGGCGGCCTTCGCCGATGCAACCGGGCCGATCGTGGTGCATCGACTGGATATGGATACCTCCGGCCTGATGGTGCTGGCGCTCGACGCCCCGTCGCAGCGCGCCCTCTCGGCCCAGTTCGAGCGGCGGCGGGTGGAGAAGGCGTACGCCGCACTCGTCCACGGCACGGTCCGGCACGAAACGGGGACCATCGACGCGCCGATGCGGCTCGACGTGGACCGCCGGCCGTACCAGGTCGTCGACTTCGCGCAGGGCCGGCCCGCCATGACGCGGTACCGCGTCATGGCGTACGAGCACGACTGGACGCGGCTTCGCCTTGAGCCGGAGACGGGGCGGACGCACCAGCTCCGCGTCCACTGCGCGCACCTCGGCCACCCGATCGTCGGCGACGTGCTCTATGGGCCGGCCGGTGAGGGAGAGAATGCAGCGGGGGGGCGGCTGATGCTGCATGCCGCGGAGCTGGCGTTCACCGATCCGGCGAGCGGCGAGCGGGTCGAGGTGAGGAGCGAGCCAATGTTTTGAACGCGAAGATCGCAAAGACTCGAAGGAAACTTCAAAGCATGAAATGTCTTTCTCTGTGTATCTCTGTGAACTCTGTGTCTCTGTGGTAAAAACAGAGCGTGCCCGTGCGGAACTCGTGAAAATACAAATATTTGGTCGAGAGGATGAAGCGTGGCAAGATCTCGTGCGTATCAACCGGCGTTCACGGCAGGGTCGCGTTTCCCCGCGCTGCCCAAGGCGGCCAACCGTCTCGGGCTCGATTACGTGCTGGAGGCGATGTCGATGCCGCCGATGTCGGCCGACGGCGCGCTCAAGATCGTCGACATCCACAACCACATCGCCGGGCCGGAGAGCGCGAGGGTCTTCAAGCAGGCCGCCGAGTTGTTCGGCGTGCGCTGCTCGTTCACGATGTGCCAGCTCAGCAATGCCGAGCGTGTGCGCGAGGTCATGGGCGATGCGGTGCGCTTCATCGCGTTCCCGAGCTTTGCGGGGAGCCAGCAGGACCGCTTCCGTGCGCACGGCGAGGGGTACGCATCGGTCATCGAAACATTCCACGACCGATTCGGCAGCCGGATGTTGAAACTCTGGAACAGCCCGCGGCTGCGCGACATGATCGACCCCAAGCAGTGGCTCGAGGTCTGCGCGGCCGACGCGCCGTGGCGCGTCAAGGCGTGCGAGGTCGGCGAAAAGCTCGGCATGTCGATCATGATCCACATCGCCGACCCGGACACGTGGTTTGCGACCAAATACGCCGACGCGGGGAAGTATGAGACGAAACGGTGGCACTACGAGGGGCTGGAGCGGATGCTGGATCGTTTCGGCATGCCGTGGATCGCGGCGCACATGGGCGGCTGGCCGGAGGACCTGGAGTTCCTCGACGGCCTGCTCACGCGGCATCCGAATCTCTATCTGGACACGTCGGCGACGAAGTGGGTGGTGCGCGAGTTGAGCAGGCACGAGCCGCAGGACGTGGCGGCGTTCTTTATCAAATGGAAAGGGCGGATCGCCTTCGGCTCGGACATCGTCTCGTCGGAGGACCACCTCCGCCCGGTGAAGGCGACGGCCCACCCGATGGGCGACCTGGCCGACAGCCCCGAGGCGGCGTTCGAGCTGTACGCCAGCCGCTACTGGGCGCTGCGGGTGATGTTCGAGACGCGCTACGACGGCCAGAGCCCGATCGCCGACCCCGACCTGGCGATGGTCGAGCCGGATCAGTACGACGCGATGTCGGCCCCCCCTCTCCGCGGCCTGGGCCTGCCGCGTGACGTGCTCGAAGAGATGTACTGGGGCGTCGCGGAACGGGTCTTCGGGGCATGAGATGAGTACAAGAACAAAGCCCGCAGGCTGAGCCTGCGGGCGTGTGATGTATAGACCGAAAGCGAGGTGATGGACGCGCGAACAGTTACGCCCGCTTGCGGCGTGCGCCGACGAGCACGATCGAGAGGAGCAGTGACCCCGCCGCACCCGGTGCGGGAACGAGGTTCGCGTTCGCCCAGTCGATCGCGGTGTCGTGGGCCGACTCGTCGGCGTTCTGGTTGAAGACGATCCAGAACGGCAGCGAGGCCTGCGTCGAGGGCGTGTCGCCGACGAGGTTGAGCTCCAGGAGGTAGACGCCGTCGGCCGCGGGGGCCTGGAGCGTGAAGTCGAGGTGGCGGTGCCACTCGCCGTTGGACCCGACGGCCAGGCCGAAGCCCGGCGTGAGCACGTCGCTCGTCGGCGTGAGCACCGGCGTCACCGGGCCGAAGCCGATGCGGACGCGCTCGTCGGCGATCGTGCTGAAGGAGGAGCCGTCCCATTCGCGGACAGCTGAGAGGATGTTGAAGGCGATGCTCGACGAGGCGGGGAAGGCGCCGGGGAGCGAGTCGAAGCCCGGCTCGTTGGCGAAGGCCGGGAAGAGCTCGCCCAGCTCGGCGCCGAAGACCCGCTGCCCCGGCACGAAGACGCCCGCGTCGTAAACGCCGGTGGCCAGGTGGTTGTCGACGATGCCGACGCCGATGTCCCCGGCGTGCTGCGCACGGGCGGCGGAAACGGCGACAGAAACAGCAGCGGACACCGCGGTGACGGACAGAATACGGATGTTCATATGAAAAACCTCTTTGTTTTGTGAGTGGGTGAAACGAATGAAACGGGAACGAACCAATCAAAGAAGAGAGACAACCCGCGTGCGCTATCGGGCGACGCGCGGGTCGAAGCGGTTGGTGATTCGGCTCTGAAACACGCTGCGGAACGGCAGGCTCGCCGCGTGCCCGTCGAGGAACCCGTAGTTGCTGATCGCCTCCCACGCCCTGGGCTTGCCGCCCCACGCGTGGGTCTTGACCTGTCCCGACGCCACCGCCGGCGGGGCGTCCTTGAACCCCGGGTCCCACCCCTCGGCGTGCACGTGATCGCTCACCGCGAACGAGCCCTCCTCGGTCATCAGCAGGAACTGCACCGTCGCCGAAGGCGAGGCGACCTTGCTGAGCCGATCGAAGGGCTCGCCGGCGTAAAGGCCGGGGTTGTAGGTGCGGCTGAGCCAGTTGTTCATGCCGTATGACGTCCGCCGGGCAAAGCCGCCGACCGTGAGCCCGCCGCCGCCCCGATCCACCGGCCAATACGCGCTCGTATCGCCCGGCGAGCGGACCGCCACCGGCGTGCCGTAGTACTCGGAGAGGACGTTGAAGAAGGAGCGCGCCGGGTCTCCCCCGCCTCCATGCGGCAGGCCGACGTCGACGAGATAGCCGCGGTAGTCATTGCCGTAGAGCATCTGGATCGTCTCCAAGCTCCGGACGTTCGACAGGCAGACGGCCGCATGGGCGGCCTGTCGCGACTTGCCGAGCGCCGGCAGGAGCATCGCGATCAAGAGCCCGACGATCGCGATGACGACGAGCAGCTCGACGAGCGTGAACGCGCACGCGGCACGCCACGCCCGTCGGGCGCGCGGTGGGGGGACGTGAGAAACCATGAGATCACGCTCCGAAGGAGGAGTGGGGGGGAGGGGGGGGGGGGAGGCACGCGCACGACCTCTCGACGGCTCGACAGCCGGGAACCGCCGATCGTGTGATCGATCGGTGCAGAGCGGTGCGCGCGACAGCGGGATGTGGGGTAAGCGGGCGCGGCGTGGTTCAGGCCGTGTGAGACGGCGGGCCGCAGGGCCAGAGCACCGGCAGGAAGCGGACGGTCGGCCGCTGGGCGCTCAGCGTGGGGACGAAGCCGATCGCGTGATGGTCGAGGGCCAGCCGCGGCGTCGGCCCGGCAAGGCCGGTGCCGATCGGCGTGTGGATGGCGATGCAGATGGGGCAGTCGTGCCCGTCGTTACCGGGATGGGCTGGCCGGGTGGGTGAAGCGGGGGCGGAATCGTGGTCGTGGTGCGGCCGATCGGCGTTGCAGCCGTGCCCGCCTTCGTGGTGGGCGAGCCGGCCGGCGTGATCGGTCGGGCCGGGGAGGGGGGCGTGGTGGTGCCACAGCGGCGCGACGGCCAGCGCCAGCATCGTCGCGATGAGCGCGGAGACGGTCGCCAGTCTGGTTTGACGTTGAGGAAGCACCACGGAAAGTCTAACCGTTGGACGGAGGATGCCAAATGCCCGGCTGGCTTTCGTCTACGGCTCGGCCAGGCCGAGGGTTCGGTGGATCAGCGTTGGTTGGTTACGAGACGGCCGCGCCGGCGGCGCACCCCAACGGCCCCGGCCAAGAGAAACAGGGCCCCGGCCGTGCCCGGCGCGGGCACGAGGTTGTCACGGACCCACTCGATCGCCGCGTCGTGCTCGGATTCATCGGAGTTCTTGTTGAAGACGATCCAGAACGGCAGGGATTCTTGGGTTGTCGGCGAGTCGCCGAAGAGGGTGAGTTCGAGCAGGTAGATGCCGTCGTCGGCCGGCTGCAGGAGCGTGTAGTCGAAATGTTGGTGCCACTCATGAGAAAATACGCCGATGCCGAAGCCGCGCGTGACGACATCGCTTGTCGGCGTGAGCCGAGGAAAGAAGAAGCCGTAGCCGTTATCGCCAATGCGGATGCGTTCATCGGCGATCCTGCTGAAGGCGTCGCCGTCCCATTCACGGACAGCCGAGAGAATATTGAAGGTAATCGCGGAGGTCGTCGTGATGTCGCCAGATGAGTGGAATCCCACATCATTCGTAAAGTTGTCGAATAATCTGCCAAACTGAGCACCGAAGACTCGTTCGGATATAAAGCGAGCGGTATTGACGTCGTAATGGCCGGTAGTGATATGGTCATCGATGACGGTGAAGTCGATGTCGGTATGTCCCTGCGCAGCGGCGGCGGCCGTCAGGCTGAACGCGAGCGGGCTCACGACGGTTTGTCGATCGAGTTTCATGTGAGGTTCCCTTGTGACGCCTCTCGGACTTGTTGGGTCTTGGAATGTCCCAATAGACACCAAAAACCCGAGCCGTTGATCGGCCGTTGTCGGCGAGTTGCCTGAGAGATTTTTCCGCCTATCCTTCCGGTCCCGCTGTGCCGTGAAAGGCCGGCGGTGCTCTCCTGTGAGGGGGGCGACAGCCAAGACCGATGGACCACCGAGTCCCCCCGCCTCCTTGGCCGGAGCGGGTAGCCCTTCAAGGCCTTGATGAGCACAGGCGGGACGCCTGTGCCACCAAAGGCAGGAAAGGGCGGGCCGGTGGGAGGTGGAGCAGCGATGGCCAAGAAAGAAGTCATTAACACGTTAAAGGTGATGGCCCCCGGCGGCAAGGCGACCCCCGCCCCCCCGCTGGGTCCGGCTCTGGGCGGCGCGGGCGTCAACCCCGGCCAGTTCGTCCAGCAGTTCAACGCCGCCACGGCCAAGCTCAACGGCAAGGTCGTCGGGTGCGTCATCACGGTCTACAACGACCGCTCGTTCACCTTTGAGATCAAGTCCTCCCCGGCGTCGGTCCTCATCAAAGAGGCCGCCAAGATCGAGAAGGGCTCCGGCGTCCCCAACAAGGACAAGGTCGGCAAGATCACCAAGGCCCAGGTCGAGTCGATCGCCAAAGAAAAGATGGCCGATCTCAACGCCGGATCGCTCGAAGCGGCGTGCCGGATCATCGAAGGCACCGCCCGGAACATGGGCGTGTTGGTGGAGGGCTAACCCTGATGAGAATCACCAAGCGCACCAAAGCGAACGTCGGTCTGATCCCCGCCGAGGCTCTCGAGCCCAAGGCCGCGATCGAAGCCGTCAAGAAGTTCAAGGGCCCCAAGTTCGACCAGACGGTCAACGTCGTCATGAACCTGGGCATCGACCCCAAGCAGGCCGACCAGGCGATCCGCGGCTCGGTCAGCCTCCCCAAGGGCATCGGCGTGAGCAAGAAGGTCATCGCCTTCTGCCGCGAGGACCAGTCCAAGAAGGCCCTCGAGGCCGGGGCGGTCGAGGCGGGCGGCGAGGAGCTGGTCGCCAAGATCGAGGGGGGCTGGATGGACTTCGACGTCGCCGTCGCGACGCCGGACATGATGCGCGTCGTGTCGAAGCTGGGTAAGGTCCTCGGCCCCAAGGGCCTGATGCCCTCGCCCAAGGCCGGCACGGTGACGCCGGACGTGGTGACCGCGGTCAAGGAGTACTCGGCCGGCAAGGTCGAGTACCGCAACGACGCGGGCGGCAACGTCCACGCGGTCCTCGGCAAGATGTCCTTCGCCGCCGACGACCTGGTGGCCAACCTCGAGCACTTCATCAGCACGATCGAGCGTGTTCGGCCGTCGGCCGCCAAGGGCGTGTACATCAAGAAGGTGGTCGTCAGCGGCACGATGACGCCGGGCGTGCAGGTGAAATATGCTGCCGCGGTGGCGGTTTGAGAGATCAATAAATAGCAAATCGCAAAGGGCCAAAGAGCAAATAAAGACAAAGACAACGGTAAGACGGGTTTGAATTTGCCATTTGGAAACTTGCTATTTGCCATTTTCCGATAGGAACTTCCCATGTCCAAGACCATCAAATCCATGATCCTGCGGGAGTACAAGGACCGCCTCGACGGGTTCAACGACGCCGCGTTGATCTCGATCCGCGGCGTCGCCGGGACCGACGTCACCAAGATGCGCTCCGACCTCCGCAAGAAGAACATCAAGGTCACCGTCGTGCAGAACGCGCTGGCGAGCAAGGCGATGCAGGGCACGGGCCTCGAAGGCCTCGAGCCGTTGATGAAGGGCGCAAGCGCCCTCGCCTACGGCGGGCAGAGCGTCGTCGAGGTCGCCCGCGAGCTGATCGAGGCCCTCAAGGCGTTCCCCCAGCTCGAGCTGAAGGGCGCGATCCTCGACGGCACGCTCTTCGAGGGCGAGAAGGGCGTCAAGGAGCTGAGCAAGTTCCCGACGCGGGACGAGGCGATCGGCCAGGCCGTCACCCTCATCCTCGGCCCGGCCAAGAAGCTGCTGGCCCAGGTCAAGGGCCCCGGCTCGACCGTCGCCGGCATCATCAAGTCGATCGAAGAGAAGCTGGAAAAGGGCGAAGCGATGACGAAGATTGCCGGATAACTCCGGTGGCAATAAATAGCAAATGGCAAAGAGCCAAATAGCAAATAAGAACAGATACAACGATATAGCGGCTTTGAATTTGCCATTTGGCCCTTTGCTATTTGCGATTTGAAAAGTCCCTGCCTGACTGGCCCCTTGCGGGTTAAAACGCCGGGTGTACCGGCTCCTCTCGGGTGGATTTGAAGTGAGGTATCGATCATGGCGACTGTTCAGGAACTCGGCGATCAGCTGGCGGCTCTGTCCCTCAAGGACGCCGTCGAGCTCGGCAAGTACATGAAGGACACCTACGGCATCGAGGCCGCCGCCGGCGGCGCGGTCGTGATGGCGGGTCCGGGCGGCGGCGGCGGGGCCCCGGCGGCGGAGGAGAAGACCTCCTTCAACGTCGTCCTCAAGGCGGCGGGCGGCAACAAGATCGCCGTCATCAAGGTCGTCCGCGAGGCGACCGGCCTGGGCCTGAAGGAGGCCAAGGACCTCGTCGACGGCGCCCCCAAGCCCGTCAAGGAAAACGTCTCCAAGGAAGACGCCGACAAGCTGGCCGAGGCGCTCAAGAAGGAAGGCGCCGAAGTCGAGCTCACCTGAGCCGGCTCCGGGTCAACCCCTTCCTGAAACCGGGTCGGTCCTGGCCGTTGCTTCGGGTATCATGAGCCGTCGTGTCATTGGAGGGCGTATCCATGGGCAAGCGGAACAAGTTCCCCGAAGGCATCAAGCACAAAGCCCGCAAACGGCAGCACGAACTGTGCGCCAGTTGCGGCGGCGGGCTCAACGGCCAGACCGACGAGGGTTTTCAGGTCGTCCCGCGCAAGAGTTCGGGCGACGACGACAGCGACTCGGGCAAGCACGTCTGGGTCCGGTCGGCCGACAACTGCGTGATGGTGTGCGACGGGTGCTACTTCAAGCACAGCCGCAAATGGGTGAAACGGCCCAGGCCCGACGACTTCCGGTTCTCGCATGGGAAGAACAAGGCCGCCCACCAGCGATGGCTGGGCGACATGCGGGTCCTTGAGCTGCACGCGTGGTCGTCGACGGACGAGGGGTTCGACAACACGAACGACTCGGACGACGACAGCGACTCGGGCAACGCCAACGACTGACCGGCTCCTGCCCTTTGGTCTCTAACGGGCCAAGGGGCAGGATGGGCTCGGAACCAAGGGCGGCACCCCGCAAGGGTGCCGCATTTTGTCGGCGGCGCGGTCGGCGAGACATCCCCACATGTGGGTATTTTAATTAGACGACTTGTCTGGGCGGAATTTGTGTGTTACACTGCCGGGTTCGACTCGGCGCGTAAAACGGGATGGCGTACAAGAACTTTTTGAATATCGCGTGACGATCGGCGGCTCATAGAAGCCGCCGCCGTTGTCACATGGCATCCACGATCCTGCCGGACCGGCGGGTCGGTGTACATACCGGGAGGACCTCCATGGCGTCACTGAAGGTTCGGGACTTTGCAAAGCGTGGGGATGCGATCCCGGTGCCGAATCTCACGGAGGTTCAGAGCGACGCGTACGAGCGGTTTCTGCAGCTCGACAAGGGCCCGCACGACCGCGACACGCAGATGGGCCTCGAAGCGCTGATGCGCGAGGTCTTCCCCATCGAGTCGTACGACGGCACGATGCGGCTGGATTACGAGTACTACGTGCTCGAGGAGCCGCGCTACACCCCCGACGAGTGCCGCGAGCTGCGGCTGACCTACGGCATGCCGTTCAAGGTCTCCGTCAAGCTCGTCCGCGAGGGCCACCCCGAGATCGCCTCCGAGGAGATCTACCTCGGCGAGTTCCCGATCATGATGGGCGGCGGCGAGTTCATCGTCAACGGCGCCGAGCGCGTCATCGTCAGCCAGCTGCACCGCTCGCCGGGCGTCGACTTCTCGATCGTCTCCAGCGAGGCCGACCGCCCGCTGCACTCGACGCGCATCATCCCCGAGCGCGGCTCGTGGATCGAGCTGGAGGTCACCAAGAAGGACGTTCTGGCGATGCGCATCGACCAGAGCACCAAGCTGGCCGCGACGACCTTCCTGCGCTGCCTCGACGAGAGCATCGCCTCGACCGACGCGATCCTGAGCCTCTTCTACGAGGTCAGCGAGATCGCCCCGGCCGACGTCAAGCCCGACCACTGGGCGGCGTCGAGCATCATCGACACCGAGACCGGCGAGGAGCTGGTCCACGTCGGCCGCCAGCTCGGCGACGCCGCGGACAAGATCATGACCAGCTCGCTCAAGAGCGTGAAGGTCATCCAGAACCCCTCGGACCCGCTCATCCTCAACACGGTGGCCGAGGAGAAGCTGGAGCAGTTCGAGGCGGCGAGCGACTATGAGCGGGCGCTGATCAAGATCTACACGAAGCTTCGGCCGGGCAACCCGCCGCAGGTGGAGAAGGCCAAGCAGCTCTTTGCCGAGAAGTTTTATGACGAGAACCGCTACCGGCTGGGCCGGGTCGGGCGGTTCCGCATCAACCGCAAGTTCGGCTTGGACGTGCCGGAGGACTACATGTTCATCCGGGCCGAGGATTTTCTGAAGGTCATCACCTATCTCTTGGATCTTCGTTCGAAGCGCCTGGATCCGGCGACGGGCCGTCCGGTTGCGCAGGTCGACGACATCGACCACCTCGGCAACCGGCGTCTCCGCACGCTCGACGAGCTGGCGGTTGATGAAGTGCGCAAGGGCTTTTTGAAGCTGCGCCGCACCGTGCAGGAGCGGATGAGCGTCAAGGACCCAGACGAGCTGGCCAAGATCGCCGACCTGGTGAACTCCAAGAGCATCTCGAGCGCGATCGACTTCTTCTTCGGGCGAAGCGAGCTGTCGCAGGTCGTCGACCAGACCAACCCGCTCTCCTCGCTCGTCCACGAGCGGCGTCTGTCGGCCCTCGGGCCGGGCGGCCTCAACCGCAAGCGCGCCGGCTTCGAGGTCCGCGACGTCCACATCTCGCACTACGGCCGGATCTGCCCGATCGAGACGCCCGAAGGCACCAACATCGGCCTGATCTCGTCGCTGGGCATCTACGCCAGCATCGACGAATACGGCTTCATCAGAACGCCGTACCGCCTGGCCAAGAGCGGCAAGACGACGGGCGAGATCGTCCACCTCCGCGCCGACGAGGAGATCAAGGCGATCCTCGCGCCCGCCGACACGATCGACAACGAGGGACGGCTCAAGAAGGGCCTCATCCTCGCGCGCGTCGACGGCGAGCTGGCCGAGGTCGATTCCGGGGCCATCGAATACGTCGACATCGCCCCCAAGCAGATCGTCGGCGTCTCCGCGGCGTTGATCCCGTTCCTCGAGCACGACGACGCCAACCGCGCGCTGATGGGCTCGAACATGCAGCGCCAGGCCGTGCCGCTCTTGAAGGTCGACCCGGCGTGCGTCGCCACGGGCATGGAGAAGCCCGTCGGGATGAACTCGGGCATGATCGTGCGGGCCAAGAACGCCGGCACGGTGACGTTCGTCGACGCCAACCGCATCATCATCGACAACTCCGACGAGTACGTCCTCCGCAAGTTCGCCGGGCTCAACGAGCGGACCTGCCTCAACCAGCGCCCCGTCGTCAAGCCGGGGCAGAAGGTCGAGAAGGGCCAGATCATCGCCGACGGCCCCAGCACCAAGATGGGCGAGCTGGCGATCGGCAAGAACGTCCTGGTCGCTTTCAACACCTTTGACGGGTACAACTTCGAGGACGCGATCGTCATCAACGAGCGCCTGGTCAAGGACGACGCCTTCACGTCGATCCACATCGACGCCTACGACGTCGAGATCCGCGAGACCAAGCTGGGGCGCGAGGAGTTCACCCGCGACATCCCCAACGTCTCGGAGAAGATGCTCCGCAACCTCGACGAGCACGGCGTCATCCGCCTCGGGGCGCGCGTCGGGCCCGGCGACATCCTCGTCGGCAAGGTCTCGCCCAAGAGCAAGAGCGAGCTGACGCCCGAAGAGAAGCTGCTGCACGCGATCTTCGGCCGGGCAGGCGAGGACGTGAAGAACGACTCGCTCGAGGTGCCCGCGGGCGTCGAGGGCGTGGTCATCGGCGCTCGGCGCTTCAGCCGTCGCATGCACCTCTCGGCCGAGCAGAAGAAACGTCTCAACGCCGAGATCGAGTCGTATTCGGCCGAGATGGACGAGAAGACGATCGCGCTCTTCCGCCAGATGATCAACATCATGAACGACCAGATCGGCACGCCGATCGTCGACCCGACCACCCGTCAGAAGGTGGCGGCCAGCGACATCGCCGAGGTCGTGATCGAGCAGGTGGCCAACTTTGATATGAAGTGGGTCAAGGGCTCGAAGGAGGCGCGCGAGGCGGCGGAGGTGACCTACCGCCAGTTCTGGCCGCGCATCGAGGCGAATCGCAAGGAGAAGGAACGCAAGATCGGGCACATGAAGCGCGGCGACGAGCTGCCCTCGGGCGTGCTCGAGATGGTCAAGGTCTACATCGCCACCAAGCGGGCCCTCTCCGTCGGCGACAAGATGGCCGGTCGGCACGGCAACAAGGGCGTCATCGCCCGCATCGTGCCGGAAGAGGAGATGCCGTTCATGGAAGACGGCACGCCGGTCGAGGTGCTGCTCAACCCGTTGGGGGTGCCCAGCCGTATGAACGTCGGGCAGATCCTGGAAACCCACCTCGGGTGGGCGGCTCAGGTGCTCGGCTTCCAGGCCGTCACGCCGGTCTTCGACGGCGCGACGGAGACCGAGGTGCACAAGGCGGTCGCCGAGGCCAACCAGCACGTCGAGAAGAAGCTGGCCAACTTCGAGGACACCGGCACCTTCCCGCACTGGCGCGAGCTCTTGGCCAAGATGCCGGCGGGCGGCAAGATCCAGCTCTACGACGGCCGGACGGGCGAGCCCTTCCAGCAGAAGACGACCGTCGGCTACATGTACATCCTGAAGCTGCACCACCTGGTCGACGACAAGATCCACGCCCGCGCGACGGGGCCGTATTCGCTCATCACCCAGCAGCCGCTGGGCGGCAAGGCGCGGACGGGCGGCCAGCGCTTCGGCGAGATGGAGGTGTGGGCCCTCGAGGCGTACGGCGCGTCGTACATCCTGCAGGAGCTGCTCACGGTCAAGTCCGACGACGTGGAAGGCCGGACCAAGATCTACGAGAGCATGGTCAAGGGGACGAACACCCTCGAGGCCGGCATGCCGGTGGCGTTCGACGTGCTCTGCAACGAGATCAAGGGCCTGGGCATGAACATCACGCTGGAGAAGCAGAAGACCGAGGCGGCGGAGCTGCTGTAACCGAGAGGGTGAGTCACATTGGCGACGTGGGCGGACATTCGGAAAGAGGCCGTGACGGCGGCTCGGCAGTTGCGCGACGCGGGGTGTTACCGCGGCAGCACGAGCCGGTCGTACTACGCGCTCTACGCCGAGATCAGCCGAGTGCTGCCGATGCTCGGCGTCATGTCGCCCGTTGGGCGCGAAGGTCCGGCACACGCCCGGATTGTTCCGATGCTTTTGACTCACCTGAAGTCGAAACTCTCACACGCGGAGTTGTCGCGCCTGGCCGATTGTGTGAACAAGTCGTACGCCTTGCGTGTGTTTGCTGATTACTTCCCGTCGTTCGATATTGACTCCCGGGTCTGCAACTCGGCGATGTCATACCAGGTTCAGGCGATCACACTGCTCGGGAGGGTCCGATGACACTAACCGATGTTGTGCACCGCGTGCAGAGCGAGCTGGATTCGAGCGTCCCGCAGGGCAGGGGCCTGCGCGCGATGCCGGAGTTCTCTCGCGAAGAAGACGAGTGGTACTACGTCGTGGTGGCCCCGACCACCGCCGGGTGGAACGCGATGGACCTGCTCGACATGCTGGGGGCGGTCGAGAAGAAGCTGCGCTCGACGGAGCACCTCCAGGTGCTGCTCGTGCCGGCGTCCGACAACTGATTTTGAGATTCACAGACCGCGCTTGGCGCGGAGGGAGCCGAACATGGCCGAGACCGTGTACGACCGGATCAACGACTACAACGCCGTCAAGATCACGCTGGCGTCGCCCAACGACATCCGCGCCTGGTCCTACGGCGAGGTCAAAAAGCCCGAGACCATCAACTACCGCACCTACCGCCCCGAAAAGGACGGGCTCTTCTGCGAGCGCATCTTCGGCCCCGAGCGCGACTACGAGTGCGCCTGCGGCAAGTACAAGGGCACCAAGTACAAGGGCATCATCTGCGACCGCTGCGGCGTCAAGGTGACGCACAGCCGCGTGCGCCGCAAGCGCATGGGGCACATCAACCTCGCCGCCCCGATCGTGCACATCTGGTTCTTCAAGGCCCTGCCGAGCCGCCTGGGCACGCTCCTGGGGATGAAGACCAGCGACCTGGAGAAGGTCATCTACTTCCAGGACTACGTGGTCGTCGAGCCGGGCGACACCGAGCTGACCTTCAAGCAGATGCTCACCGAGGACGAGCACCGCCAGGCCGTCGAGAAATACGGCAACGCCTTCCGCGCGCTCATGGGCGCCGAGGCGATCCGCGAGCTGCTCGAGCGCACCGACCTGCACGCGATCGCCCACCAGATCCGCGAGGAGCTCAAGGCCACCCGCTCCAAGCAGAAGATCAAGGACCTGGCCAAGCGGCTCAAGATCGTCGAGCAGATCCGAAAGAGCGAGAACGACCCGACGTGGCTCGTCATGGACGTGATCCCCGTGATCCCGCCGGACCTGCGCCCGCTGGTGCTGCTCGAGAGCGGCAACTTCGCGACGTCGGACCTCAACGACCTGTACCGCCGCATCATCAACCGCAACAACCGCCTCAAGAAGCTGATGGACCTCAACGCCCCCGAGGTCATCATCCGCAACGAGAAGCGGA
>CAZZDW010000035.1:0-5371 GCA_964652945.1 uncultured Phycisphaeraceae bacterium
GGGTCGGAGGGTGCGCGGGGGGGGGGGAGGGGGGGGGATGAACGGTCTTTGCTGTTGGCTTCATGGTGCGACCACGTGGTCTCGCTCTCATCTCAGTGATCGGCGGCCCGGCGGTGCAAGGCGGCGTATCGTGTCGCCTGGATCAGGCTCCGGAACCCTTTGCCCTCGCTCCCGTGTTGAGCGCCACACCCTCGCTGGCGCTTCGGGCTCGTGAATGGAAACCGACTCACTCTTTGAAAGGACCACACCATGGCGTACACGCTCCCTGAACTGCCGTATGCGACGAGCGCTCTTGAGCCGCATATCGACGCGCGGACGATGGAGATCCACCACGGCAAGCACCACAAGGCCTACGTCGACAAGGCCAACGACGCCCTCAAGGGGACCAAGTGGGCCGACATGCCGGTGGAGCAGGTGATCGCGCAGCTTTCCGAACTGCCCGACACCATCCGCACCGCCGTGCGGAACAACGGCGGCGGGCACGCCAACCACTCGCTCTTCTGGAAAGTCCTCGCGCCCGCGGGCAACGGCGGCGGCGGTGAACCGAAAGGCTCGCTCGGCGAGGCGATCAAGAAGTCGTTCGGCGACTATGGGCATTTCAAGGACGAGTTCGCCAAGGCCGCGGCCGGTCGGTTCGGGTCGGGCTGGGCGTGGCTGGTCGTCAAGAACGGGAGCGCGACCATCTGCTCGACGGCCAACCAGGACAGCCCGCTGATGGGCGAGGGGATCGCCGGGTGCTCGGGCAAGCCGGTGCTCGGGCTCGACGTGTGGGAGCACGCGTATTACCTGAACTATCAGAACCGCCGGCCGGATTACATCGCGGCGTTCTGGAACGTCGTCAACTGGGACCAGGCCCAGAAGAACTACGACGCGGCGATGAAGTAAGAAGGCACTGGGCACTCGGCATTGCGAGTCATGCACGAGCCGAGGGGTGAAAACCCCTCGGTTGTTTTTTGTCACAGTTTTGCGGTAAACTGCCCTGGATTGGGCGGTTGTTCTCACGTGGAAAACGGGTACGGGTCTGCCCTTTTTCCGCGCGGGGAATGAAGGAACAATGAAGCGTGGGTGAACCGGGTTCAACTCCATCGGCGTCTTCAGCGCCCACGGCGTCCGGGGAGTCGGCGGCGTTGCCGCCTCGCGAGGGGAAGCGGATGGGGAAAATCGCGCTGACGGTCTGGCTGCTGTTGCCGGTGGTGATCGTGACGATTCTGTGGTTTTCGGTGGATCGGGACCGGGCGCAGCCGCATCTGGAGAGCGGCGTGACGCCGAGCGGGCCGTCTGAGCCGCAGCCGGGGTCGGTCCCGTGGACGGAGCTGATCCCCGCGAGGCCGGTCGATTCGGCGTCGGCGGCGACGGACGCGCAGCGCGCGGAGCAGACGGGAGCGGGGACGGGGCGCGTGCTGGCGTACGGGCGTCTGGAACGGCTGAAGCTGGAGAGCGACTCGAGCCTGCCGGCGGTGGTGGAGGGGGTGGAGGAGGTGCTGGTGTGGGTGCCGCCGCGGTACGGGGCGATGGCCCAGCCGCGGGATTACCCGGTGTTGTACATGGTGGGGGGTGCGGAGCTGTTCGGGACGCCGATCGGGGGGGGGAACGCGACGGAGGCGTGGCGGCTGGATCAGTGGCTGGGCAACGCGATCGAGAACGACGGGCTGGCACCGACGCTGGTGGTGGCGGTGCCGGCGTGCGCGAGCGAGGAGGCGTTTGTCAAGCTGGTCGAGGCGGTGAAGCCGCGGATGGACAAGGCGTATGCCGCCGGTCGCGGGCCGGAGAAGACGCTGATCGGCGGCGGGGGCGAGGTGGGGGGTCGGCGGGCGCTGATCGCGGCGACGGCCCGGCCGGGGCTATTCGGGGGCGTGGCGGCGCAGAGCCCGAAGCTGTTCGACGAGGGGCGGGCGTTTTTCCGGCGTGTGGGCCAGGCTCCGACGTGGCCGTCGCGGGTGTATGTGGGGATCGGTGCGTGGGACCTGGGGCGGCCGGACGTGGCGGGGGGCGAGGCGTACGAGGGGCTGAACCATCAGAACGAGCTGATGCTGCGGGGGTTGAGCGAGCTGCTGGACGGGCGCGGCGTCAAGCCGGAGAACCGGATGCTGGTGCTCGACGCCAAGACGGCGGGCGAGCCGACGGCGTGGGCGCGGAGGACGCGGGACGCCGTGCGGTTTCTGCTTGCGGCTGATAACGCGATGAAGCAGGAATGAAGCGGAATTCGGTGGTCCGGCGGGGATGCGGAACGTAGGCTGCACTATGCGACGCCGGGAGGGCCCGGCGACGCGACCACTGCCAGGCGGCGCTTTCGCTGGGCCGGCGTGCGTCGAGCGACGTGCGGGGCCCGGGAGGTGCTGAGGCGCCGTGTGACAGCGTGTTCTCGTGTGTGATTTGTGAGATAGGAACACCATGTCCCAGAACAGGAATCGATTGCGGACGCTGGCGGCCCCGGCGGCGGTGCTGGTGGGGCTGAGCGACTCGGCGCAGGGGGGCGGGGCGGTGGCGACGCCGCCGCAGAACCCCCCGGTGAACTGGCACGGCCAGAATGAGGCGGGCATCAAGCCGGCGGAGCCCGCGGCGAGCGTCGAGCGTGTGACAAAGGAGAGTGATTCGCAGCCCAGACCGGGCGACACGCCCCGTCTCGCTGACGAGAAGCGGTGGGAGAGCTCGGCGGGGCTGACGATCGGGAAGCCGCCGCGTGCGCCGAAGGTGTGAGGGCAGACGGGGCGGCACGCCCCGTCTCGCTGAGCGCTGATGTGAAGTCAGGCGGTACGCCCCGTCTCGCTGGTGCGCTGGTGTGAAGACGGGCGGTACGACCCGTCTCGCTGGTGCACTGGTGTGAAGACGGGCGGCACGCCCCGTCTCGCTGAGCGCTGGTGTGAAGACGGGCGGTACGACCCGTCTCGCTGGTGCACTGGTGTGAAGACGGGCGGCACGCCCCGTCTCGCTGATACGGATGGTCGCCTGCTGAAATCCGCGGCGTCGTTCCCGAATGAGCAATCGAGACGAGAAAACGGGGCGACACGCCCCGTCTTGCTCCTCGTCTTTGTACGATTGTTCGTATGACGCACGAAGACCCCGACGACAGTGTGGTGCTCAAGTCGACGCCGACAGGCTTTGAGGCCGAGACGATCGCGATGACCCTGCGACAGGCCGGCATCGCCGCGCAGACGGTCGACACGGCGACCGCGATGACGCTGATGGGCACGGGCATCGGCGCGGCACGGGTGATGGTGCGGCGGGGCGATCTCGAACGCGCCAGACGGATCATCGAAGAGGTCGAGCACGAGTCGGCGTCGATCGACTGGGACGCGCAGGACGTGGGAGAGGAAGACCCGCGCTTTGCGGCGGGCGCGGGAGGGGTGATGTCGAAGCGGACGGCGTGGACGATCGTGCTGCTGGTGCTCGTGCCGATCGGCGTGATGGCCGCGCTGTCGGGGCAGTGGCGGGGCGACTCGATCCTGTCGGGGCTGGCGATGATGGTGATGCTCTTCGGCGGGCTGCTGGCCGCGTGGACGTTTTTCAATAACGGCGAGGAGGGGGATGGGGATGACGGGGCGAAGTAAGCAGGGAAAAGGGAGCAGGGAATAGGCAGCAGGCAGCAGATCCCCTGTATTCGGCCGATGGCTTGTTTTCTGCTCCCTGCTCCCTGTTTACTGCTTCCTGCTGACTTCCCTCTCGTGAACGTCCCAGAAGTTCGCGAACGAATCGCGGATCGACATGGGCTGGATCTTGCGGTGCGCGGCGAGGCCCATCGCGCGGCGGCGCTGGTCGTCGGTGATGAGCGAGGCGAGCGTGCCGATCCAGAGGCGCGCGTCATCGGCGGGGAGGACGTGCCCGGTGAGCTGATCGTCGACCACCTCGCCGGGGCCGCCCTGATCGGTGACGACGACGGGCAGGCCGGCGGACTGGGCCTCCATCACGACCTGGCCGAGCGTGTCGGTGGTCGAGGGGAAGGCGAAGAGGTCGCACGCGGCGTAGAGGCGCGAGAGCTCCGGGCCGTGCTTGAAGCCGAGGAAGCAGACCGAGCCGGGGCACTGCTCGGCGAGTTCGCGCTGCATCGGCGCGCGGTACGGCCCGTCGCCGATGACGAGGAGCTGGGCCGTTCGGCCCGCGGCGCGGGCGGCGCGGACCACGCCCGGCCACACACGCGCGAGCATCGGCAGGTTCTTCTCCACGCTCACGCGCCCGACGTAGAGCACCTTGACGGCGCCCGGGTCGACGCCGAGCGGGGCGTAGTGTCGCCAGAATGAATGCACGTCGTCGGGGCGGTGTCGGGTGTGGAAGGTGTCGGTGTCGATGCCGGGGGGGAGGCGTTCGATGCGGTCGTGGCGGATGCCGAGCCGCACGAGGGCCGCGGCGTAGTCGGTCGAGCGGGTGAAGAGGCGCGAGAAGGGGCGGTAGAAGGCCTTCATCGCCGCGGTGCAGAGCCAGGTGCAGGCGGCGTCGTCGAAGAGGTGGTCGATGTAGGCGGGGAAGTCGGTGTGGTAGGTGCCCAGCAGCGGCACCTTGAGCCGGCGCGCGGCGCGGAGGCCGATGAGCCCGACCGGGCCGGGCGTCGAGACGTGGATCGCGTCGGGCTTGAGACGCTCGGCGAGGTGCAGGAGTTTGCGGCTCGGCGGGAAGACGATGTCGAGGTTGGGGTATTTGGGCATCGGGCGCGCGTAGAGGGGCGCGAGGTTGATGATGTTGGACTGGGCGGGGCACTCGAAGCGCGTGGAGGTGATG
Organism: uncultured Phycisphaeraceae bacterium; assembly: GCA_964652945.1. Taxonomy (GTDB): domain Bacteria; phylum Planctomycetota; class Phycisphaerae; order Phycisphaerales; family UBA1924; genus CAZZDW01. The sequence continues at coordinate 4,711 of CAZZDW010000035.1, forward strand.
GCGTAGAGGTCGCGGTGCTGGGCGAGGGCCTGCTCGGCGACGTTGCGGATGAAGCGGGAGACGCCGTTGACGTCGCCGAGGGTGTCGGTGAAGAGGCAGACGCGCATGAGGATGCGAGGATATCGGCCCGGCGGCGGGGCGCGGGTAAAGGGCGCGTCAAGACTGCTCAGGAGGCGGGCGTCTGCTGGTGCTGGCGCTGGTAGGCCGAAACGTGAAGGAAGTGCGAAGCCATGTCGATGAGCGTGCGGGCGTTGATCGGCTTGGTGAGGTAGTCGTTGCACCCGGCGGCGAGGCACTTGTCGCGGTCGCCGTTCATCGCGTGGGCGGTGAGAGCGACGATCGGCAGCGTGTACCCCGTCTCGCGGAGCTTGGCGGTGGCGCGGTAGCCGTCGCAGACCGGCATCTGCATGTCCATGAAGATGAGGTCGTAGGGCGTGCCGAGCTGGGCGGCGTTGAGGGCGTGCTCGACGGCCAGCTCGCCGTTCTCGACGATCGTGACCTTGGCCCCGGCCTTGCGGAGGTGGTGGGCGATGAGGCGCTGGTTGTCGGGGCCGTCTTCGGCGAGGAGGATGCGGCTGCGGCGCAGCGGCTCGGTGCTGTTGGGGGGGGTTGCCGCGGGGTGCGCGGAGGAGGGCGCGGGGGGCGAGGAAGGCGTGGGGGC
>CAZZDW010000035.1:5381-31334 GCA_964652945.1 uncultured Phycisphaeraceae bacterium
CGCCCCGCCGGCCCCCGCCCCCCCCCCCCCCGCGCCCCCCCCGCCCGCCCCCACGCGGCGCGTCGGCCCTTTGCCGGGGCCGGCGGTTGCCGCGGGGGCGGCGGCGGGCTTGTCGGGGGCCTCGATCAGGCGGATCTCGGCGGCGGGGCCGATCGGCAGCTCGAGGGTGAAGGTGCTCCCCTTGCCGGGCTCGGAGTCGACGAAGATGTCGCCGCCGAGCATCTCGGCCAGGCGCCGCGAGAGGGCCAGGCCCAGGCCCGAGCCGCCGTATTGCCGCGTGCCGGAGGCGTCGAGCTGCGAGAAGGGGAGGAACAGGCGGGAGAAGCCCTCCTCGGGGATGCCGATGCCGGTGTCGACCACGTCGATGGAGACGTGGGGGTTGGGCTTGTCGGTGTGGTCGGCGCGGACGACGACCGTGATGCGGCCGCTGGGCGGCGTGAACTTGATCGCGTTGCCGATGAGGTTGACGAGGATCTGGCGGATGCGGACGGCGTCGCCCGAGAGGGTTTCGGGGAGGGGGTAGCGCATCTCGACGCGCAGGTCGAGGTTTTTTTCCTTCGCGCGGACGCGCATGAGCGCGGCGACGTCGCCGACGAGCTGGCGGATGTTGCACGGCTCGGCGACCATCGTCATCCCGCCGGCCTCGATGCGCGAGATGTCGAGCAGGTCGTTGATGAGGGTGACCAGGTGCTCGCCGTTGCGGCGGATCGTCGAGACGTGCTCGGAGCGCTCTTCTTCGCTCAGCGCGCGGTCGTCGAGCAGGTCGGCGTAGCCGACGATCGCGGTCATGGGCGTTCTGATCTCGTGGCTCATGTTGGCGAGGAACTCGCTCTTGGCGCGGTTGGCGGCCTCGGCGTCGGCGCGGGCCAGCTCGAGCTGGCGGGTCCGCTCGATCACCTGGTCTTCGACGGCGTGAACGCTGGCCTCGAGCATGGCGCGGTTTTCGGCGATGTCGCGGGCGTCGCGCAGGCCGCGTTCGATGGAGAGGAGCAGCACGATGTCTTCGAAGAAGACCCAGCCGAGGTGTTCGAGCCATCGCCAGGAGGAGGCGGTGAGCACGCCGAAGACGGACTGGGGGAACCACAGCCCGCGGACGAAGTGGTCGACGCCGATGATCGCGGTGGCGGTGAGAAGGACCTTCCAGTCCCGGTAAAACGCGAGGAAGGCGAGGGAGCCGAAGATATGGAAGTGCGTTTCGATCCTGCCGCCGGTGAGGTGGATGAGGAGGATCGAGAAGCAGAGCTGCGCGGCGGCGATGCAGTGCCGGGTGAGGGTCGAGCCGGGGGAGAGGCGCGCGAGGACGACCGGGAAGACCGAGAGCAGTCCGCCGAGCACGATGGAGGCCCAGACGTGCAGGTGGACGTGGCTGGAGGCGCCGATCCAGGTGCGCGGCGAGACGACCACGGCCGCGACGATCGCGCCGAGCCACTGCAGCATGAGCAGGCGCGACATGAGCTGGTCGGTGGAGACGCGCGTCCGGCGGAGGTCTTCGCGGAAGAGCTCGTCGGCGCGCAGCTCGATCGGGTTGGAGCGGGGATGTCGGGCGGTTGCGCAGGTCATGGCGCGGCTCGATCCGGGATGATGAAAAATGGTGCGGCGTGTCAGTCGGTCGCGGGCGGTCCTGAGGAACGGGGTGCGTCGTGGATCGCGCACCCGAAGACGGGCGCGGCGGAGACCGCCGGGGCGGGCGAGGCGGGGCCGGCGAGGTGGTCGAGCCAGGCGCGGGCGGTGTCGAGGCCCGGGTTGTCGCCGGCGTGCCCGCGGCTGAGCGTGATGCCGCCGGTGAAGACGGCGGCGCCGTGCGGATCGAGGATGACGACGTGCCCCGAGGCGCTCACGCCGGCGCGGCGGGCTTCTTCGCCGTCGGGGTCGACAAAGACGCGCACGCCGGGGATGCGCGAGGCCGAGGCCCACAGGTCGGTGTGCGCCCAGTCGTCGCGTTCGGCGGCGGGCCGAAAGAACCAGACCTCGTAGCGGGCGGCGTCGGGCCGCTGCGCGACGAGGCGGGCCAGCTCGCCGACGCTGGCGCGGGTGCAGGGGCAGCGGGGGTGCGCGAACATGCGCACGATCGGTTGATCGGCGGCGAGGTCGGGGCGAGGCGCGGGAAGCGACGCGGCGGGCGCGGCGGTCTGCTCATACCCCGTCAGGACCGCCGTCGCGCCGGCGACGAGCCCGACCCACACGACGACGCCCGCGCCGAAGGCGGCGGCGCGGAGGCGGCGGCGGCCGGCGGGTGTGGGCCGAGGCGGCGGCGGGGCGAGGGTGTGCGGCGTTGGTCGGGCGGGATCCATCCGGGGGGAACGATCGACCGTTTGCCGCGGACGGATCAGGGCGGAAGTGATGGAGCGGGCAGAACTTGGGGAAAGCCGGGGGGGATGCAGGGCATAACGCCGACGGTCTCGGGGTTATCCCGTGTCGGCCGAGCGGCGGCGGGGCGCGGGCAAGACAGATAAAAACCTGCTTGACGCGGAGTTATATCTCCGCGGCGATGTAGGTGATGTAGGCGGGGCAGGTCTGGGCGGAGTCGGTGGGGACGAAGTTGCCGTCGCCGCCCCCTTCGCCGTCGTCGCCTTCCCAGTAGACGGTGGTCTTGGAGAAGCCGGCGTCGGCGAGGATGTCGCGGAGCTCGGGGAGCGACCAGTGCCGCCAGTCGTAGGTGAAGGCGTCGCGCATGCGCGTGCCGTCGGGGAAGGCGAAGGAGATGGTGCAGCGGAGGTGGCCGTTGATGGCGTTGTGCTCGGCCTGGTTCCAGATGTAGGTGAAGCCTTCTTTCTCGGAGCGCTCGCGGGTGATCGAGAGCGATTCGGGGCCGCCGTAGTGATCGAGGAAAAAAACACCACCACCCGGGGACTTCGTCCCCGGGCTTCGGCTTCCGCGCGAGGCGGAGGGTTGGACGAGCGACTTGCGGACGGAGGTGAAGTAGTCGAGCATCATCGCGCGGCTGTGGAAGCACCAGTAGGAGAAGTTCATCGCGAGGATCATGTCGAAGCCGCCGCGGTCTCGTGCGTCCTTGTCGGCGGTGAGGACGTTCTGGTCGAGCAGCGTGATGCGGCGTCGCTGCGACGGAGTGAGCGTCGAGAGGTTGTGCTCGTCGGCCCAGGCGAGGGGCTCGGGGTCGATGTCGAGGCCGACGGCGGTGTTGGAGGGGCGGCGGCGGACCCACTCGCAGGCGGTGTTGGCGGTGGAGCAGAAGTCTTCGCGGAGCGTGGAGGCGCGACGGCCGCGGAGGTCTTTGAAGGCTTCGTCAAGGAAGTCGATCTCGGCCTCGACGGCCTGCACGGCGTCGCGGTAGAGGGCGTACTTGTCGGCCGTGGCGGCGGTGAGGCGGGAACGACGGGACGGTTTGGGTGCGGTGCGTTTGGCCATAGGGGCGGAGTGTAGAGGGGTGTGGGTCTTGGGTCTTGGAGCAAGGGTCCTGGCCTATGCCCGAGCGGGAGGTTGTTTGATCCAACGGAGCACCGAGCGAGCGTGCGAGAAGCCAGGGTCGTCGATTTCGAGCCCGGCGGCCTGCCGAAACGTCCTTCACCAAGATCCAAGACCCAAGATCCAAGACCACTTTCCGGCCTAAACTCCCGCGTTTCGTCGAGGGGAGAGCAAGGAGTTTTCCAGATGCGTCTATCGATGGTCGGCACGGGGTATGTGGGGCTGGTGACGGGTGTGTGTCTGTCCAACACCGGCAACGAGGTGACGTGCCTGGACACCGACGCCGGGAAGATCGAGACGCTCAAGAAGGGGGAGTGCCCGATTTATGAGCCGGGGCTGACGGACCTGATGGAGCGGAACATCCAGGCCGGGCGGCTGAAGTTCTCCACCGACCCGATGGCGTCGCACAAGGACGCCGACATGATCTTTATTTGTGTGGGCACGCCGAGCGACGAGCGCGGGCACACCGACCTGAAGTACATCCAGGGGGCGGCCGACGCGGTGGCCGACGTGCTCAAGCAGCTCGGGCCGAAGCAGAAGCCGAAGGTGATCGTCGTCAAGTCGACGGTGCCGGTGGGGACGACGCTGATGGTGCGGGACCGCATCCGCCAGCGCGCGGGGGCCGACATCCCGTTCGAGATCGCCAACAACCCCGAGTTCCTCAAGGAGGGCGCGGCGATCGACGACTTCAACAAGCCCGACCGCGTCGTCGTCGGCGTCGAGAACGAGCGCGTCGGCGAGCTGATGCGCGACCTCTACGACCCCTTCGTCCGCAACGGGCACCCCATCCACACGATGGACATCCTCTCGAGCGAGATGGTCAAGTACGCCAGTAACGCGATGCTGGCGTGCAAGATCTCGTTCATCAACGAGATCGCCAACCTCTGCGAGTCGTACGGGGCCAATGTCACCAAGGTCCGCGAGGGGATGTGCGCGGACAAGCGGATCGGCAACCAGTTCCTTTACCCCGGCCTCGGCTACGGCGGGTCGTGTTTCCCGAAGGACACGCTGGCGGTGGTGATGATGGGGGACAAGGCGGGAAGGCCGTCGATCTTGAATCGGGCGGTGCACGAGGTCAACCAGCGGCAGCGGGACGTCTTCTTCGACAAGATCATCAAGCATTTCAAGGGCGAGCCGGGCGGGAGCGCGGGGGGCGTTCAGGGGAAGACGATCGCGTTCTGGGGGATCGCGTTCAAGCCGCGGACGGACGACATCCGCGAGGCGCCGGCGCTGACGCTCATCCGCAAGTGCCTGGGCTACGGCGTGAAGGTCCGCGCGTTCGACCCCGTCGCCAACGACAACGCGCGGCGTGAGCTGGGGCCGAGCGTGACGGTGACCGACGACATGTACGCGGCCGTCGAAGGGGCCGACGCGCTGGTCGTCTGCACCGACTGGGACGAGTTCAAGAGCCCCGACTTCGACCGCCTCGGCTCGCTGATGAAGGCCAAGGTCCTCTTCGACGGGCGGAACCTCTACCGCCTGAGCCAGATGAGCCAGCTCGGCTTCCACTATCACTCCGTCGGACGGCAGACGGTGAAGCCTGCGTGAGCATTGGGCATAGCCCGAGTAAGCGAGCTTGGGCGTTGCGTACAAAGACCTTAAAATAACTGGCGGCCTCTCGCTGTCGATGTATACTCCCAGAAAGGAGTTCGCTGTGGTGAGTGCAACAACCATTGCGGATCGTCTTCAGACATCAGCCGAAGGGCTGCCGGCGGCTTTGCCGAGTCGTTCCGGCGGGGCGGGCGGGAGCCGAGGGTCTATGTACGCGATCGCATTCGACATGGACATCGAAGCTCTCCGTGCGAACTACGGCGATCCGTATAACGGCGCATGCGCGGAGATCAAACGCGTGCTTCAACGTCATGGCTTCATGTGGCAGCAGGGCAGTGTGTACTTCGGGAACGAGACCATCAACGCCGTGACCTGCGTTCTTGCGGCGATCGACGTCTCGCAGTCCTTGCCCTGGTTTGCGGCGTCGGTGCGGGATATCCGTATGCTGCGGATCGAAGAGATGAACGATCTGATGCCGGCGGTGCAGCAGGGATTGTGAGCATGTCGCAACCGATCGCGGCGGACGGGGGCGTGCAACTTCAATGTTGTGAATGGCTCGACGGCTGCGCGACGCTCGCGCCGGGCTCGGTCGATCTGGTCTACGCCGATCCGCCGTTCAACACCGGGCAGAGGCAGGACGGCCACGCGGGCTCGTACGAGGACTCGTTCGGCTCGAGCGCCGAGTACATCGCGTGGCTGCGTCCTCGCATCGAGGCGTGCGTGCGGCTGCTCAAGCCGACGGGGTCGATTTTGCTGCATGTGGACTGGCGGACGAGCCACCGCTGCCGTGTGCTGCTGGACGAGGTGCTGGGGGAGGACCGGTTCGTGAACCATCTGGTCTGGGCGTACGGCCTCGGGGGTTCGTCGCCGCGCCGGTTTGCGCGGAAGCACGACGATATTGTGTGGTACTGCGTGGACCCGGCGCGGTATTACTTTGAGCCGCCGATGGTGCCGGCGACGAGCGTGCGGATGCGCGGGCAGGAGAAGAAGGCGACGGACGTGCTGGACATTCCGTCGCTCAACAACATGGCGCGGGAGCGGGTGGGGTATCCGACGCAGAAGCCGCTGGCGCTGCTGGAGCTGCTCGTGAAGGCGTGTTCACCGATGGGGGGGACGGTGCTCGATCCGTGCTGCGGCAGCGGGACGACGGTTGTGGCGGCTGGGCGGCTGGGGCGGCGGGGGATCGGGTTTGACGTGAGTGAAACGGCCGTGGAAACGAGCCGAAGAAGGGTGGCGGAGGGTGTGTGCCTTGGGCGCGACTGAGGGATGTTCGCCGCGGGTCGGCCCGGAGATGGGCGTTGGCGTCCCGCGGGGCCGGCGTCCGCGAGGGGCCGCCGTCGTGCGCGGCAAGAGCGGGGTAGCATTGCCATCGATGATCTCTCGCCTGGCCAAGCATTACGCGCGTCGTGTCGTCAACGTGAACGTCAACATTTTGTTGGCCGGGCTCTTGGCGCTCTTGCCGACGGTCGTCATCATCCACTTCATCACCGAGTCGGGGTGGACGCTCAAGCAGGCCGACCGGTTCGGCGTCCGTGAAGAGCTGGTCATCAACGCGGTGACGTTCGTCTCGGACCTGATCTTCGACATCGTGATCCTGTATTCGCTGCACTACCTGGCGAACCACTGGCCGAGCGCGTGGCATCTTCGGCACAAGGACCGCGGCAAGCCGCACCTGAGCTACTGGGCCGACGCGACGCTGGTGCAGTTCCAGCGGATGACGCTCTCGCCGTTGATGTACGGCTTGTTCCTGGGCATGCAGCACGTGCTGCTGCACAACGGTGTGGACCCGATCTGGGCGACGGTGGCGGGGTATATCGCCGGCGGGGCGGTGACGCGGACGCTGCACACGCTGTGGATGATGCGGGCCGAGCGGCGGCAGAACGCCGCGCTGGCAAAGGCCTCGGTGGAGGCGGCCAAGACGCCGGCGTCGACGCTCGAGCCGTCGCCGATGGATATGAACGAGACGAACGCCCACGCGAAGTCGAAGCCGTCTGAACACGTCGGTTCCGTGTGAGCGGTAATACGAGGTGATCGAGTCTCTTTCATACGAGACGCGAGCGTGAGCGAGCGTGTGGAACGCTGTAGAAGGGGGACACGCTCCCTTACGGTCGCGTCTCGTATGAGAGCGCCAGGTTCGGTGTCATCCCACCCCGGCCTCGACGGCCGCACCCGCGGGGGGCAGGTCCATCGGGACGTGCGGCGGGGGCAGGCGGAGGTACTTGGTCATCGCGTACACGCCGACATAGAACGGCGCCGTGTCCAGCAACGCGGCGACCGCCTTGAAGACATACCCCGTCGCGATAAAAACGAGCAGCTGCGGCCAGAGCGGCTGCCCGGCCTCGACCGGCAGCGCGTGCGCGTAGAAGTGCGTGATGAGGATGACGCAGACGGTATCGACGAGCTGGCTGACGAGCGTCGAGCCGTTGTTGCGGAGCCACAGGTGCTTGTTGTTGGTGAGGTTCTTCCAGAAGTGGAAGACGTGGACGTCGATGAACTGCGCGGCGAGGTAGGCGACCATCGAGGCGGTGACGGCCCCGAAAGCGAGGTTGCGCACCTGGAAGAACGTCCAGCCGAAGTTGTCGACGTACACACCCTTGGCGGCGTTCCACTCCGGCGGCGCGGGCATGTGCGTGGCGGGGTCGACGGGGCCGAAGCCGGGCATGGCGCTGCCGGCCCAGAGGATGAAGACGACCCAGAGGTTGAGCAGGAGGCCGACCCAGACGACGAGGTTGGCCCGGCGCTTGCCGTAGAGCTCGGAGATGAAGTCGGTGCAGAGGAAGGTGAGCGGGTACGGGAGCACGCCGACGGCGATGGCGAAGGCGGTCGCGCCGTTGGCGGGGTCGCCGTCGAAATCGATCTCGAAGAGTTTGAGGAACCGCGTGATGCCGAGGATGTTGAGCATCGCCAGCGTGCCGAGGAAGAGGCCGGCGAGGAGGAGGAAGACGCCCTCGCGGCGTGCGTAGAGGGCGGCCTCGCTGAGCCGCGGGCGGCCGGGGTAGGCGTGCTGCACGCTCGGCAGCGTGGAGTGGTCGTTCATGACGAATAGGGTACCCGATCTGGAGAACTCCATGATGAATCGACAACGAGCCCGAAGCGAGAGCGAGGGGAACACAGGGTGTGGTTGGAGACGTGCCCTTGCTGGCGCTGCGGGCTCGTAAAAAGGGCTGATCGACTATCCTCACACCATGTGCGGCATCGCGGGCATCCTGAGGATCACTCCTTCCGAGCACGTGCGCGAGGCGATGGCGCGCACGCCGGGGGAGAGCATCCCGGAGGCGTGGCTCGATGTGCTGGACGCCGCGATCGCCCACCGCGGGCCGGACGGATGCGGCCGGTTCCGCGACCGTGCCGTGCGGGCTGATGGAAGTGTGGTCGATGTCGCGCTCGTGCATCGGCGGCTGAGCGTCATCGACCCGGCCGGCGGGGCGCAGCCGATGGTCTCACGTGGCGAGAATGACGGCGAGGGGACCGTCGCCGTGGTGTTTAACGGGTGTATCTACAACCACCGCGAGCTGCGGGCCGAGCTTGAGCGGCTGGGCCGGCGGTTCGCCACCGATCACTCGGATACCGAGGTGCTCGTCCACGGCTGGCGGGAGTGGGGGGATGAGCTCTGGGAGAAGCTCGACGGGATGTTCGCCGTGGGGTTGTGGGATGCAAAGCTGGCCCGTCTTACAGTTGCTCGCGATGTGTTCGGTGAAAAGCCGCTTTATTACAACTATTGGTTAGATTCTGATGGGTCGCACTTTTGGCTCTTTGCCAATACGGCAGCCGCACTGATGCGGTTGTCCGCTCGACTATTACACAAACAGCATGTAGTAAATTCAGACAGCTTATCGATGTGGTTGAGGTTTGGATGTTCGCTTGGATTTCCAGGGGCGATTGAGCCTTGGCCAGGCGAAGTGGAACAAATGGGGGAACTTCGGTATTCGTCATGGGTCAAGAGCTTTGATTTTATTGAGCAGGGAAAAATTGATTGCAAGACTAGGGATCGATCGTTGTCTTCAGCGCATGTAACAAGGTTATTAGAGAACGCGATAGCTTCACGTCTCGAAACCGACGTGCCGCTCGGCTGTTTCCTTTCCGGCGGCGTGGATTCGAGCGTCATCGCGGCGATCGCGAAGAAACAACTCGGCTCGCTCAAGACGTTCACCGTGCGGATGCCCGATGCGCGGTACGACGAGTCGGAGTACGCCGAGGCGGTGGCCAGGGCGATCGGGACCGAGCACCACACGCTCGACTGCGAGGAGAACCCGGCCGAGGATCTGAAGCTGCTGATCGAGCAGTTAGGCTTGCCGTTCGGCGATTCGTCGCTGCTCCCGACGTACTGGCTGAGCAAGGCCGTGCGGCGACACGCCACCGTCGCCCTCTCAGGCGACGGTGGCGACGAGCTGTTTGTCGGGTACGAGCGGTACAAGGCGGCCGCGTACCTTGAAAAATACGGTCTCGCGCTGCGCATGATCCCGGATGGATTGCTGAGCGGGCGAAACCCGCGTTCGCGTTCGGCCAAGCTCAAGCGGCTTGCCGAGGCGGCGAGGCACGGCCGGTACGCCGAGCTGATCTCGATCTTTCCGACGCCGATGTTGAAACGGCTCATGCCCAACTCGGTGCGGCACCATCTCGCCGTCCAAGGTCTAGAAAATGCGGTGTGGTCCGATGTGACGAGCTACCTGCCGTTCGACCTGCTCCGCAAGACCGACACCGCCTCGATGGCCGTAGGGCTGGAAGTGCGTTCGCCGATGCTGCACTTGCCGCTGGTCGAGGCGTGTCTGCGTGCGCCGATCAGCGACCTGATGCCCGGCGGGCGTCTCAAGGGCCTGCTCAAGGACGTGGCCGCGCGGCATATACCGAGGGAGCTGATTGATCGGCCGAAGATGGGCTTCGCTATTCCGATCGGCGAGTGGTTCCGCTCGGACTATGGGGGCCTGCGCACCATGCTCCTCGACCACCTTTCCGCTGCCGAGCCCTTCGGGCCGGACTCGCTCGGCATCAACGCCATGATCGACATGGGTTACGTGCGGCGGCTCATCGACGAGCACGGCGTGCCGACCTCCGCCGCCGCGGCGCGAGGCACGACGGTCAAACGCGACCACTCCCAGCGGCTGTACATGCTGCTGGTGCTGTCGATCTGGGCGAAATGGCTCGGTGGCCTGCCGCGCGTACACTAACGCCCCAACGCACAGGCGGGACGCCTGTGCCACGAACAGACGAAGACGAAGCCGAGGCACGACCATGAAGATCCACGAGTACCAGGCCCGCGACCTGCTCAGCCAATACGGCATCCCCGTCCCGCAGGGCCGCGTGATCGAGTCGATCGACGACGCGGCCGCCGCGTTCAAGGACGCCCAGCACGCCGGGGGCGGCGAGGGGGGAGACGGGCTCGTCGTCATCAAGGCCCAGGTCCACGCGGGCGGCCGTGGCAAGGCCGGGTTTGTCAAGCTCGTCAAGACCGCCGCCGAGGCGACCGACGCGGCACGGTTCATGCTGAGCAACCGCATGGTCAGCCCGCAGACGCCGCCCGAGGGGCTCGAGGTCAAGAAGCTGCTCGTCGCCGCCGGCGTCGACATCGCGGACAGGAAATCTGGTAGCCCGGCTCTCCGAGCCGGGGACACGGCACGGAGTGCCGTGCCACCAAAGGAAGAGTTTTACCTCGCCATCACGACCGACCGCAAGACCCGTCGGAACATCCTCATCGCCTCGCGCGAGGGGGGCGTCGAGATCGAGCAGATCGCCCACGAGCGTCCCGAGGCGATCATCAAGGAGCCGCTGCACCCGACGCTCGGCCTGCAGCCCTTCGCGGCTCGCAAGGTCGCGTTCGCGCTCGGCTTCACCGGCAAGCAGGTGAATCAGGCCGCGGCGATCATGACCAAGCTCGCCAAGCTCTTCGAGCAGAAGGACTGCTCGCTGGCCGAGATCAACCCGCTCATCATCACGCCCCCGACCGCCAAGCACCCCGACGGCGAGGTGCTCGCGATCGACGCCAAGTTCAACTTCGACGACAACGGCACCTTCCGCCACGCCGACCTGCAGGCGCTGTTTGACCCGACGGAAGAAAATCCCGCCGAGATGCGGGCCAAGCGGTTCGGCCTGTCGTACATCGCCCTCGACGGCAACATCGGCTGCCTGGTTAACGGCGCGGGGCTGGCGATGGCGACGATGGACATCATCAAGCTGCACGGCGGCACGCCGGCCAACTTCCTCGACGTCGGCGGCGGGGCGACCGAGGAGGCCGTCACCGAGGCGTTCTCCATCATCCTCTCCGACTCGACCGTCAAGGGCGTGCTCGTCAACATCTTCGGCGGGATCATGCGCTGCGACGTGATCGCGCAGGGGATCATCAACGCCGCGACCAACTACAAGAACGCCGACGGGAGCGTCGGGTTCAAGGTGCCGCTGGTCGTTCGGCTGGAGGGGACCAACGTCGAGGCCGGCCGCACGCTGCTGGAGAGCGCCCGCGGCAAGCTGCCGACGCTCCAGGCGGCGACCGACCTGGGCGACGCCGCCAAGAAGGTCACCGCGGCGGTCGGCTGAGCAGTCGCAAGGGCAAATAGGGATAAAAGGAAGCCGAGGGATATGTCCCTCGGCTTCTTTCTTTGGGGGCAAAGGGAAGGGAAGGCGCAGCCAGTCGTTGTATGTTATACTTTCGTCATGCCTGTGGATCAGGGAGTTCTGCGCATTCTCCGCGAGGCGATGCCGCGTCTGCGAGAGGAGTTCGCCGTCGAGACGCTCGCCGTCTTCGGCTCGGCGGCACGCGGCGAGTGCCGCGATGGGAGCGACGTCGACGTGCTCGTGACCTTCCGCGAGGGCGCGACGGTGACGCTGCTCACCCTCGCGGCGGTGACGTCGTTTCTCGAAGAATCTCTTGGCTGCCGCGTCGACGTCATCGAGGATCACCCCCGGCTGCTCCCCGCGTTCCGCCGCGGCATCGAGAGGGACCTGCTCCGTGTCGCGTGAACCCTCGGCGGATTGGCGTACGCACTTGTCGTCGATGATCGACGATATCGGTCGCATTCAGTCGTTCATCGGCGACCTTGATCGCGACGGATTTGTTCGCGATGAGAAGACGGTCTTTGCGGTCAGCTACGCCTTTGTCCGGCTGGGGGAGGCGGCGATGCATATCCCCGAGCACGTCAAGGCCGCGAATGCCGATGTGCCATGGCGTTCGGTGCGCCATTTTCGGAACTTTATGACGCATGTCTATCTCGCTGTAGACCCGGCGCGGCTCTATGACACCGCCAAGGTCGATCTTCCCAAGCTGCTGGCGCAGTTGAACGAGATCGACGCATCGCTCGAGAAAGAGTAAACGCTCACAAGCAAAGACCCAGGGAGCTGTCCCTGGGTCTTGTCTTTGACGTACGTCTCGATGCCTTGTTGCCTGGATGCCTTCAGGCTCAGCACCCCGCCAGCCAGATCGTGAGGAAGTCGAAGATATCCTGGACGGTGACGCCGTTGACGTGGTTGAAGTCGGCCAGCTCGTCCCCGGCCAGCCACGCGGTGAGGAAGTCGAAGATGTCCTGCACCGTGACGCCGTTGACGCCGTTGTAGTCGGCCGGGCAATGCACCACGGCGTCGCTGCACCGGCGGCCGACGATCGAGAAGGCGTCCACGCCGGCCTCGATGATCGCCGGCACGACGTCGCTGGCGATGAACCGCACGCGGAACGTCGCGGTCGGCGTCACGAGCGAGCTCAGGTTGAACTGCTTGTAGACCCAGCCGCCCTCGACCTGCGGGTTGGGGCTGGTGAGGCTCGGGCCGACGGTTTCGAGGCCGGTCCAGGTGCCCCCGTTGTTGGTGGAGATCTCGACGGTGAAGACGTTGGAGTAGGGGCTCGAGCCTTCCTTGTTGCTGTACCAGCGTGCGTAGGAGAGCGTGAGGTCGCTGACGCCGGTGATGTCGAAGGCCGGCGAGGTGAGGATCGTGTTGCCGTCGTCGACGTCCGAGTTGCAACTGCTCGCGGTGGAGTTGTCGGTGAGGAAGCAGCTCCCCGAGCCGTCGTAGTCGGCGGTGGGCGCGCCGCGGTTGTTGGCGACGCTGCCGCAGACCACCGGCACGCCGGCCTCCCACTGCCCGTCGGTGGCGGTGGTGGCGACGGTCCAGCCGGTGGTCGTCTGGAAGTTGAAATCGGCGACGGTCACCGGCGTGCCGACGACCAGGTTGAAGGGGACCGTCCCGCCCTGCGCCGGGTCGGTCACGACGCCCGTCTGCGTCCCCTGGGCCTGCACGTAGAACTGCGGCGTGTCCTCGCACGAAAAAGCCGGCAGCCCCGCCTGATAGTTCTGCCCGACCTTCAGCATCGGCACGAAGGTGTACGCCCCGGAGTGGCCGGCGCGGTAGTACAGCCGCGGCGAGCCGCTCACCAGCGTGTCGCCGCCGAGGTCGATGATGGCGGTGACGGTCGATTCTTCGTTCGGTTCGGCGGCCGTGGGCGGCGCGGGGACGTCGATCGTCAGCGGCGCGCCCGCGAGGATCTGCGTGTCGATCGACAGGTGATAGAGCTGCGACTCGCCGGGCGCGTTCCCCTCGTAGACGCGCACGTAATAGGTGCCCGCGGCGGCGAGGGTGAAGCCGCTGATGCTCTCGGCGTTCCCGGCGGGCTTTGCCGCGACGGTCGCCAGCACGCTCACACCGTTCGAGTTGACGATCTGGAAGTTGAGGTCGGCGATCGAGAGGCTGTTGACGGCGTTGCCGGTGGGGCAGCTCGAACCCGATTGCTGGGCGTTGTCGTAGCTCGTCCCGATCGGGGTGACCGTCACCGAGATGCGGCGCGGCCCGGCGGTGGTGAACTTGAACCAGTCCTGCTCGCCGTCGGCGTCGATGGAGAGCAGCGAGCCGTTGACCACCGTCGCCCCGCCGACCGGCCCGAGCGTCGTCGTGCCTAGGGGGAGTTCGCCGATGCTCGTCGCCTGGGCGGCGGAGTTGTCGGGCTCGTACGGGTCGCCGTACTGGCGCTGCACGGCGCGGATGTCGTCGTGCCGCGGCCCGTCAAAGGTCGTCGAGAGCGTCGGCTCCATCAGCTTGGTGCCGTTGACGGGGCAGACGTGCTGGAAGCCCAGCCCGTGCCCGTGCTCGTGGCAGACGGTGTTGCGGAGCAGGATGGAGTTGTTGCCGGTAAAGGTGAAGTTGCTGTCTTCGGTGTCGATGACCATCTCGCCGTAGGGGGCGAAGTAGTTGTACGCGAGGATGGAGCCGTTGCGGCCGGTATCGGGGTCGGTGTCGACGGGCTTGCCGCCGATGCGGATGTCGCCGCGGACGCCGCTGACGCCGATGTTGCTGGAGGAGAACATCGCGCCGTCGTCGCTCGGCTCGTAGATGTAGGTGACGCCCGAGACCTCGCCCCATCGCTGGAAGACCTGGTGGAAGAGCGGCTGCCAGGCGGCCGGGCTGCCGTAGATGCCGTTGAGCGTGGCGAACAGATCGCTGCCGACGGCGGGCTCGCCGAGGCTGGTGCTCGACGGGATGACGGTGCCGTCGGGCGCGAAGGAATAGGTCAGCGTGGTGGGATTGCCCTGCCCGCCGCCCTGCGGGTCGAGGGCGGTGCCGTTCCAGCGGTTGGAGAGCTGGTACCGCAGCTCCGGCTGGAGGTGCTGGAGGGCGATCTCGAAGGCTTCCTGCTCGGCCTGGGTCGCGTCCGGCGAGAGGCAGAAGGCCAGCCCCGGCTCGCCCGCCGCGGCGTCCTCGGCGGCCCGGTCGTCGATCCAGCGGAGCAGCCGCTGCTGCGCCGGCCCCAGCGACCGGAAGAGCCGCTCGTCGATAAACGACGGCACGAGCTGGTCGTGCGGCACCATCACGCCGTGCAGCACCGGATCATCCGCCGGGGGCGTGACGGCGGCCAAGTGCTCGGACGTCGCGGCGGCGGCGCACCGGTGCCCGCCCGTCTCGGCAAGGCAGGACGCGCCCGCCGACGGCAGCGCGAGGGCGCACAGCGACCAACTGATCAACCTTCTTTGCATCAGAAACTCCCGGTCATCCGTGGACCATGGCGGTGTTGCGTGGGGTGCGTTCGGGCTCGTGTCGCCGCAACTCCATCCAACGGCCCGGACGGTCTTCGTCCGAGCCGGGACGACAACGAGCGGTACGCCCGACGCTCCGTGCACATCCGAGTGACCGTCGAACCGACGGGAGCGGGGCGGATGGTTATACGCACAAGGCCGGGCGACAGGATGACCGGCCGACATCCTGGCACACATAAAATGCGCAATCTTCGCCGTCTTTCCACCGAATTCGGGAAATAACAACCGACCCGTACGACGAGTACGGGCCGGTTATCGGAGAAACACGAAGATCGTGCGGCGGCGCGGAGCGTCCGAAAACATCCGGAACCGTCCGGGCGGCCAAGATTGACCAGGGTGGTGGCCGCGGGTGATCAGGCGGATCAGGCGGAGCGGCGGCGGCGCGACAGGCCGGCCAGCCCGCCAAGGCCCAGCAGCGAGGCGACCGCCGGGGTCGGGATGGCCCGGCCCACGGAGACCTGCAGCGCGCCGATGTTGTTGCTCCACTCGTGCCCGTCCATGATCGCCAGGTAGAGGCGCGTGGCGTTCTCGGGGACGTAGAACTTCTGCAGGTTGTTGAGGGCGTCCAGGCCGTCGCCGATGAAGAAGACCTGCTGGAGCTCGGGGCGCAGCTCGGTGAAGTTGAGCGATTCGTCGGTGGAGAAGTCGAGCGCGGAGGGCGCGGCGACGTTCTGCGGGTTGTCCTTGCCGAGGAAGACGCCCACGAGCGAGCAGAGGGGCGCGGTGATGTTGGAGATGCCGTTCATCGAGCCGCCGTGGTTCGGCAGGCGGGTGATGGCCAGGCCGTCCGGGCCGTAGAGCGGGTGCGGGCCGTTGGAGGTGCCGCCGTTGACGTCGAAGAGGAGCCACTCGCCGGACGTGAGCGGCACGCCGTCGATCTCGACGGGCGACTGGTTGGCCATCGTGTCGGTGTACGCGATGTCGTTGAACGTGATGGTGATGCTCGAGCCGGGGGCTTGGCCGGCGAGCCAGGGGTTGGCGGTGCCGGGGACGGTGTAGAGCGTCTCGGCGAGGCTCTTGGAAACCTGGTGGGCGAGGGCGGCAGACGCCAGGGCGCCCGCGCAGACGATCAGCCTGAGTCGACGGTTCATCTCGTGTCTCCTGTTGTTCGAACGGGCCGGTCGTGCTCGCCCCGCTGCGAGAGTGGGGGCGGGCACGCCGACGTTCACTTCGAATGTGCACTCCGGCGGCGTGCAAACACAGCCGAAGACGCCGGGAACGTCGTCAGCGGGTCGGGGCCTGCCGCGCCTGCGGGATATGCGGGGCGCTATCGGGCGTCAGCGTCGTGGAAGCAATAGTTATGAGAGCACCGCCATCAATACGCGAAAGCCGAGGGGCTGAGCCCCTCGGCTTTTTATGAAGACTGCGAAGCACGAAGGTGCATGAACGCATCATCGAGTGATCGTTCGACGCGGCGGCACGGTCGCCCTCGGCCTGGCGTGCGGCGGGATGCGGTGCTTATAGGCCGGCACGTCCGCGGGGATGCCCGGCGCGTCGTCGCCGAACTCGAAGGCCGGGCGCGTCATCCGCGCCGGGCGGCGGCAGGCGACGGCGAAGATCAGCCCCGTCATCACCCACACGCTGAGCATCGACGAGCCGCCATACGAAACGAACGGCAACGTCAGCCCGATGATCGGCAAAAAGCCCGTCGTCATGCCGAGGTTGATGAACATCTGCGCCGCCAGGAGCGCCGTGCACCCGACGACGACGAGCCTGCCGAACGGGTCGCGGCAGCTCGCCGCCGTGACGACCGCGCCGAAGAAGTACACGCCGTAGAGCGCCAGCACGGCGAGCCCGCCGCGGAGCCCGAAGCGGTTGACCAGCACGGCAAAGACCATGTCGTTGTGCCGCTCGGGGAGGCGGTTGAAGCGGACCAGCGCCCGGCTCTTGGCGTCGGGCGTGCCGGTGAACCCGCCCGCGCCCGCCAGCCGCTGCGCGGTGAGCGACTGGAAGTTGATATCGTCGGCCCCCTCCGGGCTGCCCTGCACGAGGTGGATGAGCCCGACGATGCGCTGCTTCTGGTGCGGCTTGAGCAGCGGATACGCCGCGGGGACGGCGAGCGCGGCGCAGGCGACGATGATCGTCATGTGCGAGATCTTCGCCCCCGCGGCGACCAGCATCGCAAACAGCGTCGGGACGAACAGGATCGCCGTGCCCAGGTCGGGCTGGAGCATGATGAGCCCGACGGGGATGAAGGCGATCATCGCGGGGGGGACGAGCCCGAGGAAGCGCCGGTGGCTGCCGCGGAGGCGGAGGTAGTCGGCGATGACGAGGATGAAGGCGATCTTGGCCAGCTCGGCCGGCTGCAGGTCGAACGGCCCCAGGTCGATCCACGCGCGCGCGCCGTTGCGCGGCGTGACGATCGACGCCGGCACGCCGGGCATCAAGAGGAAGATCAACAGCAGCACCACCACCGCCATCGCGGGCCACGCGAGCAACCGGACGAAGCGGTAATGCGGCAGCGCCACCAGCGCCGCGGCCAGCAGGCCCACGCCGAGGAAGACGATTTGTTTGAAGACGAGTTCCTGACTGAGCGTGACGGGCAGTATCGAGCCGGGTGAGGAGGAGGGGGGAGGGGCGACGCCGACGTCGATGACGTAGATGCCGATGAGGCTGAGCACGAGCGCGACGCCGACGCACAGCCACGCCGCGTGCTTGGCGGTGAGGCTTGAGCCGATGATGTGCTTGAGGGTCGCCAGCATGGATTTTTATGAGAACGCGGAGATTGCGAGTTTGCTCAACGTCTACGACTGTTGTTCATACGAGACGCGAGCGTAAGCGAGCGTGTCCGGTTCTCCAGTACTCGTACACGCTCGCTTACGCTCGCGTCTCGTATGAAAGGGGCAGGCTTGAGACGGAAAATCCTGAACTGTCTTTCGGAACTCGATGTTTCTGTTCATTTTGATTCAATCGCCTCCGCGTTCTCTGCTACCTCTGCGTCTCCGCGTTCTCGGTTTGCTTCGGTAAGTATCCCTCTTCGATGAGCGCGTGGACGACCTGGTTGGCGATGGGCCCGGAGACGCGGCCGCCCGAGCCGCCGTGGTCGACGACGACGGCGCAGGCGTACTTGGGCGTGTTGCTCGTGCCGCAGAGGAAGACGCACCAGGCGTGGTCGCCGTCGTATTCCTCGGGGACGCCGAAGCCGGAAAAGTCGGCCTTGAAGGGCGCGGTGTCGGCCGTCCCCGACTTGGCCCAGATGTCGATGCCGGGGGCGTTCCAGATATCCTCTTCCTTGCGCGAGCCGTCGGGGCGCTCGATGTAGATGTGGTTGGTGGTGCCCATGTGCTCGCCGGCGCTGCGCTGCAAGCCTTTGAGCGCGAGCGACACGGCACGCTGGTTGAGCGTGAGTTCTTCCCGGCGGACGCGCGCGTCCTTGAGCAGCCGCGGCACCAGGCGCGTCCCGCCGCGTGCGAGCGTCGCGTACGCGTCGGCCGCGTGCAGCGGCGTGTAGTCGATCGGCCCCTGACCGATCGCCATGAGTACCGCGTCGCTCGACGACGGCTTCTCCGGGATGTTCCCCGCCCACGCCTGCCATGGCGGGCCGTTCCACAGCGTGCCCAGCCTCGCGCGCAGCTCCGGGTCGGCGATCCCCGAGGTGTCCATCGGCACGCCGCCGAAGAGGTTCCACGGCGTCGCCTCGGGGCCCACGCCGAACTTCGTGTACCACTGCCTGATCCGCGCCGGCCCCAGCCGCTTGCCTAGCTCGAAGAAGAAGACGTTGCACGAGACCATCAACGCCTCGGTCGGCTCGAGGTCATGCCCGAACTGAGCGCTGTGCGTCGTGTGGAACTGCTTGTAGATCCAGCAGCGGTACAGGTTCGGCTTTTCGGGATAGAAATGCCCCGTGCACGGCAGCCGCTCGTCGGGCGAGTACGCCCCCGCGCTCACCGCCGAGCAGAGCACCAGCGGCTTGACCACCGACCCCGGCATGTACCGCGCCTCGATCGCCCGGTTCACCAGCGGCGCGTCGTCGTCCCGCGCCAAGACGTCCCCCGGCACGCTGTCGAGCACCTGCCGGTCGAGCGTCGGCGCGGTGACCAGCGAGAGGATCTCGCCCGAGGCGATGTCGATGACCACAATCGCGCCGTTGAGCCGCGCCCCGATCGGCAGCTCCTTCATCCCCTCCTCGGCCTGCGGCTTGGTCGACTTGTGCCACGGCTGCACCACGGCGAGCCCCACCGCCGGGTCGAACAGCGCCTGCAGCCGCGCCTGCAGCATGACGTCGAGCGTCAGCGACACGTCGCCGCCCGGCCTCGGCGGCGTGTACTCGAGCTCGCCCGTGTCCAGGTGCTTGCGCTCCAGGCCGCGCGTGCCGCGGAGCGCGAACTCGGCCGCCCGCTCGAGCCCCCCAGCGCCGACCGACTCGGCCGGCTCGTAACTCCCCAGATCATCCCGCGGCGGCTGCTTGGAAGGGTCGTCGCCCCGGTCGACGAGCCGGCGCAGCACGTCGTCGGCCTGCGGGCCCGAACGCATCCACCCGATGACGTGCGTCGCCACGCCGTGCACGGTGAGGACCAGCGGCTTGTCGCTCCGCAAGGGCGAGGGCATGCTCCGCCGGTCGATCGCCAGGTCGATCGACTCGTGCGGGTAATCGCGCCGCCCCGCGTCAAGGACGCGCAGGCCCGGCATCGCCGGCGGGCCCTCCGCGCCGCTCTCTTTGCGGGCCTTGTCTTCTTCGAGGATGCGCAGCAGGGCGAAGCCCACGCGCTCGTCGACGCCGCGGAGAAGGGTGTGCGAGGTGGTCTCTTCGAGGATCGGGCGGCGGACGTCGCTGGTGTCGACCTCGGCGAAGGTCTCGCCGGCCTGGCGCAGCTCCTGCTCACGCTGCAGGCGCGCCCGCTCGGTGACGGTCGCCGCGAGGGAGTTGACGTTGTGGATGATCTTGGCCCGCGTCTGGTCGAGGTCGTCGCGGCTGACGCCGCTGAGGCGGGAGAGCTGGTCCCACATCTTCGAGAGGTGCGCGTCGTAGCGGGGCTTGAGGGCGAAGGCCGCCTCCTCGCGCTGGTGGCGGCTCAGCTCCAGCCACGCCGCTTTGCCCAGCGTCGCCCTCGCCTCGGCGAAGGCCTGCTGCGTCGCCCAGTAGCCGGTGAGGACGTCGAAGTCGAAGGCGACGTTGAAGCTCGGCCGATCCGCGGCGAGCACGCGGCCCTTGCGGTCGAGGATCCGCCCGCGGACGGTCGGCGTCTGCCGCTCGGTGACCAGCCGCCGCTCGGCCTCCCGGCGGAGCTCCTCGCCCTTGAGGAGTGTGAGGCGGGCCGTCTGCAGCGCCGGCAGGAGCAGCGCGGGCGCGAGCAGGCACGACAGCAGCACGAGCCGCTGGTGGTACATGGAGGGGATGGCCTTGGAAATCCGCATCGTCCGTGATGCTCCGTGCCGCCCCGCAAGCGTAGGGGCGGGGGGCCTGCCCTGCATATCGGACGTTTGGCGGGGTCATGTCCTTGGTATTTTTGTGGCACAGGCGTCTCGCCTGTGCAGGAACGCTGGAGCCGCACGACACAAGCGGGACGCCTGTGCCACGCTCAAACAGCTCCCAAAGCCTTGGGCACGACTGATCATTTCTACAGAGCACCCCTCCGTCCCACCCAGCGCATCGACCAACCCACAATCAGCACCCCGCCAGCCACGCCGTCAGGAAGTCGAAGATGTCCTGGACGGTGACGCCGTTGACGCCGTTGAAGTCGGCGCTGTACGACCCGGCCAGCCACGCGGTGAGAAAGTCGAAGATGTCCTGCACGGTCGCGCCGTTGACGCCGTTGAAGTCGGCCTCGCACCGCGGCGGCCCCGCGGCCACCATCAGCAGGGCGTCGTACGTCTCGATGATCCCCGAGCCGCGGTCGTAGGTGAGCGTGGCGTTGACCGCGACGCCGCCGAAGGCCTGCGGCCTCCTCGCATCGCCCGTCGTCATGCCGGGCAGCCGCGTCTGGATCACCTGCTGGCTGAAAAGCGAGCCCGAAGCGACCGAGTCCGAATCGGCCAGCTCGATCGACGAGATCTCGTACGGCGTTGCCGAGTTGGCCCCCGTCACCGTCTGCCCGACGTCGATGAGCAGTTCGAGCTGGTACGCGTTGACCATGCCGCCCACGTTGACGGCCTTGAAGAGCCCCGCCCGCGCCGATCCGAGCGTCGGCTTCCATGCACCGACGAAGTAGACGTTGCCGAGCGCGTCGACCGCGGGGGCGGAGAAGGTCGTCGTCGTCGGGATCGACGGCGTGACGAGCTGCCCCACGCTCGCACCCGACTGCCCGTCGAGCACGCCCTGGCCCGGATGTGCGGCGACGGTCCACGTCGGCGTCGAGCCGTGGAAGACGCACGCGGCGATGAAACCGCCGAGGCTCGGGTCGGTCGCCGTCGCGGCGAGCACGAGGCTGCCGCTCGTGTCCGTACCGATGCCGACCTGCCCGGCCCCGCCGCGGAAGGGCGTCTGCGACTGGTACTGCTCGAACGTCGCGTCGCCCGCGGTATTCGCGGTGAAGCCGTCCGGAGCCGTGATCGGCGAGGGCAGCACGGCCGAGCGCGTCGAGCCGGCGAGCACGACCGGCGGCGTCGACGCCGACTCGAACGTGATCGCCCACGCGCCGAGCGCGTTGACGGCCGCCGTTGCGCCGGTCGGCTTGGCGAGGGCCGCCATCGTGCCCACGCCGCCGAGGGGCGCAAGCGCCGAGAAGGCCGGGTTGCCGCGGTGCGAAGCGAGGCCCGCGTCAAGGTGCCCGGCGGCGTTGGTGAGGTTGGCCGCCGTCGAGCCCGTGCGGAAACGGTTGGCGAAGTCGAGCGCCATCGCGTACGGCGTGTTGCCGGCCGCCGTGTTGAGCACGCCCGTGGGGACGTTCGTCGGCGTGGATTCGTTGCGCACGACGTACGTGGTCGCGGCGGTGTCGGTGGCGCTGTTGTTGCCGCTGAGCGAGTAGAGCAGGTTGGTCGACGCGCCGCGGCTCTGCGTGCTCACGCGGACGACGTTGTCGCCGAGCAGCTTGAGCGTGCTCGACGACGGCGTGTTGAAGCCGTCGCCGCGCAGGTACACGTTTCCCGCGGCGTCGACGCCCCCGAGGCTCAGCGTCGCGGTGTCGTCGGTCCCCGTCGAGCTGCGGCTGCTCGCCGCGACGACG
This sequence comes from uncultured Phycisphaeraceae bacterium, assembly GCA_964652945.1. GTDB lineage: Bacteria > Planctomycetota > Phycisphaerae > Phycisphaerales > UBA1924 > CAZZDW01. Next base: position 27,466 of record CAZZDW010000035.1, read on the forward strand.
CGCTCGACGTACAACCTCGCCGGCTCGGCCGTGTTGCGACCGACGATCGCGCCCAGCACGTTCGACGGCCCCGCGGCAAAGTCGGTCAGCCCGACGCCGAACTGCGCGTCGTACCCCGCGATCGCGACGCCGCCCGCGGGTGTGTTGTTCGTGCTGTTGACGCCCGCGCCGGGCGTCGACCACGCCGCGTAGCTCCTGGACGCGAACGCGACGTTCTGGAGGATCGCCGAGCTGACGGCCGCGGAGCCCGCGAGCTGCGTGGTGAACGCCGGGTCGATGTCCCGCGAGGTCTTCAAAAGCGGCGCGACGTAGAACGTCTGCCCCCACGACGAGGCGAAGGGGACCATGTCGACCACGTAGCGGACGCGCTGCGACGATGAGTCGTACGCCGAGAGCGCGTCGTTCCCGCCGGGCGTCGCGGCGACGCTGTCCTGCGCCGACGCGCCTCCCGCGAGCGCCACAACTGACGCGGCAAAGATGATGCGGGATGCAGGCAGGACGAAGGGGCTGGGGGGGGTGAACATACCGCGAAGTCTCCTCCAAGCACGGCGATCGAGCCAATCCTACCGGCCGCGCGCCAAAGTGCCAGCAAACCTCGGCCGCGCACACGCCCGCTTGGCCACCAGCCGCCCTCCGACCGCCGGCGGCACGCCCGTGTTCTGCGCATGGACGGGTCCATCGGCCTTGCCGAGCCGCGCCCGAACACGCCCGCTTCGCGCATCGCTTTTATCGGCAAATCAAGGCCGCACATGCGTTCAGCGGGCACGCGGCGGCCGGGGGTCGTCCGCCGGCTGTTCGTCGAGCGGCGGCGTAAAGGCCCGCGCGATCCGCTCCCACGGCACGAGTTTGAAGTTTTGGTTAGCGCCCGGATTTTCGCCGTCCTGACACACAAACAGCCCGTGCGCAAAGGCCGAACCGAGCCCCGCCGCGACCGCGTCGACGCCGTCGCACCGGCTCACGCCGTCGACGCCCTCGGCGCTGTTGCCGATGCGGAACGCGCCGACGTACTCGTTCGGCTTCTCGCGGCGGTACACCAGGAACGTGCCGTCCCCCTGCGACGAAACGATCAGATACCCCGAGTGCTCGCCGGTGCGCACGCACGCGAGCCCCTCGGCGTCCGGCGTGAAGCGCCCCTTCGGCCTGGCCCGCTCGATCGCGACCGGCTCGGCGGCCGACGCGGGATCGAGCTCGAAGCGCCACACCGCCGCGTCTTCCTCGGCGACGTAGAGCGCGTTGTTCACCGGGTCGGCGAGCATCCCCTCGCAGCGGCTCTCGACGCGGAGCTGCCGCACACGGCTCCAGTTGAGCCAGCCGTGCGGGTCGCCCGTTGCGAGCCACTGCTCGATGTTCCCGTCCTCATCGCCGACGAAGACATAGCCCACATTCTGCCCGGCGGTGTTCGCGGCGGCGGCGGCGCACGCGCACAACCCATACGGCTCGATCAGGCCGATCTGGATCCGCGCCGGCGTGCCGGGCGTCAGCTCGCCGGTCTCCGCGTCGATGCGGTAGATCAGGATCGAGTTGTTCGCGGCGTCGCTGGCGATCGCCAGGTCCGCCGGCGTGCCGTCGGCGCTCCTCGCATACAGCACGTCGATGTTGTTCGGCCGTGTCTCGGCGATGTGCTGCACGAGCCGACCGTCGAGGCCGTAGACGCGCACGCCGGATTTCTTGTTCGTCGTGAGAACAAGGCTCTTCGAGGGGTCGGCCGGGTGCACCCAGATCGCCGGGTCGTCGGCGTCGTCGCCGTCCGCGTCGGCCGGCTCGGTCTCCACGCTCGCCTCCACGCCGACAACCTCGCCCACATCGCTCGGTTTCGCCGGCGGCGCGCCGAAGACGCGCTCCTCGCCGGGCCTCGGCGGATGACTCTCCCGATGCGGCGTCGGTTCCGCGGCCGGTGCCGCCGCTGGGAGTGGCGCACCGAAGACGCGCTCCTCCCCGGGCTTGGGCGGGTGACTCGTTCGTCGCGTCGCGTGGTCGTGCGCCGGCGCGGCCGGCTCGGCCGAACCGGCGTGCGGCACCGGTGCGGGCTTGGGCAGAGACGCCCCGAGCGTGGGGGGCGGAGGCGGCGGCGGGCGGAGCATCAGGCCGAACAGGACGATCAGCACGATCAGCCCCGTCCATCGCAGCGCCTCGCCCCAACTCGCCCGATCGGCGGCAGTTCCGGCGGTCGATCGAGAGTTCAGCGGGGACGGCGGCGCGGCGGGCTCGGTGCTCATACGCCGGAGTGTATCGAAAGAAACACCCTCGGCGATGCGCACATCAGCTCAGACGAGCCGAAGCGCCAGCGAGGGTGGGTGTACGCATGGCTGATGCGCTCCGCATTCGCGTGTGCGGCTGGCTCACACGGAGAGAGCATTAGCCGCAGGCCCGTTGCAGCAGGCTCTCGGCGACCCTCGCCCACGTGTGGTCGCGGAGCGTGCGCCGCCGCCCGGCCTCGGCGATCGCGGCGAGCCGCCCCTCGTCCTTGAGCAGACCTTGCAGCTTCTCTCTTGCATCGGCGGGCGAGGTGAACACGACGGCCTCGGGCGCATCGCCGTCGAGCGTAAACAGTTCATCAAGGTGCGTCCGCCGTGCGGCAAATAGGGCCGCCCCCGACGCCGTGATCTCATACGGCTTGACGTTGAGCCCCACGTCGTCCTGCCAGCGCATCACGTTCAAGCCGACCTTGCCGCGTGAGTACATCCGCGCCTGGTCCTCATACGGGATGAACCCCTCGCCCCCCCCAGCCCGCTCGGCCCTGCACCCCCAGCCGGTGAAATCTCCCGAGCCGAAGCCGTAGCACTTGAAGTGCCTCGAGAGGTACGAGAAGTAGAACGCGCGTTCGAACGTCTCGATCGAGCGGACCTTGTGCGTGACCTCGACGAAGGCCTGCGGGTCCTTCATCGTGAGCGTGCCGGCCGTCTTCACCGCGTCGCTCGCGCCCGCGATGATCGATTCCAGCCGCGTGACCATCGGCGTGTTGCGATCCTCAATCTGCGACTGGATCAGCAGCCTCAGCAGCTCCTTCGCGGCCGGCCGCAGGTTCTCCGGGAACTTGTTCACCAGCGGCTCGAGCGTCGGGATGAGCCGTTCGGCGTTGTCCTTGCGGATCGCCAGCAGGTCGGGCTCGTCCTTCTCGATCTCTTCGAGCATCATCGGCGTGGGCAGCGGGTCGCCGGGGCCGCAGGCGTAAACGAGGTCGTACGCGCGCTGCTCCCCCGGATACGGCTTGAAGACCTCCGGGTCGATCCCGTACGAGCGCGGCAGGACGTTCCTCATCCCGAAGACCCGCTCCATGTCGAGCCCGGTCCCAGGATTGTTGATGAAATGGCAGACGTGCTCGGATCGCAGCAACTGCCCGCCCGGCGTCTTGAGCATCGCCGGCACCTGCCCCTCGTGCGCCCAGTGCGGCGCGTCGAGCCACATGCACATGTGCGTGTGCTTGATTCCTCCAATGTTGAGCATGTCGAAGATCGAGCACGGCTTCCCCTCGTGCAGCAGCGGCGACATCGAGGTCAGCGCGTTGGCCCACATCGCCATCGAGAAGCGCACGTCGTTGGCCTCGATGAACCGCTTGACGACCTGCCCGAACTCGGCGGTCAGCCTCGTGCGCACGGCTTCCCCCCCGGCCGTCCCTGAGCCGGGCACGGGCGGCGCCTGCACGGCCCGCGCATACGCCTGCCACATCGGTTCCAGCTCCCAGATGATGACGTTGTGCCCGGCCTGTTTGAAGCCGCGGGCCATGTCGGAAAACTGCGAGCGCGAGTTGGTGCCGGGCTGGAGGAAGACGAGGACGTTCATGCGGGTTCCTTGCAAAGAGTTTGGTCGTGTGTCTACATCGACCCCTCGCCGGGCAAGAGGGCAGAAACGGCCGGAGGGGGAGTGGGGGG
>CAZZDW010000036.1:0-30825 GCA_964652945.1 uncultured Phycisphaeraceae bacterium
GTAGGAATGCCGCAGGGCGGCCTGCGGGCTCCAATGAGCTTACCCGCGATGCTTCGGGCAAGTCCACGCGCCCCTTGCAGGAGCCCGCGTGCGGGGCGATGCGCCGGCCCTGGAACCTCGCTCCCGAGCCAGCCGCACAGCCAGTGAGCTTACGACGGTCCCGGCCTTCCACTGGATGCGGGGCGCCGGTAACATCATCCGCTTGCCTTCAAGCGGAATCGCGTCTTGGATATTCGTGGAAGCATCTGCGCGCTGGCGACCCCGTTTGCCGCCGATGGCTCGCTGGACCTGCCGGCGTACGGGCGGCTGCTCGACCACCAGCTCGCCGGGGGCACGCAGGCGGTGGTGGTCGCCGGGTCGACCGGCGAGGCGCACATGCTCGAGCATCACGAATTCGACCGCTTGCTGGCCTTCGCGGTCGAGCGCGTCGCCGGCCGCGTGCCGGTCATCGCCGGCACGGGCGAGGCGGGCACGGCACGCACCGTGATGCAGACCCGTCGTGCCGCTTCGCTGGGTGCCGATGGTGGGCTGGCTCGTTACCGCCTGGTGCTGCAGTCGGCCCTGGCCTTCCTGGAAACCCGCCGCAACACGCTCATCTTCCAGGACAAGACCGCGCTGGAAGTCATCGAGCAGATCTTCGACGACCATCCAGGACTTGCCTGGCGCAACGACAGCACCGCCTCCCTGCGCCGGCGTCCCGTCACCACCCAGTACCGTGAAACCGACCTTGCTTTCGTGCGACGGCTGCTGGGCGAGGAAGGCCTGTCGTGGCGTATCGAGCACGACCAGCACCGGGCCGAAGCTGCCGACAGCCCCGGTCACACCCTCGTCATCTTCGACCCCGATGCCAGCCAGTCCCTTCCCGAAGGCGAACCCGCCGTGCTGCGCTTCCATCGCGTCGCCGCTACCGAGCGCGAGGACGCCATCATGCGACTGGGACCGCCAGCGCTTCACGATGGACGAGCAGTGCGCAAGAGCCGTGCGCGAGGCGTTCTTCCAGCTCTTCAAGGCCGGGCTCATCTACCGCGGCAAGCGCCTCGTCAACTGGGACCCGGTGCTCCAGACCGCCGTCGCCGACGACGAGTGCGAAGACGTCGAGATCGACGGCTTCTTTTATTACTTGCGGTATCCATTAGTGCATGTTGCTGGTGGCACCGGCGATTCATCCAACTCCAGCCGTGGCACAGGCGTTGGGGGGGCGCCCGTGCGAACAACTGGAACATCCGATGACCCGATGCCCGTCACGTGGGACGAACTCGCCGTCCGCGGCTACCCGGGCGCCGATCAGCACGACGCCGAAGAACAGGCCTACGTCACCGTCGCGACCACGCGCCCGGAAACCTACCTCGGTGATACGGCCGTCGCGCTGAATCCGCACGACCCGCGCGCCAAGGCGCTCCGCGGCCTCTTCGTCGAGCTGCCGCTCGTCGGCCGCGTGATCCCGATCATCGAGGACTCGTACGTTGTCTTGCCTGCATCGATGCAAGCCGACCCTGAGGCGGCGGCGAGTGATCCGAAGGCGCAGTTCGCCACAGGGTTCCTCAAAGTCACGCCGGCGCACGACCCCAACGACTACGAGATCGGTCAGCGGCATCAGCTCCCCATGATCAACGTCATGGCCCCCGACGGCTCCATCAGCGACAAGCACGGCTGGGCCGACGTGCACAGCGCGCACATCTTCGTTGGCCTCTCACGCGAAGAGGCCCGCAAAAAAGTCGTCGCCGAGTTCAAGTCGCGCAACCTGCTCGAAGACAAAAAGCCCTACAAACACAGCGTCAAGCACTCCGACCGCTCCAAGGCGGCCATCGAGCCCTACCTCAGCGACCAGTGGTACGTCCGCGTCAAAGATTCACCCGAGCACCCATCGCCTCTCGCTCGATCAGCAAACGCGGCGATCGTCCCTGAGCAGCGCACGTCCTCATCCGAAATAAAAGCACCAACGAGCCCGAAGCACGAGCGAGGGCAAGCCGCCGACAACCGGAACGATGGCGATGGTTCCCTGCGCTTCCACCCCGCCCGCTATGCCAAAACCTACGAGCAGTGGCACGACAATATCCGCGACTGGTGCATTTCCCGGCAACTCTGGTGGGGGCACCGCATACCGATCTGGTCGATCGCCTACCGTCACGACATCACCGCGAAGTCAACCGAGGAATACGATAAGGCGTATGACGATCTTGCCAGCCGATTCACGGGCGAACTTTATGACTACATCATGGCTTGGCGAGAGGCGAGTAGTTCCAGCGATGACAATTTTTCATTCTTCGTTCGCAGTCAAGGCGAAACCGGCCATGTGTCGCACGCAACCTTTGCATGCGTACTGAATTTCGACGCGGCCATGCACGCTCTTGTTCAATTCGTCAACAACTTTGATGACTCGGTCGATTTTCCAAGCGACAACACCCGCTCGAATGCGAAGAGTTTAAGAGAGTATGTTTCAGCTATTCAGCAGGATCCCGACGTCCTCGACACCTGGTTCTCCTCGGCGCTCTGGCCGCTCTCGACGATGGGCTGGCCGAAAACTGAGGACAACCAACTCCTCCAGGCCTTCAACCCCACCTCCGTTCTCTGCACGGCCCGCGAGATCATCACCCTCTGGGTCTCGCGCATGGTCATGTTCAACCGCTACTTCCTCTCAACGCCCGACAACTACGGCGGCTCCGGCGATGGGCCAGTACCGTTCAAGGACGTCTTCATCCACGCGATGATCCAGGACGGCGAGGGCCGGAAGATGTCCAAATCGCTCGGCAACGGCGTCGACCCGCGCGACATCATCGCTTCCCACGGCTCAGACGCCATGCGCTTCACCCTCGCCCGCATGACCACGCAGACCCAAGACGTCCGCATGCCCGTCACACGCGACGACAAAACCGGCAAGAACACCTCCCCCAAGTTCGACGACGGCCGAAACTTCTGCAACAAGCTCTGGAACACCGCCCGCTTCGTCCTCGACAAGCTGTCGTCTTCTCAGACCGGCTCTTCGAGCGACCAACCACCGATCAACACGTCGCAGCTCTCGCTCCTCGACCGCTGGATGCTCTCGCGGCTCGCCGCCACAGTCCAGCACGTCAACGCCTCGCTCAAGGTCTACGACTACAACGCCTACGCCGAATCCGTCTACAAGCTCCTCTGGTGGGACCTCTGCGACTGGTACCTCGAGGGCGTCAAGCCGACCGTTGAACAGAGCACCACGCAGCGCTCGATCCTCGCGGCCGCGCTCGAAACCATCGTCCGCCTGCTGCACCCGATCACGCCGTTCATCACCGAATCGATCTGGGAGCACCTGCGCACGCTCAGCACAGCGCCGATCGACGGCGTCACGCTCGGCCCGTCACGAAAGGGCGACCTGCTCGCGACCGCCGGTTGGCCAGAGATCAGCGCGTCGTGGATCGACCCGCAGGCCGAGTCGCACTTCGAGACACTCCGCGAGGCGATCACCGCGGTCCGCAACGTGCGGAGCGAGCACCAGGTGCCGCCGAAGCGCAGGGTGACGCTGCACGCCCCCCCCGCGCTCTTGCCGCGGCTGACCGTCGTACCCGGCCTCGTCGAGACGCTCTGCACGCTCTCGACCATCACGCCGGAACCGCCATCGAAGGACAAGCCCGGCGTCGCCCTGCGCATCTGGGGCGAGGAGTTCTTCCTCTCCGACCTCGCCGACGCGGTCGACGCCGGCGTCGAGCGCGAACGCCTCATGAAGCTCGTCGCCGACAAGGACAAGGAGATCGCCACGCTCGAAGCCCGCCTGAACAACCCCGGCTACGCCGAGCGGGCCCCGGCCAAGCTCGTCCAGGAGTCGCGCGACAAACTCACCAAGGCCAAGGAGGAGCGCGATGCCGCGACCGAAGCGCTCAAGCGACTCGCCTGAGCGACTGTTTCAAAGCCCGGGCTTTGGTGGCGCCGATCTCCAGATTGGTGCGCGGGCACGCCTGAAATCGGGCGCCGGCGCTCGACTCGGAGAGCCGAGCGACCTCAAACCCATGCGTTCTGAACCAGCCTCTGAGCACGGCCTGCCGAGCCCGCGCCACAACACGCTCGCACTCTCGCTGCTCGCGTGCGCGATTGCTTGCCTGCTCGGCGCCTGTGGCTCACGCACCCCGGCCGAGCCCGCCGCCCGCGCGCCGGCCGACTCGTCGCTCGCCGTCATGGACCCGGATCGGCCGGTGCTTGCGCCCTTCAACGTCGTGCGGAGCGTCGAGCCGTGGTCGTTCATGGGCGAGCCTGGGCAGATCATCCGCACGCCCAGCTACCGCATCTACACGACGGAGCAGAGCCCGGCGATCGTCCGCCGCCTGCCGCGGTTCCTCGAGTCGTGCCTCGACCACTACCGCACGGCCCTCATCGACATCGAAGAGGGCGACGCCGAGCCGCTCCCGCTCCCCTCGCTCAAGCTCGACACGTTCGTCATGGCGTCGCGCCCGCAGTGGGAACGCCTCACCAAGCAGCTCATGGGCGAGCAGGCGACGACGTACCTGCGCATCCCCCGCGGCGGCTACGCCTCGGGCGGCCGGGCCGTCCTCTTCGACGTCGGCGCCGGCGACACGCTCACCATCGCCGCCCACGAAGGGTGGCACCAGTACACGCAGCGCGCCTTCCACCAATCGCTCCCGGTGTGGCTCGAAGAGGGCGTGGCGACCTACATGGAAGGGCACGGCTGGACCGGGCAGCTCGGCGACACCGTCGTCTTCCGCCCGTGGGCCAACGTCGAGCGCTTCGACCAGCTCCGCAAGGCCGTCGGCGACAACCGCGTCATGCCGCTTCCGACGCTCCTCGACTCGACGCCGGCCGACTTATTGGGTGCGGGCGCGGCGGGCGGAGGGGGGGGTGACGGCGCGCTCACCTTCTACGCCCAGGTGTGGGCGCTGACGCACTTCCTGCACGAGGGGGAGAACGGCCGGTACCGCGCCGGGCTGTACCAGCTCGTGCGCGACGCCGCCGAGGGCCGGCTCTACGCGCGCGTCGCCCAGTCCCGCGGCAACGCGGCCGCCGTCAACGCCGCCGCCTCGCGCAGGGGCACGGCGGTCTTCGAGACCTACTTCAACGCCGACCTTGCCGAGGCCGCGGCTCAGTACCAGCGCTTCGTCGAACAGGTCGCCGCCCCCGGCTCACGCGGCCCCATCGTCGCCGGCGAATCGCCGATCAACACCGACCGCTAGCAATATTCGACACGCGTGCGCACGAGCCCGAAGCGCAAGCGAGGGCATCACTGCTTTCCGCCTTGCTCCGCATCCTCCACGTTCGCCTTTTTTTCCAGCCCGCTTCGCTTCACCACCAGCAGGTCCTCCTCGCGGAAGACCTCTTCATCCCCCTTCCGCGGCCGGTTCGGCTGCTTGCCGTTGTCCGTATCAAAGATAATCCACGCCGGCCCGCCGCTCACGTCCGGCTGGATCGGCGGCGAGTTGTTCCACGTGCTCGTGATCGGCCACACACCCTCCAGCACGTAGATCCGCGCGTTCATGTTGTACTTCAGCGAGCCGTTATAAATCCGCTCCGCCGGCACGCGCCCGGAGCCCACCTCCTCGCGCACCCACTCGTGCAGCGCCGGCCACGGCTTGGGCAACGGATGCTCGCGCCGCTCCTTGCTCGGCATGACCGCCGCCGCGCCGACGAGCAGCGCCACGGCCGCCGGCGCCAGCACCCACCGATCGGCCGCCCGCCACCACCCACGCGGCAGCTTCGCCGCCATGCACCCAAGCCACGCCGCGCCCAGCCACGCCAACATCGGATACAAGTGGTAGATGTAATACCGGTTCTTGCCGGGGAACGCGCTGAGCAGCACGAGCATCCCCAGCACCCACGCCCACGCCAGCTTCGTGCCCGCCCCGTCGCGCATGAGCGGCGTCCGCCCGTCGATCACGCCGCGCACCGTCCGCACGCCCGCCATCACCACCAGCGCCAGCCACGGCCAATACGTCCGGCTCAGAAACGTGAAATACCAGTGCCACCCGGCCTGCGGCCCCATCTTGCCTTCCATGCGGTCGCCGATCTGCCGCTGGAAATACGTCTGCCAGAACACCTCGCCGTGCAGCGCATACATCGACGCGTGCCACGGCAGCGCGATCAGCACCGCCACGCCCGCCGCGTACGCGAGCCACGGGACCAGCCGCCGCCCTTGCCCGCTTGTCGTCATCAGCCACACCGCGAGCACGGCGTACACGACCAGCCCCCACAGCGGCTTGGTCATCAGCGCACACCCGATCGGCACGCCCGACAAGACGAGCCACGCGCCCGCTTGCCTTTGGTGGCACCGATCTCCAGATCGGTGCGTGGGCGAACTCAATCGCCCCGGTCTGGAGACCGGGGCCACCAGCCTCTTCACCCCCTTCGCCACGCACACCACGCCGGCAAGCAGAAAAAACGTGTGCGGGTAATCCAGCCGGAACGAGTCCACCAGCAGCACAAACTGCGTCGTGCACGCCAGGATGATCCCCGCCATCATCGCCGTCCGCGGCGGCGAGAACATCCGCGCAAGCCTCACCGTCAGCCACACACACCCGATCACCGCCAGATACTCCGGCAGCCGGATCGACCAGTCGTGCACGCCGAAGACCCTGAGCACCGCCGCGTGGACCCAGAACGGCAGCGGCGGCTTGTTGAAATACGGCCCGCTCGCCAGGTGCAGCGTCCACCAGTGCCCCTCGCGAGCCGCCTTCAGCGAGATCGCCGTGTACATCCCCGTGTCGGAGATCCACTTCTCGCCGAACAGCGACGGCAGGCACACCGCCGCCGCGACCATGCACGGGATCAGCCAGACCCGCACCCGCCGCCATCGTCGGAAGAGAACGCTCGTCGAGCGCCGAGCATTGGTCACTGGAGCAATCCCGGTCAACATGCGGAGTGCGACAACTGCCCCTCAACAATCATGACACCGACGCCTCACGCCTCACGCCCCGCGCCCCACGCCCTCCGCCTTCCCTCACTCCGGCCTGCGGTACATCTTCGAGATCCGCGTGCACCGGACGATCTCCGCCTTCCAATCCTCCGACCTCAGCACCAGCGGCTCGCCCCACCTGCCCGCTTCGCCGCTCTCGTCGCGCATCACCCACGAGACGCAGTCGATGTACTTGCCGCGCTCGTTGGTGTCGAGCAGCTCCTGGCTCAGACACCGCAAGCCCGCGGCCTTGCAGTCCTCGCCGAAACCCTCCGCCGATTGGCTCAAACGCCGCCCGCCCAGCTTGTCCGTGCCGTCCCCCACCAGCCCGGCCGACGGCGAGCCGGCGTTGGAATGATGGATGAACGCCACGCCGCCCGGCCTCAGCGCGCGCCGGAACTCCTTGAGGTACGCCGCCAGCGTGCTCCGCTCCACGCCGATCATCGCCGACCACGACACGATCGCGTCGGCCTGACCCCAGCCGTCGATCGCCTCGCCCAGCGAGCGTCCGTCGTTGACGACCACCCGCACGCTCGGGTCTTTCGCGAACCGCTGCCTGCACGCCTCGGCGCAGCGCGGCGAGACGTCCACCAGCGTCAGCCGCTCGGCAAAGCCGCGCAGGTACCGGCTGACCCGCCCGTGCCCCGGCCCGATCTCGATGACGTGCTTGGCGGGGAAGAGCGCCGCCAGCCGCGGGTACAAGACGCCCGCCCAGAGCGCGTCGGTCCCGCCGAACCCTTCCGACCACTCGTCGCCGCCCCGCGGCCACTCGTAGCGGTTCCAGTGCCGCCGAGCCGCCGCCGCGTCCTCGTGCGCCGGCGCGGGCGGCGAGATCAGCACCTGCGGCTTCATCAACGGCGAATCAACCATCGTCTCGGGCATGGGTCGGGTTCCTCACCAATAGGCCCTGTGGCCATCGCGTGCATTGTACCGCCCGGACGTGAGGCGTCAGGCGTGGGGCGTCGGTGTCTGGAGTTGAACGGCATCCGGGGTTCGGCACTCGGCATCGCCGAACCGTGTATTCCCAATGCCGAATCCCGAATGCCCAATGCCGCCTTGAAACAGTCATGACACAGACGCCCCACGCCTCACGCCCGACGCCTGTTTTTTCCGCTCAACTCGTCCCCGCCAGTCTTCGCACGGTCATGTCGAAGTTATGCACCGTGCTGGCGCGCAGCGCGTAGACGACGCCGAAGTAGGCCGCCGCGGCGATCACCGCGCCGATCGCCTGCGCCAGCCGCGCCGCCGCGATGCCGTGGTCGGCGACGGTCTGCGCGAGCGCATCCTCCGGGTAGACCGAGCCGAAGACCGCCGTGCCGGGGCTGAGCGACGACATGATCGGCCCGATCATCGGCACCGACTCGCCCGCCTTGAACGCGCACAGCCCGACAATCCCCGAGACAACGCCGACGACGCCGACGGTCGCGATGACGCTGCCGATCGAGCCCTTGCTCTTGACCGACCACATCAGCCCGACCATGCAGCAGAACGCGATGAACGGCACCGCGACGATCGCCAGCACCAGCGGCGCCTCGGGCAACACCGCGGGAACCGCGATGCGCACCGACGTCCCCACCGGCGTGTACGCCACGTTGACCGCGCTGAGGTATTTCGCGTTTTCCGTCGGATCAACGCTCACGCCCCCCGGCGGGTGCACGAGCCCGACCTGCGCCAGGCCCACATACGCCCCGGCGATCAGCAGCGTGCCCACCGGCACGCCGATGAGCGGGATGAGGTACGCGACCATGCCGCGGATCTTGCCGCCGAGATAATCCCTGGGTGTCAGCGGCGTCGTCAGCAGAAGGTCGAGCGTGCCGTCCTCGCGCTCCTTCGCCACGGCCGTCGCGGCCATGTTCACCGCGACGAGCGCCAGCACGATCATCTCGCCCATGACGGTGTAAAACACGAGCTGGCGGAAGGTCGCCGTCGGCATGGATCCGCCGTGGAAGTACAGCACGATCCCCAGCGCCCACAGCACGCCGAGGACGATGAACGAGTACCGCGCGACCATCCGCCCGAGCGTGGCGTTGCGGGCCGCCGCTTCACGCCACGCGATCGGGTTGTGCCACACGTTCCGCGGCGGGCGGTGCTCGACACCCTTGCCGGAGAGGCCCAAGAGCCGCAGGTACCACGGCTTCTTGCCGGCTCCCCCTTCGCCGCGTCCGCCCTGGCCGCCCAGCCCCGCGATGCCCCCGGCCCGCACGGTGAGCGTCGAGGCGATGATGAGCATGAGGCTGAGCCCGCCGCTGAGCACGCACCACGCCGTCACCGGCTGCTCGACCATCCAACCCAGCCCGCCCCAATCCGCCGCACCGTCGCCGGCGGCGTACCGCGCGTAGCCGGTCGGGTTGAGCAGCGCCCGCAGCGCGAGGAACGGGTTGATCGCCGTCATCGGCGAGACCTTGCCGGGGATCCCGACGATCGCGTCCGCGGCCCAGGTGATCGCGAGGTACGAAACCGTGCAGACGTAAAACGCGAAGACGGCCCGCTTGCCGACGAGGCGCGAGACCGAGAGCGCGATCGCCATTGCGCCCACGAGCAGGGCCGCGCACGCGGCAATCAAGTACGACGCGAAGATCGCCCGACCCGGCACGCCGCCGAAGTACTGCGTGAGCGCGAACAGCGGCAGGCTCGACACGAGCAGCGCGAGAATGAAGAACAGCCGTCCCAGCAGGTTGCCCAGCACGATCTCGGCCGCTGAGAGGGGCGTGGTCAGCAGGATGTCCCACGTCTTGGGGTTGGCCTCCTGGGCGATCGCCCCGGCCATGAAGACCGGCGCGAGCAGGCAGATCAGCCCGATCTGGAGGTAGGCGGTGAACTCGAAGGCCTGGGCCCCGGCCGAGGCGAGCTGGCGGTAGGAGAGCCCCCCCCCGCCGCCGCCGGTGTTGGTGCTCAGCAGCAGCGCGTAGAGCAGCACGACCATGAGCACGCCGAGGTACGCCGCGCGGATGTACATGTGCCGTCTGCGGCGTGAGCCGCCCTGCACCAGGCGCACCGCCACCGGGTTCACGGGTCCGAGTCTCAGAAACCAGTGCAGGATCGGCGGCATAGTCGGGTTGAGTGTACCGGCCCCTCTCCCGGTACGCACGCCGAAAATGACGGTTCACCACGCGGGCCGACGCCCGCCGTGCGCACGCGAACAACCCCGTGCGCATGCACGCATAGGGTGCGTAACAAACCCGGGAAAGAGCCTTGGATGTCCTTGGTGGCGGGTCCGACGTGGCACAGGCGTCTCGCCTGTGCAAGAACGCTGGAGCCACACGGCACAGGCGCCCCCCCACGCCTGTGCCACGGAATATGGGGTTTACCTGGCGCGGCGACGCCGACCCGCAACCAGCCCGCCCAGGCCCACGAGCGCGGCGGTCGCCGGCGCGGGGACCACGGTGATGTTGACTTGGATCGGGCCGGTGCCGAATGAATGATCCGTGTAGGGCGAGTTGTTGGCAAAACCAAAGTTGGAAATCCCCACCGTGGCGTCGAAAGCGGTGACCGCAAGGTAATACGTGCCGGCCGGGAGGACATCGTCGCCGGTGATGATCCGGCTCTCCAGCTCGCCGCCGGCCAGGTCGATGTTGTCATTGGTATACACGAGCACGCCGTAGTGGTCGTAGAGCGCGATCTCGGTGTCGTTATCGCCAAGTGGATTGAGCCCAATGGGTATGTTGGTGCCGAGCGTGTCGATCTCGATATGGGAACCAGGCCCGCCGGCGAAGTCGAAGCTGAGCCAGTGGACGGCGTTGGGGTTGGCGTGGTCGAGCATCACGCTGGTGCTGCCGGAGAGCGCCCCGAGCGACTGCACAAGTGAAGGCGTGGCGGCCGGGGTCATCTCGACAAACTCGAACGACGCCGCGTTCCAGATGTTCTCGACGGTAGACGTATTCGCCTCGTCGTCGAAGCCTTCGTAGGACTGGAAGGTCCACGTGCCGTGGGTGTAGCCGTAGAGCGGCGTGGCGGGGATCGCGTAGTTGGTCGGGCCGACGTTGATCGGGCCGGTGTAGCCCTCGACGGCGGTGATGCCGAGGTAGTTGCGGAAGAGGCCGTTGTCGTTGGCGATGTTCCACGAGGCGTCGTTGGCCCAGTTGCCGGCGATGGAGCCGTTGGTGAGCGTGCCGGCGATGCGGATCGCCCCGACGCGGAAGGCCGGGCCGGTGAAGGTGTGCATGAACGAGCTGTTGCTCGCGTGGCCGACCGGCCCGACGGAGTTCATCGCGCCCGGCGCGTTGACGGTGACGGTCTGCGGGACAAAGCCGGGGCCGGCGGACGCGACGCCCGCCAAGACCGCCAGACCCACCACACCGAGGAGCACCTGCTTCAACATCTCTCGCTCTCCTGTCTCTTGGCTTGCTCTGTGCATGACGCCCGATCACGCGTCGGGTTGCCTCTGCCCGACGCGCGGATCGCTCGCTCGGCCCGCGGGCATAGCCCGGAGCCTTCATGAAGAACAACCGTTCTTGGTCGATGTGAGAGAGCGACCGAGAGCAATATACCCCGCCGGCCTGCCAAATCCACCGGAACCGGGGCGTTTGCTGGGGTTTTCAGGCGGGAAAGGCCCGAGAACTATGCGTAGCCTGAACGTTATTCGGCTCTCGCACGACCGCGGGGCTGAGCTCCGCGGCTTTCAAAGACACAGACAAACCTTCGACTCGCTTGCGGGTGGGGCGGGCGTCCCGCCCGCCTTGCGGTTGTCTCTGAGCATCCCGTATGGCGGGCCAGACGCCCGCCCCACCCAAGGCACATGCGCTCACGCCAACACGCTCACCGCTCGGCGCTGACGACGGCGGCGGCCGGGTCGGGGTGCGACGGGGGCACGCCGATGTAGGCGAGGCCGCGTTCGAGGATGCGGCGGTTGACCGGGCCGGCGGTCGCCGAGCCGTAGTGCGTGCGGCTGCGGACGCGCTCCGGGCCGGGGTCGTCGATGACGACGAGGACGACCAGCCGCGGCTTGTCGAGCGGGCCGCTGGCGAGGAAGGACGAGTTGTACTGCCCCTGGAAGTAGCCGTCGGAGCCGCGTGGGCGGCGTTTGCCCTTCGGCGGCTCGCCCAGCGGGATCTCGGCGGTCCCCGACTTGCCGAAGACCTCGTACCGCGGGTGGAAGTCGAGGTTCTTGCGGCTCATGCGTTCGTCGAGGTGCTCGGCGACGCCGTGCATCGTGCGGCGGGTCAGCTCGGCGATCCTGGGGTCGGCGACGCGCACGCCGCGGTTCTCTTCGCCGGGCGGCAGCGGCGTGAGACGCACGTCGGGCATCATGCCGGCGAGCTCGCCCGTGCGGCAGAGTGCGGAGAAGGCGCGGGCCATCTGGATCGGCGTCACCGCGATCTCGTGCCCCATCGCGACCGACGTCTGCGAATAGACCCCCCACCGCTTCCGCGGCGTCACCAGCCCCGTCGACTCGCCCGGCAGCCCGACGCCCGTGCGGCTGCCGAAGCCGAAGCGGATCACCGCGTCGCGCATCTGGTCGTCGCTCATCCGGCGGGTCACCTTGGCCATGCCGATGTTCGACGAGTTGATGAGCACCTCGGCCCACGTCTGCTTGTCGCGCGCGGTGACGTCGTCGACGCGGCGGTGGTACGGCGTGACCCAGTGCCCGCCCTCGGTGTCGATGATCTCGTCGGGTGAGACGAGCCCAAGCTCGGTCACCGCGGCCCACATGAAGGGCTTGAACGTCGAGCCGGGCTCGTAGGCGTCTTCGACGATGCGGTTCCGCGGCGGGGCGGGCGAGCCGTCGGGGAGCTTGGACTGGCGGATCGTGCGGTAGCGCGGGCGGCCCTGTTCTTGGCCGATCGGCGTGACCCAGTCGTAGTCGATGAGGCCGGGCACGTCGCGGACGATGTCGACCATCGCGAGGATCTCGCCGGTGATCGGGTCCATGACGAGCGCGCGGCCGCCTGCGGCGTTGGCCTCTTCGACGCCGCGGGTGAGCTCCTCGCCGGCGATGCGTTGGAGTTCGAGGTCGATGGAGAGGCGGACGTCTTCGCCGCGTGAGGGGGGCTGGTAGCCGCCGGGCGAGACCCACATGGGGCGGTTGTGCGCGTCGCGGGTGTATTCGACGAAGCCGGGCCGGGGGGTGAGGCGCGCGTTGAGCATGTGCTCGGCGCCGGTGAGCCCGACGTCGTCGACCCCGACGACGCCGACGAGGGTGGAGACGAGCTCGCCCTGCGGGTGCTCGCGCACGGGGCGGCGTTCGAGGTAGACGCCGGGGACGCCGACGTGGCGGACGCTCTCGACGAGCGAGTCGTCGAGGATGCCGCCGATGGAGACGTAGCGGATCGGCGAGACGCCGTCGGCCTTGCGGCGCTGGTTCTCGACCATCCGCGGCAGGACGCGCTCGGCGACCTCGGCGATGGGCATGTTGGCGGCCTCGGCGAGCTTGGCCAGCGCCTCGTCGGGCGGCGAGGGGAAGACCCACGGGTCGACGAAGACGCGGAAGCCGAAGCGCGTGGTCGCGAGGATTTTTTGACGCCGGTCGAAGATGTCGCCGCGGTTGCCCGGCTCGGTGAGCCGCGTCACACGGTCGTCGATGTGCGGCACAAGCTCGACGCTCGGACGGGCCTGGAGCTGGGCGACGCGGCCGATCACCACGGCCAGCAGCAGCACGACCATCCCCACCACCAGCGTGGCGACGCGGTCGACGCGGAGGGAGGAGGTCGCAGAAACCGAGGTCTCTGTCATGCTCTGCACTTCTGGCTCTGCTTGCCCTGTGGACATCGTGCGCACTTTAAGAGCAACTCATGAGGTCGGTTTGGGTGGGCGGGCGTCCCGCCCACCCATGCCAATACCACCAAGCACCTTGCTACTCGTCTTGCCTGGCGACGCCCTCGTTCATCGGCGCCATCGTGTCGATCGCGTGAGCGATCGGCTGCAGCGGACGGTTCTCGAGGGCCATCGCCTCGATCTCCTTGGGCGAGAGGCGGCGGGCCAGCTCGACGCGGAGCTGCCAGAGCGTGCGGTCGTGTTCGCCGACGCGGCGCTGGATGCTCGCCAGCTCGTGCCCCGCCTGGATGCGCTGCTGACGGACGGTCAGCAGCACGCAGGCGATCGCGCCGAGGGCCAGGATGAGCGTGGCGAGTTTCCAGAACATCGTGTGGTTCCAGCCGAAAGCCCGCGCACCGGTCGGCCCCCCCTCACCGGTGCCACCAAAGCCAACATCACTGCACGGGGATCTTGAGCTGCATGCCGACGAGGAGGTGGTCGGGGTCGTCGAGCTTGTTGAGGGCGGCGATGTCGCCGGCGCGCTTGGATGTCTTCAAGAGCTTCTGCGAGACCTCGCCGAGCGTGTCGCCGGGCTTGACGGTGTAGAGGGCGTAGCCGGTCGGCGCGGGCTTGGCCGGCGAGGCGTCACGCTTGGATTTGTCGGCCGGGGCGTGGGCGGGGGATTGCTGGGGGGCGTCGCCGGCCTTGGGTGAGCCGGGGATGACGAGCGAGACGCCGGCCCGGACGGAGCCGTCTTTGTCGACGCTCCTCGGGTTGGCGTCGCGGATGCGGGTCCACTGGGTGCCGTCGCCGTAGTACTTCTGGGCGATGGCGAAGAGCGACTCGCCCTCGGCGACCGAGTGACGCGTCGCCGGCTTCTGCTCGACCGGCGGGATCGGGGGGGGAGCGACGGGCTCGCGGGCCGTCGACGCGCGATCGTTGAGCGGGTCAGACTGACGGATGTTGTTCAGCGGGCGCTGATTCACCGGCTCGAAGCGCTCGGGGCGGCTCTGCACCAGCAGCGGCTGGTAGGTCACGTCCTCGAAGTTCCGATCGAGCGCGGCCTGGCCGTTGGGCTCGCCCATCACGATCGTGTTGGGGTTGCCGTCGCGGAACATGCCCGCGACGTCGCCCCCGCCATTTCCTCCATCACCCGCAGCAACGGGCGCGGCAGGCTCCTCACGCACGAGCGTGTTGGGCAGGGGCGTCATCTGGGTGTTGTGCGCTAACGCTTCGCGGCGTTGCTGCTCCTCCGGCGAGATCGGCGGCGGGGTCATGATCGGGCCGTTGAGCTCGTCTGTTCCCGAGCCGAAGGCGCGCGGGTCGCGTGCCGAGAGCGAGTTGTCGAGCGCGGCGGAGCTTGCCTTGGAGAAGTGGTCGCTGATGAGCACCCCGACGACGAGGACGAGGGCGAAGCCGACGATGAGTGCGAGTTTGTGTTCTTTGGTCACGAGCCGCGGTCCGTGCGTTGGTGGCCTGTGCTCCGCGCCGGAGCGTCAGGCCGAGTTGTGCGGGACGCCGCCGATCCTTGGCCGCGTCGATGAGCTGGGAGACAAATCAGTGGGCGAATCGTACCGCCCGGAGCTTGGCCGAGCGAGCACGCGGGTTGCGCTGCACCTCGGCGTCGGAGGCTTCGACGGGTTTCCTGGTCAGCCGCTCGGCAAGGCCGCGCTCGACGAGGTCGGCGAAGGCCTGCTTGACCAGGCGGTCTTCGAGTGAGTGGAAGCTGATGATGCCGATGCGTGCGTCATGGTTGAGCCACCCGTGCGAAGGGCCGTTTCGTTCGGCGGCGAGTGCCGCGCCGCGAGCGATCGCGTCGAGCAGCCGCCGGAGGTTGCCCAGCTCGTCGTTGACGGCGATCCGCAGAGCCTGGAACGTGCGGGTGGCGGGGTGTATGCCCCCCTTCGGTCCGTGCTGAGGCGGAACGGCGTCTACGACGAGCTCGGCGAGCCGAGCAGTCGTTTCTATCGGCGCGGAGGCCCGCTCGCGGACCAGTTTTTGCGCGATGCGGCGGGCGTGCCGGTCCTCGCCGTATTCGAAGATGAGCGAGGCCAGCTCGGGCTCGCTCATGGTGTTGACCAGCTCGGCGGCGGTGATCGGCGCGGAAGGGTCGAGCCGCATGTCGAGCGGGCCGTCGCGCATGAACGAGAAGCCGCGTGACGCGTCGTCCATCTGCGACGACGCGAAGCCGAGGTCGGCGAGGACCATGTCGGCGGCGAGCCTGAGTTCGGAGAGTTTTCGGGGTGCGTCGGCGAAGTTGCCGTGGAGGGTGGTGAGGTTGATCGCGGGGAAACGCGGCTTGAGACGGGCCTGAGCGCGGGCGAGGTTGCCGTGGTCGAGATCGCAGAGGATGACGGAGCCGCCCCCCCGCCCCCCCTCCTGCCCCCGCCCCCCCCGCTCCCCCCCCTCACCGTGTGCGAGTTGTTCGGCGATACGCTCGGCGTGGCCGCCCAGGCCGGCGGTGCAGTCGAGGTAGGTCTCGCCCGGCTTGGGGGACAACGCCTCGACGACTTCGTCGAGCAGCACGGGGACGTGGGAGAACTGGTCTGAAGAATCGCTCTTGGTCACAGAAGAAGTATTGACGCGGGGTGAGGCCCAGGGCCATGGCCCTGGGCCTCGTGCTTTGCTCGCAATGTTCACGCAACACGCATGACGCGAGCTTTCCAGAGCAGCGTGCAACACCTCGCGCGAGCCCGACGTAGGTTTGTACGGATCGATCGATCATCCGCGTCGTGATTTATCATTGATTCGATCTGACAACCCGACATCGTGGAGAATCTTATGAAACACGTTCCTCTCTCGGGCAACGCCCGAGGCTTGACCATTGTCGAAGTGCTTGCGGTTATTGTGGTGATCTGCTTGATCGTGGCCATTCTCTTGCCGGCGATCGGCGGTCGTGGTTATCATCGTGGTGATGCTCGCCGGATCAAAGACGCCTCGCAAGTCCGCGGCATCGTGCAGTCGATGGCGATCTTCGCCAACAACAACGGCGACAACTACCCGCTCCCCTCGCTGCTTGATCCCAACAACGCGACGACCGCCGAAGAAGGCGCAGCCAAGGACCACACGGCCAACGTCCTCTCGATCCTGATCTTCCAGGGCTCGGTCTCGCCGGAGATGTACTACAACCCGGCCGAGACCAGCGGCAAGATCCAGATCGACACCGACTATGAGTTCGACATGCCCAAGGCGGCCGTCGACCCGGCCAAGGCGCTGTGGGATCCGGCCTTCGCCGCGGACTTCACCGGGCCGGGCGGCTCCAACGTCAGCTACGCGCACGCCCGCGCCATCGCGCCGGCCGAAGACCGCCCGAGCGTCTGGCACAACACCTTCAGCGCGACGCAGGCCGTCTTCGGCGACCGCGGGCCGGAGGTTTCGAGTGTCACGGTCGACCGCACACGCGGCCGATCCGTGCCGACGTACGTGAACGCCGACAGCAACACCTTCGCCATCCACGGCGGCCGCCGCACGTGGGAGGGCAACATCGCCTACAACGACGGGCACGTCAACTTTGAGATGAGCACCTCGCCGGACGGGCTGACCTACGACGGCCGCGCGGCGAAGACGCCGGACAACCTCTTCTTCGACGAGCCGGACGATGCGGGGGGCATCAACGCCTTCCTCGGCGTCTTCATCAAGGCCGGGCCCGAGAAGCAGGATTTCCGGGCGATCTGGGACTGAGCGGGCCCTAACGCGTTCCGTTGCACATCCTGCCGGATTCCGAATCGCAGCGGTTCGGGGTCCGGCTTTGCCTTGAGGCTCTAGGCGCACGGGCCGCCCCGTGGTACCGTATGCGCGGAGTTGAGACCCTTTTTCATACACGTCCGGCGTGCTGGAACCACGCCGAACGCCATTTCAAGGAGAGAGCGATGCGCACGTTCACGTTCGCGGCGGTTGTTGCGGCCTGCTCGCTGGCGGGGATCGCCCAGGCCAAGACGGTCGTCTTCCCGCACGCGCTGGAAGTCAGCGGCCGGATCACCAACACGCAGTTCACCTTCGACACCACCATCTTCGCCCAGTCGATGCTCGAGTTCGACGAGACCGACGACATGGACCCGGACAACAACTACTACGTCAAGAAGCACATCGGCAACGTCAAGTACGAGGAGATCAGCTTCGCCACGGGGCAGAAGCTCTCGCTGACGCTCGACATCACCGACATCACCGAGACGTTCGTCAACAACGAGTACCGCACGACGTTCGCGGTGCTCTTCGGCGGCACGTTCAGCGACAACGGGGTGGACACGCAGTTCTCGTCGATCGACCTGAGCGTCTTCGGCTTTGAGCCGCAGCCGTTGAGCGGTGCGTCCGCGGCGGCCCGCTACGTCGCGACGCTGCCGGCGTTCGACCTGTACATCGCGGGAACGTCCACGGTCTTCGCCCAGGTCGACGAGGGCGCGCAGTTCACGCTCGTGCCCGCGCCGGGAACGGCGGGCGTGCTGGGCGCGGTCGGGCTCGTCGCGATGCGCCGGCGGCGGTGAGAACGGGTTTCACCAAGTCTTGCTGAATCTACGCTCTGCGTCGCTTCCGAGACGCGAGCGTCGGTGAGCGTGGAGAACCGTTGAGAAACGGGCACGCTCGCTCGCGCTCGCGTCTCGTGTGAGAGCGCCGGGTGAGGCGTCAAGAACCCGTGCGCGGGAGGCGCTCGTACAGCACGGGACGCGCTGCGCGAGCGTCTTGCTACTCGTTGCCCGGCCAGCCGGCGTGGAGGAACCGGCCGTCGCGGTGGAAGACCTCGCCGTCGGCCTCGATGGTGCCGCCGCCCCGGGCGTTGCCGGCGCGCAGGTCGCAGACCATGTCCCAGTGCAGGCCGGACTCGTTGGTGTTGCCGCTCTCGGGGTAGCCGGCGCCGACGGCGGCGTGGAACGTGCCGCCGATCTTCTCGTCAAAGAGCGTGTTGCGCGAGAACTCCTTGATCGCGTAGTTGGTGCCGATGGCGATCTCGCCGAGCGTGCGCGCCCCGGCGTCCTGGTCGAGCATCTTGATGAGGAAGTCCTCGTTCTTGGTCGCCGAGGCGTCGACGACGCGGCCGGCCTTGAAGCGGAGGCGGACGCCGTCGACCTCGCGGCCCTGATACACGGCGGGGAAGGAGTAGTTGACGTGCCCGTCGACGCCCTGGGGCCCGGCGAAGACCTCGCCGTCGGGGAAGTTCTCGTGCCCGCAGCAGTTGATCCACCGGGCGGCGGAGACGTCGACCGTCAGGTCGGTGCCGTCGTCGCCGTTGTGCGCGGGGGCGCGGAAGCGGAGCGTCTTCTTCCCTTGCAGGAACTCGCGGACGCGCTCCTGGCGATCGCGGATCTTCCGCCACTCGGCGACGGGGTCGGGCAAGTGCAAGAGGCCGGCGCGGAAGACGAAGTCCTCGTACTGGCTGAGCGACATCTCGGCGTCTTGAGCCGCGGCCTGGGTGGGGTATTGCGTGCCGACCCAGCGCAGGCCCCCCGGCTGGTCGGCGAGGGCGGCCCGCTCCATGAAGACCTTGAAATACGGCTTGCGCGAGGCCTGCTGCTCGGCCATGCGGGCCGGGTCGATGCGCGAGAAGGCCCGCGTGTTGGTGTCGGCCCACAGGCCGATGTTGACGTCGACGGTGCGGATGGTGTGGAGGTCGATGGGCGAGAGGAAGCGGAGCTGCTCGTCGCTGCCGTGTTCGAGCATGAGCTCGCGGAGCGTGTCGGACTTGGCGGACCAGACGGGGTGGCCGCCCGCCTTGAGAACGGCCTGGTAGACCGCCTGGACGAGCGGCATGGCGATGTCCTCGGCGGTGATGTTGACGAGGTCGCCCTCTTTGACGCGGGTGGAATACCGCACGAGCACGTCGGCCAAACGCTGCAAACGGGGGTCCATCATGCGGTCGTCACTCCTTGTCACCATCTCCACGCCGCGGAGGTGGAGGATACGCAGGCGGGCGTCGCATCTCGCGGCCGCCGCGGCGGTATTCATCCTTGAATCCGCCCCGCACGCCTAGCATGCGGGACGGTCGTTTCGTCTCCTCGCAACACGGCGGCGGTGGCCGCCGGCTTTTTCGGAGTATTCCATGCGTCAGTGGCAGCAAGCGGCGGTGTTTTTCATCCTGGGTCTCGGGGCGGCGCTGGGCGGCGGGGCGGCGGCGATGCGGGCGTCTCAGCCCGAGCCGGCCCGCGTGGCGACCTGCGATGTCTACGGCGTCATCGAGAAGCTGCTGGAGACCGACCGATTCAAACCCGACCGCGAGGCCGAGGAGAAGAAGGCCCAAGAGACCCTCCAGCCGCTGCAGGACGAGCTGACCGAGCTGCAGCAGAGGCTCCAGGGGGCCGACCCCAAGGACGAGGCGACGCAGGACCTCTACCGCCAGTTCCAGCAGAAACGCCAAGAGTTCCAGCAGGCGGCGTCGGAGATCCAGACCCGCGTGCGCAAGTTCATGAGCAAGCAGTTCCTCGACGCGTACACGATGGCCAAGGCCTCGACCGACGCCGTCGCCGAGGAGCTGGGGTACGACTACGTCGTCTGCTCACGCGGCATCGACGAGAAGATCAAGGCCGACGACCCGGACCGCGTCGTGCAGGCCGTGCTCGCCCGGCCGATCATCAAGCTGCCCAAAGACGCCGACATCACGGCGGATGTGAAGGATGATCTGAAGCTCGAATAATAAGGGAGCAGGGAAGAGGGAGCAGGCAGCTGGAATCCATCCCTGCTCCCTGTTGCCTGCTGCCTATTTGCCTGCCTTGAACAGCGTCCTGATCGAGTCGTAGATCTCGTTCTTGCTGTTGATGCGGCTCGTCACGACCTTCTCCTCGCGCGACGATTCCTGCTCGAAGGAGTCGCGGAGGACGTTGATGAACGAGCCGCTGCCGTACGGGCTGGTGACCTGGCAGTAGCCGAACATGTTCACCATCGGCAGCAGCTTCTCCTGCAAAAGCTGCACGCACAGGCGGTTGTCGGATTCCGAAGAGTTGTCGCCGTCGGAGAAGTGGAAGAGGTAGATGTTCCAGTCGCTCGGGTCGTAGTGGGCCTTGAGCATCTCGAAGGCGAGGTTGAAGGCCGAGGAGATGCGCGTGCCGCCGTCCTCGCGGACGGAGAAGAACGTCTTGCGGTCGACCTCTTTGGCCTGCACGTCGTGGACGACGTAGCGGCTCTCGACGCCCTCGTAGTTCCGCCGCAGCCACGTGTCGATCCAGAAGGCTTCGAGCCGCACCAGTTCCTTCTGCTCGTCGCCCATCGAGCCTGACACGTCCATCATGTAGACGATCAGCGCGTTGCTCTGCGGCTTCTTCACCTCCACCCACGACCGGTACCGCAGGTCGCGCTTGATCGGCACGATCACCGGGTCGTCGGGGTTGTATTCGCCGAGGGCGAGCTGGCGTTTGAGCGCCTCTTTGTACGTGCGTTTGAAGTGCCGCAGCGACGCCGGGCCGGTGGGGCGGATGCCGGAGTATTTGTCGCGCACCGTCGTGACGCGGTGCTCGCCCTTGGGCTCGATCCGCGGCAGCTCCAGCTCCTCACCGAGAATATCCGCCAGCTCTTCGAGCGAGACGTCGACTTCGAGGATGTGCTGCCCCGGCTGGTCGCCGCCGCCGGCTTTGCCCTGCCCGGGCTGGACGGCGTCGCCTTCTTCGCCTTCGCCCATGCCGACGCCGCCGGAGTTGTCGCCGTAGCGGAAGGTGGGGATGTCGATGTCGTGGATCGGCACGGAGACGACCCGGCCGTCGGCGCCTTCGCGGGCGATCAGCTCGCCGCGTGAGATGAATCGGCGGAGGTCCTTGCGGATCTTGCCGCGGACGATCTGCCGGAAGCGCTGGTGGTCTTGTTCGATCTTGTTGACCATGACGAAAATTCCCCCCCTGCTATGAACATGGTGCTTTTCTGCGAGACGCGAGCGTGTAGAACGCTGGAGAAGAGGGCACGCTCCCTTACGGTCGCGTCTCGTAGAAACAACAGTCTTCGGTATCTGGCGGTTCCATCATTCACCCACCTCGGTTTTCTGTGCGCACCTCGACGCTTCGTGTTCCATCGGCCGGATTGTCCACGTCCGAAAGCCGACGGCTCGTCTCTACAGGTTAGACGGCCGCCGCACGCCCACGTGACACCGACCGGTCAGGCTTTATCGGACACCTCAGAAGAAGTATCGGCCGATCGGCCGCGCGAGCGATACCGCCGCCAGAGCCACCACGCCGAGAGCGTGCCCGTCGGCACGGCCCAGGCCAGCTCGGTGACGCGCATGATCACGTCGGCCACGAGCCCCCCGCTGCTGACCACGCCGGTCAGCACCCCCCCGCCCCCCCCGCTTCCCCGGCCGCCCGCCGCGCCCTTCCCCGGCAGGAGCGACGAGGTCAGCCCCACGGCCCACTCTCGCAAACCGAGCGGCACCGGCAAGAGCCCGGCCGCCTGGCTCACCACCGCGATCGCCATCGCGCCGTCGGGCGAGATCGGCGCATCGAGCATGCGAAAGACGAGCCAATACCGTGCGGCCCACACGACGCCGTCGAGCGTGCGGAGCGACGCCCCACACATATACCGCCACAGGGCGGGGGCCGGTTCGCGCTCGGCCGACGAACCGCGACCACGAACCACCAGCGAGACGCCGAGCCCCGCGAGCCCGAGCAGGCCGACGGCCAGCGGGGCGGCGCCGCCCAGGCGCGGGTGCGTCTCGCCGCGGCTTGCCGCGACCACGCCGAGCACGACGACCAGCGACACGCCGAGCGCGGCAGCGCTGCAGATGATCGAGTCGACGAGGCTCCGTCCGACCTTGACGGCCGAGATGTTGTTGACGAGGCGGTGGTACGCGAGGCGCCCGACGAGCCCGGCCCGCATCGGCAGATGATTCAGCAGCCAGCTCGCGGCCATGAGCGCCGCCATCTCACGCCGCCCGACCCTGCCGTACCCGTTGAGGAGCACCCAGAAGACGAGCGTCGTCAAGAGCCAGTTCACCCCCGGCCCGGCGAGCGTCAACGCGACCATCCACCACGGCGCGCCGGCGAGCGCCCCGAGGCTCTGGGCGACCAGGTCGCGGTGCCGCACGATGAGCCACACGGCCGCGACGAGCAGGGCGATGCCGATCGCGTAACCCGCCAGCCGCACAACGCGGCCGCGGGCGGACGGCGTGAACCGGCGATGTGCGGCGTCCTCCTGCATCCACGGCAGGATACCGGCTTTTCCAGCGCGGCGGCCGGCGGTGCTGCGCGGCGTCTGTGCGTGTGGGCGGCGAATGTCAGCGCCGGACTTCGCCGCCGCCGAAGTCGACGCCCGCGAGCCCGTTGCGGGTCCAGCGGTAATAGGCGACGACCTTGTACCCTAGGTCCGGCAGGGCCGGCGACTCGAAGCCCGCGTCGGGTGCGTATTTCAGCTTGCACGGGCCGCGGTTCGGCTGGAACGGATCGAGCCCTTTATTGGCGTTCTCCGTTTTGCGGTTGGAGACGGAGCCGTCGAAGAACGCGAGCGGCTGTTGAGCCCGCGTGTACAGAAAGAACGTCTCCCGGCCCGCGAAGTGCCGGTCCTGGGTGTCGTTGAGCGCGACCTTCGCCGCGGGATAGGCGATCTGGTGCACCTTCGCCCCGCCGAAGCCGAGCTTGGTGGCGTACATGTCGTGGTCAAAGTCGGCGGTCTGGTGATAGCCCGCCACGTCCCCCGCGACGTCCTTCGTCTTCCTGCACGCCCACGGGGCGAGCTGGTACGACGCGCTGCACGGCCACCACAGCAGGTTTTTGCCGGCGAGATTGAGATCCTTCTGCGGCTTGAAGGGATTGGAGCTCATGTCGTCCGGGCTCGCCCGCCACGAGAGACGGGCCTGGTCCTCCGGGCAGACGGTCGCCGGGGCCGGCAGAGCGCCGTCGAGATACTGCGCGAGCACGAAGTGGCTGAACTGCTCGACGACGAAGCTCTGAGCGGCTCCGACGCTCCCGCCGGCGGTGTAGGCCGGCAACTCGTCGCCGGTGATCTCCTCGAAGATGTCCGCCGCCTGCTCGGCGATCTGCGCGCCGGTCGGGACGTGGTAGTTGGTGCTGGCCCGGTCCTCGGAGCGGCCGTTGTAGGCCGCGATGAAGCCCTTGAAGTCCGTGGCGTAGGCGGTGTGGGCGACCATCATCTGGTGCAGGTTGCTCTGGCACGCGGCGGTGCGTGCCGCCCGGCGCGCCTTCGCCAGGGCCGGCAGCAGGATCGCCACCAACAGCGCGATGACGGCGATGACCACGAGCAGCTCGATGAGCGTGAACCCACGACGCACAACCATACAGCGCTCCCGAACGATCCGAAAACCCGGTCTTTGAAAGCCGAAGGGCTAAAGCCCCCGGCGAACTCTCTGCGTGAGCCAATGGAAACCGCGGGGCTGAGCCCCGCGGCATTCCGAGAAGAGGAGTTAGCAGCCTGCGAGCCAGGCGGTGAGGAAGTCGAAGATGTCCTGCACGGTGACGCCGTTGACGCCGTTGAAATCCGCCGAGGTGTTGCCCGCGAGCCAGGCGGTGAGGAAGTCGAAGATGTCCTGCACGGTGACGCCGTTGACGGTGTTGAAGTCTGCCAGACACACCGGCTCCGGGCAACCCCAGCGGGCGAAGTTGGCCGACGGGCTGCCGTTGACGGTGGTGAACTTGCCGCCGACCAGCAGGTCGCCGTTGCTGTCGACGGCGAGCGCGAGCACGTCGTTGTTCACGCCGGTGCCCATTGGCGACCACGCGGCGCCGTCCCAGCGGGCGATGCGGCTCACCGCCGGCGTCGCCGTTTCACCGGCGATGGTTGTGCCCACGGTGAACCGGCCGCCGGCGATGATGTCGCCGTTGGGCAGGACCGCAAGGGTGTAGACGTTGCTGCTGAGCCCGCTCCCGAGCCGTTCCCACATGTTGGTTGTGCGGTTGAAGCGCGCGATGCGGTTGACCTGCAGGTCGGCCGCCGCGCTGTTGCCCACTCGGAGGAAGGTGCCGGCGGCGATGAAATCGCCGTTGGGGAGCAGGAGCAGGGCGTTGACCACGCCGTTGGTCCCGAAGTTCAACGAGTGCCACATCGGCGAGCCGTCACCGGCGGTGCTGGTCCCGTCCCAGTAGGCGATGCCGCCGGTTGCCGGGACGCCGTCGTACGAGGAAGCCCCGCCGCCGACAACGACCATGTTGGCGGCGAGCTTGCCGTCGTCGGGGAGAACGATCATCGTGCGGGCGATGTCCTGGGTGGTCGAGCCGGAGTCGGTCCACTGGGCGCCGTCCCAGCGGAGGAGGAACCGGGTGATATGGTCCGGGTCGTCGGGGAAAAAGGCGGCGCCCGCGCCCGCGAGGACGTCGCCGTTGGGCAGGGCGACCATCGAGGTAATCAGCCCGTACTCCTGCATGAACGTGGGGGCATTGACCGCGTACGGCCTGATGTTCGGCGAGAACTCCGACCACGCCGAGCCGTTCCACTGCGCGACGATGTTCTTTGAGCCGCCGCTGGTCACGGCGAAGTCGGCGCCGCCGATGAACAGATCGCCGTTGGGGCGTTCGAGGATCGTCGCCACCGGTCGATTCTGGATATTCAACGGCCACGGGTCCGCGGCGGGGTACAACCCGTCCCCCAGCGCCGACCACGACGTGCCGTTCCAGCGCGCGATCTGCTGCGCGGTCGTCCCCTCGATGGTGGTGAACCCGCCGCCGGCGACAACGTCGCCGTTGGACATCGTCTGCAGCGCCGTGACGGAGCCGTCGACCGAGCCGTTGACCGGCAGCCACTCCCCCGTGCAATCGCCGCTGACCGTGGACGTGACTGTGGGGATGATCATCCATGCAGATGCCATACACCATGCAAGCTTTGCACTTCGCGTGCGCATGTCGAGCCTCCTATTCGCCCCTGGGCATGAACCTCATCCCCTTCACCCTCCTCGGCACGGTTAAGATACTTCGAAAAGCGGGCTTTTCCATATTTATTCATATTTTTTGAGTTATTCTAAATATTTTCGATCAATTGATGGCTTCCCGGTAACCCTCGGTTATCCTTACTATGACAGCCCCGTGCATGGGATTGACGAAGCCCCAGTGGCGGTTTCTGGATGCAGACACGATGATTTCCGAGAACCAACGCACCATCGGAACAGGTACTCAGGCGGCCGCCACGGGCACGATCTTTGAGGAGGCTGCCTCGTCTTCGCTTGGCGAGTTCCAAGACTCGGTCGCCGGCCTGCTCGCCGCCGTGCCGGGTGATATCCGGCGCGCGATCGACGTCGGGCAGGTGCTCGGGATCGACAACCGCCTCGCGTGGCAGGTCTTCCGGATCGCGACCGTCAAGCCCACCCTGGCGGTGGGCACGAACGTCCCGGCCCGCGTCTCCATGAAGAAGCTGCTCAAGGCCGCGGAGAACAAAGGGATTTCGCAGGAGATCCGCGAGCGTGTCGCCCGGGCGTTCGATTCGTTCGAGCACCTCGCCGACACGCACGCGGGCAACCGTGCATCGCTCGAGGTCATGCTCAACGCGTTTATCCCCGAGGAGCGCGAGAAGAGCGAGCTGGCGAGCCGCCAGACGATCTTCAAGGGCGTCAGCGAGTACAAGGGCATCGCCGCCGAGGCGGATCTGTGCGCCATGCTGTTCCATCCGTCGCCCGACGGCAGGATGCTGGACCGCGCCACGCTCAACGCCGAGTTCGGGCTGCGCCGCTCCAAGCCCGATGCGCGGATCGTGATCGGCATCGGCGAGGCGCTCAACAAGCCCGACACGTCGGTGTCCACGTTGGACGGCAGGCCGATCAACGAGCCGCTCGGAACGCTCCTCCCGCAGTTCTCGACGTCGCCGCTGCCCCCCTTCGACAGGCAGCAGGTCGACGGGATGGCGTACTACTTTGTCGCCGGGCAGGAAGTCGGGATGCGATCGGCGGTGGACCTGGTGACGGCGGACCGGCGCAACGCGGCGGTGCACCGGTACCTGACGCCCGGCTCGCCCCGCGTGCGCGGCGTCACGCACACCACCGATACGCCGGTCAAGCGCCTGACCATGGATATCTTCCTGCACAACGACGTGTTCCCCGGCGTGCTGCCGCAGCTGCGCGTGCACGACACGGCGACACGCGGATGGGTGCGCGTCTTTGACGACCCGACGCGCGAGCGCGACCGGCTGAACGTCTACGAAACGGTCCGGCCGCTCCCGCCGGGGCTCGCCGGCGCACGGCTGGCGCACGTGCCGCGGTACGTCGAGATGCTCGAACACCTCTACACGACGGTGGGCTGGAACCCGGCCGACTTCCGAGCGTTCCGTTTCGACATGCAATACCCGATGTACGGCGCGCAGTTCACCATCGGTTTCCAGCTCCCCGAGCCGCCGCACGACGCGGCAACGCCGGTGGGCGCGTGACGGAATACATCGGTCGACCGATCCGATTTCCGGTTCCTCGGCGTCGCTCCGCGTGCCGCCTATGACCGTCGCGCGGCGTCCGATTCGGCGGCCCCGTTCCGCGGCAACTCGAAGACCACCCGCACCGTGCTCCGGAAGATCGGGTACTCGATCCGGCAGCGGTACACGTGGAACTCGTCCGGGTTCCAGCCGAGTTTCTCGCAGAGGCGCCCGATCATCTCCACGTGCCTCGGCGACTCGGGCGTCGCCAGCGTCTGCACGCCGAGGCCCAGGTGACGACTGTGCTCGACGACCGACAGCAGCGACTGCCGCTCGGCGTACTTCGGCTCGCCGAAGCCGATGCCGATCCGCTCGTTCGCGTACACATGCACGCGGCGTTCCAGCGGGTGCTGCAAGGGAAAGGCGTCGCGGTGGATCAGTGTGTCCGAGATCAGCACCTCCGCCGGGATGTTCACGCGGTTGCTGCTGAGGAACTGCGGCCCCTCGGGCGTCGCAAACGGCGAGAGCACGCCGCGCGAGATCGACGCGTACACCACGTCCACCGAGTTGTTCCGCCCCATCGCCTCGGCGATCTCCATCATGTTCGGCTCGTGGATCTCCTGCACCGTCAGGCCCGGCGAGCAGAACTCCTCCAGCAGATACGTGCCCGTGTCCGGCACGAGCGGGGCCTGCGTGCCGGCGGTGAACGTCTCGCCCTCGCCGGAGGTCCGCGAGATGATCAACGGCACAAAGATCGGCGACGTCGACCGCAGCCGGTGCAGGCCGATGTGCGCCGACAACCGAGCGGCGCACAACCGCCCCGGCTCGTCGCCGGGGTGAAGGAACGTGCAGCTCGTGCAGACCTGCTCGTCGACGCCCACGAGGTGGCTCATCGCCCGGTACGCCGCCTTCTTCTGCTTGAGGTCGATGCTCTCGGCTTCTTCCTTGATCAGCGGCCCCACCATCGAGAGAAACCGCTCCCGATCGCCGGCGTGCTCGCTGATGAGCTGCTCGACCTGCTGGAACGCCGACGACACGCGCTCGATGATCTCCGTCGGCAGCCCCTTGCGTGCCGCCGCCTTGAGCATGCGGTTCGTCGAGACCGCCGCGGGGAGGTTCATCGCGACCGCCAGCGGGTTGGGCTCGTTGGCGATGCGGTGCATCTGCCACCCGAGCTTGCGGTCGACGCCGAACGCGCGTTCGACGTCGGCGGCGCGACGGGTGTCTTCGGCGGTCGCGGCAAAGAGCGCCGCCACCGCGGCCTGGAACTGCCGCAACGACGCCGCCGCGGCCTGCTCAAACCTGACCGGCGCGCCCCGCGAAGAACCCGCCGCACCCGTGAATGTCGTCTTGCTCAAGGTAGAAATAGTCGCTCCCCGTGCTAGGTGTATTCCTTTGATCGACGGAAGCCTCACCGCTTGCCTCAAAGTATACCTGGAGATCAATGCTTTGCAAATGTTTCTGAAATTCATCAAAAACACTGGCCCGAGGTCAAATATGGCGGTATTCTCACCCACGAGGCCCTGGGAGGGGTTGGAAACTCACATATAGGAGAGGCGTGTCATGCCCAGAAGATGGATATCCAGGTCGTCCGGGGCGTCTGCCGCGACCGTGGCCGGGTGCCTGTGCCTCGTGTGGACGGCGGTGCCCGTTCACGGCGGTGTCGACTGCACGGGCCAGTGGTTGCCGGGCGGCGGCTTGCCGGGCGTCGGGCCGAGCCTGCAGTCCGGCTCACCCCTGCCCACCAACGTCAAGGCGAGCATCATGTGGGACCGCGACGGCGAAGGCGGCAACCCGCCCGTGCTGGTCGTCGGCGGCTCGTTCTCGGTCGCCGGCGATGTCGCCGTCAACAACATCGCCATCTGGAACGGCTCCTCCTGGGAGGCCCTCGGTCAGGGCGTCGGGACGGGCGGCAGCTCGGACGCGGTGAACGCGCTGGCGGTGATGCCCAACGGCGATCTTGTCGCCGCGGGCGCGTTCACGAAAGCGGGAGGCTCGGCCGCCAACCGCATCGCGCGCTGGAACGGCGCCGCGTGGTCGGCGCTTGCGGGCGGCTTCAACACAACGGTGAACGCGCTTGCCGTCACGACGGTCGGCGATCTTATCGCGGGCGGGCTCTTTACCAGCAGCCAGGGCACCACGCTCAACCGCATCGCACGCTGGGACGGCGCGAGCTGGTCGCCCTTTGTCGCGACCAACGGCAATCAAGACACCGGTCTTTCTAACCCCGGCGTCAACGCGCTCATCGCGCTGCCCGACGGTAAACTGCTCGTCGGGGGCGGGTTCCTCAACGCCGGCGGCAGCACCGGCATCCACCGCCTGGCGATCTGGGATTTCACTACGTCCACCTGGTCCCCCATCGCGCCGGGCGATACCAGCACCAACGGCAACGGGATCAACGCCATGGTCCGCCTGGCCAACGGCAACCTCTACATCGGCGGCAACTTCACGCGCGTCAACGGCGTCGACGCCAACAACATCGCCTTCTGGAACGGCGCGACCTGGTCGCCGCTGGATCAGGGTCTTGCTTCACCCGTGCGGTCGCTCATCGAGATGCCCAACGGCGACATCGTCGCCGGGGGCGATTTCAGCGTCTCCGGCTCGACGGCCCTCAACCGCCTCGGCAAGTGGGACGGCACGAGTTGGTCGGCGCTCTGGGCGGACACCACCAACCGCAACGTCTACACCCTCTGCCTCGAGAACGACAACCACCTCGTGGTCGGCGGCAACTTCCTGACCGCCGACGACGCGGCGGTCAGCGGCGTGGCCGTCCTCGGCGACAGCGGCTGGGAAGCACTCGCGAGCGGCAACGCGACCAGCGGCACCGTGTCGGCGCTCACCGTCCTGCCCGGGGGCGACATCCTCGCCGGCGGATCGTTCACGCAGATCGAGGGGACCTTCGCCAACCGCGTCGCGGTCTTCACCGGTGGCGCGTGGGCCGCGCTGGGCGACGGGGTCGACGCGTCCACCACCGCGTCGACAAACGTGACGGCGGTCCTCAAGCTCCAGAACGGCGACATCATCGCGGCCGGCGGATTCCAGACGATCCACGGCGGGACCACCACGGCGATCGGCATCGCCCGCTGGCATGACGGGCAGTGGGCCCCCTTCTCCACGCCGGGCCTGCCCGACGGCGGAGAGATCAACGCCCTGCTCGA
This sequence comes from uncultured Phycisphaeraceae bacterium, assembly GCA_964652945.1. Lineage (GTDB taxonomy): Bacteria > Planctomycetota > Phycisphaerae > Phycisphaerales > UBA1924 > CAZZDW01. The sequence continues at coordinate 29,962 of CAZZDW010000036.1, forward strand.
ACTTCCCAGCGGCGATCTCGTCATCGGCGGCTCGTTCCAGTCCATCGACGGCGTCGCCGCGCGGCGCGTCGCGCAATGGAACGGCACCGCCTGGTCGGCGATGGGCGACGGGATCGACAACCCTGTCCTCTCGCTGGCGCTGCTTCCCAGCGGCGAGATCGCCGCGGGCGGCACCTTCTCGAGCGTCAACGCCAACACGACCCCGGCGCACGGCATCGCGCTGTGGAACGGCGAGACCTGGTACGGCTTCAACCCCGACCTCAACGCCAACTCCAAAGTCAGGACGATGGTCATCATGCCCAACGGCGACCTCGTCGTCGGCGGCACGTTCATCAGCGTCGGGCTCAACGCCGTCAACCGCCTGGCCCGCTGGAACGGAACCGATTGGAGCACCCTCGGCTCCGGCGTGGGCACGTCCAACGCCAACGCGGTCAACGCCCTGGCGGTGCTCCCCAGCGGCGACCTCGTCGCCGCGGGCGAGTTCACCGCCGCGACCGGCGTCTCGCCGGCGCCTCTCCGCATCGCCCGGTGGAACGGGGTGTCGTGGTCGGCGATGGGCTCGGGGCTCAACGGCACGCCGTACGCTCTGGCCGTCGACAACGACGGCACGCTGCTGGTCGGCGGCGACTTCACGCTGGCGGGCGGCGTCGTCTCGCCCTACCTCGCACGCTGGAACTGCCCGCTCCCCACCGGCGCGTGCTGCACGGGCTCGGCCTGCTCGATCCAGACCAGCAACGCCTGCGCCGGCGCCTACCACGGCGACAACTCCGTGTGCCAGAACGTCAACTGCTGCCCGGCCGACTTCAACACGGTCAACGGCGTGACCGTCCAGGACATCTTCGACTTCCTCACCGCCTGGCTCGC